>JAGXSO010000033.1 GCA_018333775.1 Truepera sp.
CGGTGCGGAGCTAGGGGCTCGCTCAGATCGTGATTGATGATCTTGGGGATGCGCGCTAGCGTCACGGCGTCAAAGGCGATCCGCGCGGTCATGCGGTGGTCGGGGTGGGGGTGGTCATCGCTCCAGGTGATGATAGCGTCAGGCTGAAAGCGCGCATACAGCCGCGCAAGCTGTAACGCCTCGCGGCGCGAGCCGGTCAGCATGGAGTCGCCCATATCAAAAAAGTGATGCTCAGCGCCGATCAGCTTGGCAATAGTGGCGCCGTGCTCCTGACGGATGCGCCGCACCGAGGCTTCGTCCTCAGTAAACTGGCTGGCCAGTTCGCCATGAGTGGTCCATGCCAGCAGCACTGCGTCGCCGCGCCTAGCGTGCTTGGCCAAGGTGCCGATGCAGCCGAGTTCGTCATCCGGATGGGCAAAGACAGCAAGAAGTCGCATGGCCGCTATTGTACCGAGACTGGCCGTCAGGGGACTAGCCTGGCGCGACCCCCACATTCAGCTCACCTCAGCCCTGGCCCAAACAAAGGGGCCTTCCAGGACTGTTCAGTCATTCCTTACCGCTACCCATCTGTAACAACCTGCCAGCCCCTTGACCCTGTAGTATGGTACAGGGTCTATAGTGGCTCTCGAGAAAGGAGGGTTTGTTCGACCGTGGTGCTCACCAGAGGCCAGGTTGCCCAGCTCTCAGGTCTGGACCTCGAGACCGTCAGGTTCTACGAAAAGCAGGGCTTGATTGACGAACCGCCCCGCAGCGACTCAGGCTACCGGCAGTATGGCGAACAGGATGTGTCGCGGCTTCGGTTCATCAAACGGGCCAAGGAGCTTGGCTTCTCGCTCAAGGAAATCGCCGACCTCCTTGAGTTGCAGGTAAATCCCAAGACAGGGAGCGCCGAGGTGCGAGCGCAAGCCGAAGCGAAGATTGCCGACATTGACGAGAAGATTGCCGACCTCACGAAGATGAGAGCAACGCTCGCCACGCTGACAGAGGCATGCAGTGGCGAGGGGGCTGCCACCGAGTGCCCCATTATGGCAGCGCTCAGCGCGCCGGACAGAGGAGTGAGATGAACGCGAAACGCAAGGTAGAGGTGTTCACAGCGGGATGCCCTGTGTGTGACGAAACCGTGCAACTGGTTAGAAGCATCGCCTGTGAGTCGTGCGACGTGACGGTGCTCAACGTGAGTGCGCCCCACGTGGCGCAGCGGGCGAAGGCTCTGGGTATCCGCAGTGTCCCGGCTGTCGTGGTGAATGGGCAATTGGCAAGCTGCTGCCTTGGGCGCGGCCCACATGAGCACGACTTGCGAAGTGCTGGCGTCGGTCGGGCAGCTTAACACCATCCTGACACGCCGCCGTACGCCAGCTCCTTAACCAGGGCCATGCGGCTGCCGTGTGATGCGGTCGCCGCGGGGTCCCTGGCCATCATGCGCGGCGAGGGCGTCTACGAGACGCCCTCGCCGTTGCTACTTGATACCCGTGAACGGGTATCTTACACTAAGGCAGCGCAAGGCGTGCCAGTTGGGAGGGTTCAGCATGAGCGAGATCCAACGCACCCAGGGGTTTGCCATCGTCGTGGTGCTGTTAATCAGCCTAGTGGTCTTGATGAGCATCGTTACCACCGCCTCGGTGACCACTCTCACCACCCGGGTGACTACAGCGGACGAGCGTGTGGCCTACCAGGCGCTGCTGACTGCTGAAAGCGGCATTAATTCGCTCGAGGCGCGCATCAGGAGCTTGCCAGCAGCTCGCCAGTATCACGGCTCCTTTGACGACAGCACGGCCCAGCTTAAAGCCCAGAGCCTCGCTGCGCTTAACGACTGGCTCAACCGTGAGGGCTTGGCCACCCTGGAACTGGCGGAGGCCAATCAGGCCACGCTGAGCATCACCGGCCTACAGACCAGCCCGACCGAGCGCATTACGGTCCGCTCCACCGGGACGCTCGGCGATCGGGGGGTTAAGTTGGTGCTAGTGGACTTCGTGCGCTTTAAGGAGGCGCGCATCCCAAGAGTCTCAGCGGCGCTAACTTCCTGGCCCGATATCAACGTCAGCGGCAACGCCATGATTACCGGCCAGGCTGGCGCGGGGGCGAGCGGCCAGATCGGTAACATAGCTATGGTGACGTCGCCCTACACTATTGGGGCCGGCACGCCTGCGCCCTATAGCTTTGCGCTGCAAGTCGATAACGCCGCGCTGATCAGGATCAGGGGCTATCTGGTAATCGGCGGCCATACCTACCGCGTGGCATCTCGTGAGGGGAGCGCCTTGCAGCTGACCACGCTCGAGCGCACCGTCGCTGAGCGCACCATCGCTGTTGGCAGTCCCGTCCACCTGATCCCCCTGGCCACCGCTACGGAGGTAGGGAGCCTAAACGCCACCACCTTCAAGGTCTCCGATGCGCTGGGGTTTTTGGTTAATGACGCTATTTCGGTAGGTACCCGCCGGGCTACAGTGACCGGCATCAATCATCAACGCGAGACCATCTCAGTCAGTTGGGAGGGGGCGCCGCCCACCAACAGTAACCGTATCGCGGAAGGCACGCCCATCGTTCGGATGATTAGCGGCGCCACCTCGTCCGGTGCCATCGCTGTCCGCGGCACTGCCACGGTCGATAAGCCGCGCCCGCACAACTCAGGGATCAGCAATCCGTTTGCCTTAGACCCAACCCGGACGCTGTTTTACCAGATCTTCAAGCTGACCTATCAGGACTTTACCACCCGCTATCCCACGGTGCCTAGTGGCGGCTTTAACGGCGAAGTCTCTGGAGTAAGGCACGTCAACGGTAAGCTCAATCTAACCGGCAATAGCAGCATTTGCGGCCGTGGAGTGCTGGTGGTCAATGGCGACCTGACCATCAACGGCTCGTGCGAGAAGGGCTTTTCTGGCCTCATCTACGTCCGTGGGCAGTACCGCCAGCAGGGGAACTCTATCATCAATGGGGCGGTAGTAGCCGAGGGCCGGAGCGAACTTGGCAACCCCTCTGACGACACAGCGCTAGCAGGTACGGGCCAGGGCGCGGCTAAGCTCGGTTACGACCCGCGGGCGCTGCTGGAGGCTAGCTTGCTCATCGCCCCGGCTGAGTTCTCGCTGAGCCGAGGGACTTGGAGGCAGCGTTGAAGCGCAGCGGCTTTACGCTCCTCGAGGGCTTAGTGGTGCTGGCGGTGTTGGGGATATTGCTGGCCATCGCTACACCTAGTTATTTGCGCTGGCGGGCTAACACCGTCACCAACGAGGCGGCGCTGCAATTTGCCCGCGACATCGAGCGCACCCGCACTGAGGCCAAGCGCCGCAACACCCGCATGCGCATCGAGCTAACGAGCAACACCGCCGCCCAGGGTTATTTTAGGATCGACCTGGCTAGCGGCGCCCGGACCAGCATCAGCTTGCCGCCGGGGGTGCGGCTCGAGCCCTTGGGCGCGAGTATGGGCGCGACTTTCTCTCCACCCTACGGCACTACTGATGCACCGCTCAGGAGCTTTGCGGTCTTTTGGCAAAACGATGCCTCTATTACGCGGACGATTCGGGTAGTGGGAGTGACCGGCAAGGTGATCGTCCAATGAAGGGACTAACGATAATCGAGGTGCTGATCGCCATGGCTATCCTGGCGGTGCTGGCGGTGGCCACCCTGACCGCCATACCGACCTTCCTGCGCTTGAACCAGGCCACCGCTGAAGATCAGGCGGTAACAGCTCATGCCCGCACCTTCATGGAGACGCTACGCGCACAGTGGCGCGAAGAAGCCGCCTTTGCCGCCGAGGTGCTGCCGGTAGTGCCGGCTCCGGTGGGCTACCGCTGCGAGGCCGCAGTAAGCGATCCCGATCCGGGCGCGCCCGGTATCCGCAAGCGTGTCGCGCTTACTTGCACACGAGAGGCTGGGGGGAATTACAGCTTTATCGTGGAACTGGGCAGGCCGCGATGAG
>JAGXSO010000034.1 GCA_018333775.1 Truepera sp.
CTTTCTGGGCGCTGCGCAGCGTCATCGGCGGGGTGTTAGCGCTGCTGGCCGGGCTAGTGCTGCGCCAGATCCTGGCTGGCGACATCCCGTTTCCTGATAACTTTGGCTACCTGCTGTTAATCGGCGCGGTGTTGGCCATCCTGGCCTATATTTCATTCACCCTGGTGCGCGAGCCGCCGGGCCGGGCCGGAGCGCGACAGCCGTTGGTGACAGTACTCAGCCGGATCCCTGCACTGCTACGCCAGGATTATAACTTCCGGCGCTATCTGCGGGTGCGCTTCATCGCCCTGCTGGCGCTCCTGGGCGAACCTTTTTATGCGGTCTATGCCCTTAAGGTGCTGGATGCCCCGGCGAGCGCGATCGGCACCTTCGTCATGCTCAGCACGGCAGCGGCTATTGCCGCCAACTTTCTGTTCCGGCGTCCGGCCGACCAGGGTAGAAACGTGATGGTGATGCAGATCAGCATTTTGCTCTTATGCGCTGCTCCGCTCCTGGCCCTGCTAGCCCCCTCATGGCAACTGTTTTCTGTCGTTATGATGCTGTCGGCAGCAGGCCAGTCAGGGATGGGAATGGCTGCCTGGAACCTGCTTTATGCCATTGCGCCGGAAGAGGATCGCCCCTTGTATGTAGGAGCTGCCAACACCATGCTGACCATACCGACCGCAGCCCCTATCCTGGCCGGCGCCATGATCACCTGGGCCGGTTATCTGAGCGCCTTCGCGGCAGCCGGTCTGTTAGCTCTCTGCGCCTTGGCCTTGACCGTTCGCTTTGCCGAGATACAGCGCCTCGATGTGCAGGCCCTTAAAGTAACCCGTTCACGACCTTGAGCAAACTCTAAGCTGGTTTTGCGGACGTTACGATTACGCCGGTCTTGGTAAAGCACTAGCTAGCACGTTGGTCTGAAGCCACCGGGCTACGCCGCCCTCCTCAGGCGAGGCCACGCGCTCATCAGCGGCATCTAGTGCCCCTGGATGAGCCTGGGCGCCAACCGCTACCGCGTAGCCGGCCCACTGCAACATGCTCACATCGTTCACCCCGTCGCCAAAAGCCACCGTCTCGCTCTGCGGCACGCCCAGCAGCGCGGCGATCAGCTTAAGTGCCACTCCCTTGTGCGCACGCGCTCCGGTCACCTCCAGAAAGTGATCTTCCCACAGGTAGAGCACTAACTCTGGGAAGCGCGCCGCGATCTTGCGGTGCAGTACCTCACCATCGTCAGGGACGCTAAACACTACCTTGTCAGCAGCGCCACCCGGATAGTGCGCCAAGGGGGCGATCGGCTGAAGGGCGGTATGAGCCCAGGCCCAACGCGGGTCTTCGGGGCGGCGCGCGTAGAGGGTATCGTTAACGACACAGGAGCTTTCGAGGTCGAGGCGCTGGCCGTAGCGTTCTAGCAACTCCCGCACATACGGCTCGGGAATAGTGGCCTGGTGAATCAACACTCCGGCTTTATCAAACACCTGAGCGCCATGGTTAACGCTATAAGGGCCGCGCACGCCAAGGCGCCGCAGGTAGGGCCGGGCAGAGGCGTGGGTGCGCCCGGTGAGCACCGTGACGTGGTGACCCGCCTGGCGGGCCGCCGCGATGGTGGTCACGATATCGTCACGCAGCTCATAGCTCTGGGTGACGATAGTCTTGTCAAGGTCGAAGGCAAGGAGCATCACTCTAGCTTACTACCATGCCGCTGCCAGCACCATGTCAGGAGCTGAGTCTCCTCCGATGCGCCGTGGCCGCGAGGGGTCCGGTAGACTTACCGAAATGGCGCTGCGCAATGCCGAAGTGACTCGTGATCGACTGATGGGCGCCGCGCTCGAGCTTTACGCTGAACGCGGCTATGCCGGGACCTGTCTGGATGCTATCGTGCAGCGAGCGGCGTCGTCCAAGGGCGCCTTTTATCACCATTTCGAATCCAAAGAGCACCTCACGGCGCTGGCGCTCAGTGTACGCTGGGAGGCCTGGATGGAGGAGATCCAAGTCCTCTGGCAGAGTCCGGGCACGGCGGCCGACAAGCTAAACCGGCTGCTGATGCTGCTTAAGCCAGACCATAACGACGCTGGGTGTGCGCTGGGTATGCTCGGCTTTGAGTCGAGCAGCCTCCCTCCGCAGGTACAGCAGGTGCTAGCTGAGGGGCTACAGCGTTGGAAAGAGTTGCTCGGCCGACTGTTGCAGGAGCTGGGTGTTCAAGAGCAGCGCGCTGCTGAATTGGCTGAACTGCTGTTTGTGATGTACGAGGGCGGTGTGCTGACCCAGCGCGTAAATGGCTCTAAGGGCGCGCTGACGCGGGCGCTGGCGGCGTGGCGGCAGAGCGTGTTAGCAGCGCTCGATTAGCGCTCGAGCCGGTCGCACTCAAGACAGTATATCTTGATATCTTGTCATCACCACTCGCTAAAGGCATATACTGGAGAGCGCTAAAGGGCACCGGCTGTTGCGCCCTGCGATCGTCCGAGGTCGATGCGGCTGCGGCCGCTGAAAGGGTAGGTCGAGATGGATCCGATCATGCTGGATCTGGTCATCCTACAAATTCGCTGGTATGGCTTCTTGATCGCCTTAGGGGTGCTCGCCGGGTTACGGTGGGCGCTCCGGCTGGCCAAGCAGCGCGGCTTGGACCCTGACAAGCTGCTCGACATGGTGCTCTATGTGGTCATAGCCGGCGTATTAGGCGCCCGCCTGGTCTATGTGCTGACCAGCCCCGGCGCCTTTTTTGGACCGGGGGGTGATCCGATGTCGGCACTGTATATCTGGCAAGGCGGTCTGAGTTTCCACGGTGCAGTGTTAGGCGTGCTGTTGGCGGTGTGGCTATACGCCCGGCGTCACCGGCTCAACATGTGGGCTTATCTCGATGTGATGACGCCGGCGGCAGCCTTCGGCATCATGGGCGGGCGCCTCGGCAACTTCATGAACGGCACCGACACCGGTGGGCGCCTCACCGGTTGGCCCGTCGGCTTCACCTGGCCGGAGCCGGGGACGCCGACTTTTGGAGTGCTGGGCCGCTGGTTGTTTGGCGACAACCTGTGGGCGGCCTTTCCGGGGGTATGCAGCGACGGAGCGGGGATCCCCTGGTGGCAGTGTGCCGGTGAGATCGTGCGCGGCCCGGTGCATCTGACGCAGTTTTACGGATTTTTGGTGGGGCTGCTGCTGCTGTTCGTGCTGATCTGGGCCTTTAGGCGCAGCCGCACGCCGGGCTATGTCTTTGCCCAGTTCGTGCTCTGGTACTCGCTGCTGCGGTTTGTCATCGAGGAGCCGTTCCGCGATAATCCGCTCTTCTGGCAGGTCTATCTGGCTGAAGGGGTTAATCAGCCGGGGATCGGCCTGTTTACCTTGACGCAGCTAGCCAGCATCCCCATTATCTTAATCGCGGGGTATCTGCTGCTGACCATGGACCCTGACAAGCCTGCCAAGAAAGAGCGGCTCAGCGCTCGAGCTAGGGGGCGCTAATGGCCTTGGCGGTAGTCATCTTGGCGGCTGGGCAAGGAACGCGCATGAGGTCGGCCCTCCCCAAGGTGCTGCACGAAGCGGCGGGAAGGCCGCTGCTAGGCCACGTCCTCAAAGCGGTTGAGCCGCTAGCGCCGCAGCATACGGTGGTGGTCATCGGACATGGCGCCGAGGCTGTGCGAGCTCGCTTTAAGGACGCCCCGGTGACCTTCGTGGAGCAGCCCCAGCGCCTGGGGACCGGCCACGCGCTGCTGCAAGCCAGGCCGGCGCTGTCAGGGTTTGACGGCGTGGTGCTGGTCGTTAATGGCGACGGACCGCTGCTTAAGACCGAGACGCTGCGAGCGCTAATCGCAGCCCATCAGTCCGGCGCCGGGATGACCCTACTCACCTGCCAGGTAGCCGACCCGACCGGGCTAGGGCGGATCGTCCGGGCCGCGGATGGCAGCGTGTTGCGCATTGTCGAGGAGAAAGACGCTACTGACGCGGAGCGGCGGCTGCAGGAGATCAACCCCGGCATCTATA
>JAGXSO010000035.1 GCA_018333775.1 Truepera sp.
AGGGTTAGAAATCGCGGCGGGCCACAGCAAACAGCTCGCCGGTATCAGCGTTGCGGAACCAGACTACCGGCACGCCGGGGCGCTGGATGCGCACCATCAGCCAGGGGCTGGTCAGGGCCTGGGTGACCATGGCGTCGGGCGAGGGCCGGGTGAGCCGCACCTCAAGATAGACCTCGTTATTCTCCAACAGCAGGTCGGTGACGCTAACGCCGTAGCCGCCGGTCGGACGCTGGCCGATAAAGATGGCCACTACACTCTCGCGGCGGAAGTCCACCTCGGGCAAGGGCGGCAGGGTTAGCTGCGCGCCATGCGCCTGGTTCCAGAGGCTGATCAGTTGAGACTGGTCAGCTACGATGCGGTAGACCGGCTCTCCAACCACCGCTTGGCTCCCCTGCGCCAACACCTCCCACACCAGCTCGCGAGGCGGCGGCTGGAAAGCGGCCAGATCGGTAGGGAGGCCTAGCTGTACCACCAGCGCGGTGCGCAGATAGTCGCCGATACCCTCTACCTGCTGCGCCGGCGTCACCGGGCGAGGCAACACCGCGACCGCCAACGGACCGCGGGCCTTCAGCTCAGCGGAGAGCATATCGGCCAGGGCGCTATTTAAGTTACCCACCCCGCGCAGACCTTCGACCCGTTCACGCGGCACCACGCGGGTGTTAAAGCCCGGCCCGGTAGACGCGGCCAGCGTGAACCAGAGGCGGCCGTCGGTGTAGATGACCTCCTGGGTCTCGGTACGAGAGCGCACCATCAGGTCGGTAGAGAGGGGGATGCGCTGCACCGAAAAGAGGTTGCGCGGCAAGGGCGGCAGCGGCTCGCGGAAGTACGGCGCACCACCGACCGCCAGGGCCTCCGGTACCGCCAGCGGCCCTGCGGTCCGATCTTGGCGCAGCTCATACTGCCGACCTCCTACCGTCACCAAACCGGGTGTTCCAAAGAAGTAGCTGTAGCGAAAATCGTGTCCTAAACCGTAAAGCGATACCTCATGCAGGGTAGGTAGCTCAGCCACTTCAGGCACGCAGGCCAGCAACAGCAGCAGCACCGCTACGGGAATGATTCGCATATCTTCCTCCTAGACCCATCATGCCTAGTTATGCTAGCAAAGATATGAGAGGGTATTTCATCGAGCGGATTGCTAGACTATCGGGGTGGCTACTCCCCAGCGCTTGCTGATTGTCTCCGCCTCGATCGGAGGTGGGCACGTGGCAGCGGCTAAAGCGCTCGAGCAGGCCGCTTTAGAACGTGTGCTAAGTGTCCAGCACGTCGATCTGCTCGACTACACCACCCTCCCCTTCCGCCGCCTCTATCAGCAGACCTATTTCGACTTAGTGCGCACCGCTCCCGATCTGGTGGACTGGTTGGCCAAGCGCCTCAACCGCTTGCCGGGCGAACGCCGGTCGCGGCGGCAAAGGGTGCGGGCCAAGCTGATCCAGATGATCTCATACCGCCTGCCGCGCTTAATCCGCGCCTATCAGCCCGATGTGATAGTACACACCCACTTCTTGCCGCCGGAGATCCTCAGCGCCCTCGGCGGCAAGCAGCTCGCCCCCCAGGCGGTAATAGTCACCGACTTCGTCGCTCACAGCCTGTGGTTACAGCCTGGCGTCGGGCGCTACTTCGTGGCCAGCGACGAAGTGGCGGTGCATCTGCATGCTGCGGGCGTCGAACCCGAGCGGATCCATGTCAGCGGCATCCCCATCGATCTCCGCTACAGCAAGCTGCTACCCCAAGCGCTGGCACGACAAGGCCTAGGACTGCCCCAAGATCGCGAGCATCTCTTGATCATGGCCAGCGGCCTCGACGATAAAACCCTGGCTACGCTACTTACGCAGCTCAAGGCTTTTCGTTGGCCGCTCTTTGCCACCATCGTCTGCGGTCGCAGTCCACACCTGGCCAGCTTGGTCAAGCAGCAGCTAGGCGACTATCAGGGGCTAATTCAGTTCCAGGTGCTGGGCTTTACGCTGGATATGCCACACTTGATGGCCTCGGCGGACCTGCTGGTGGGTAAGCCGGGCGGGCTTACTAGCAGTGAAGCCTTAGCTGCCGGCCTCCCCTTCGCCGTGGTTCAGCCCTATCCGCTCCACGAGGAGGCCAACGCTAACTATCTGCTCGAGCACGGCGCGGGGATGCGGATCGAGCCGCTGACACTGCTTAACCACAAGCTCAAGAGCTTTTTCGAGGACACCGCCAAGCGCCACAACATGCGCGCCGCCGCGCTTAAGCTCGCCAAGCCCGAGGCAGCCCAGACGGTGGTGGAGTCGCTGCTCAAGCAGCCGTTATGAGTGGGTAGTGAGTAGGTTGTGGGAAGTGGGATGTGGCTGGTGGGATAATCCTAACCACCGCTGTCGGCCTGCCCAGGGCGTGTCGGCGGGGATAGTGCTAGACTCAGCGCCATGACGCTGCTCGATAAGGCGGCCTCGGGCAACAGGCTCAGCCCCGGCGAGGCCGAACAGCTCTACCGCACCCCGCTCTTTGCTTTAGCCGCCGCAGCGGATACCGTCCGGCGGCAGCGCACCGAGCCGGAGGTCGTCACCTATCTGATCGACCGCAACATCAACTACTCGAACATCTGTAACGTGGGTTGTTCGTTTTGCGGCTTCTACCGCACCCGCCGCCAGACAGATAGCTATGTGTTGAGCTTGGCGGAGATCTCCGACAAGGTGCGCGAGCTCGAGGCGGTCGGCGGCACGCGCATCCTGATGCAAGGCGGCGTTAATCCCTATCTGCCGTTTAGCTGGTATCTCGAGCTGCTAAAGTACCTCAAGTGCCGGCACCCTACCATCCGCGTCGAGGCCTTCTCGCCCGAGGAGATCAAGGGGATGGCCGCCCTGACCGGAATGACGACCTTCGAGGTGCTTAAGGAGCTCCAGGCCGCCGGGCTCGACGGCCTGCCGGGCGGCGGCGGCGAGATCTTAGTCGATGCCGTGCGCAAGGCTAAACATATCTCCCCAGCGCGCATCAGCGCCGACGAGTGGATCGGCGCCATGGCCGAGGCGCAGCGCTTAGGGCTCTATACCACCGCCACTATGGTGATCGGTTTTGGCGAAACGTTTACCGAGCGGATAGCCAGCATGAAGCGCCTGCGCGACCTGCAAGACGCCGCGCTGGCGACTCACGGCAACGGCTTTTCAGCCTTTATCTCCTGGACCTTGCAGTCAAAGGGGGTGCGGATCGAAGGGAAGGTGCCTGGCGCCGGCGCTCACGAGTACCTGCAGAACGTGGCGGTCAGTCGCCTGTTCCTGGACAACATCACCAACTTCCAGGCCAGTTGGCCGACCATGGGCTACAAGGTGGCCCAGACCGCGCTCTACTTTGGCGCCAACGACTTCGGCTCCACCATGCTGGAAGAGAACGTGGTCAGCCAGGCCGGTGCCAAGCACCGCCACACCCCCGAACGCGAGATCGTGCGCCAGATCGTCGATGCGGGTTTTGTCCCCAAGCAGCGCGACAGCCTCTACCGCATCGTCCGCACGCCCGATGTGGCCGCCCTGTTGGCCGCCAAACCGAGCATCGACTTTAGCTCGCTGCCGACGATTAGCTAGAAAGGCCAGTAAGAGATCGGGCGCGGTGTCCAGAGCGGCTCGCCGTACTGGGCGCCGATAAAGGTCCCCCAGTAAGCGGCTCGAGCCCGCCGCCGCCGGAAGATATCCGGCGTTACGGTCTCGGAGGCCGCCGTACCAGTGAACTGGCTCCGGTAGCAACGCAACGCCTCTTCCCAGACCTCGATATAGGCGCTGGTATCGACCACCAGCGTGGCATCGAAGGGTCCGTTGCCCATGTAGAAGAGGAGCTGCCGGGGCTTAAACGGCTCGCCCGCCAGGGGGCTGTTCTTAAGGCCTGCCAGGTGAATCGCCGCCGGCACGATCTGCGCCGCCGCCACATGATCGGGGTGCCGGTCGTTACTGTGCGGCGCCATCACCACCACCGGCCTCAACTCACGCAAGACCGCGGCCAAAGCCAGGCGCCGATCCTCGCTATCCATGATGCGCGAGTCCGGCCAGCCCAGATTGAGACGCAGAGCTAGTCCTAGCACCCGCGCTGCGGCCTGGGCTTCCTGAGCACGCAACTCGGGCGTACCCTTGGTGGCTGCTTCGCCTCGCGACAGGTCGATAATGGCAGTGCTGCGCCCCTCGGCCTTGGCTCTGGCTAAGGTGCCCCCCATCCCCAGCTCAGCATCGTCAGGGTGCGGGCCGATCACCAGCAGATCGATCATAATCACCTCTCACCCAAGCGCCGCTCGGTCCCCAGCGACAGCCGCACCAGGTTATCGCGGTGCCGGAGCATGGCTAAAAAGAACAGCGCCGTTGCCAAAAACAGGCTGGCCGGACTCCAGTGGCCCATAACCAGCAGTAACGGGGCGCTGAACATCCCCACCAGCGAACCGAGCGACACATAGCGTCCGATCACGATAGCGAAGATCCCCACGGCTGTAGCAGCCAAGGCAGCCACCGGCGCAATAACCAGAAACACCCCGATACTGGTGGCGATCCCCTTGCCACCGCGCAGCTTCAAGAAGATGTTGAAGTTGTTGCCCAGCACAGCGGCCAGCCCTGCCAAAGCCAGCCCCCACTCGCTCAGACCCAGCAGCATAGCTAACAACACCGCCAGCGCCCCCTTGAGCGGATCAAAAACCGCCACCATCAACGCCGGTAGCGCCCCAACTGTCCTGAGCACGTTGGTGACGCCAATGTTGCCCGAGCCGACGCGCTGAATATCGATACCCCGCACCCTGGCCACTAGGTAGCCGGTTGGAACGCTGCCCAACAGGTAGCCCAGCACCATGCTCAGTGCGAACAACAGGGCTTCAGTCACCACCAACTCCTCGCAGCCTAATCAACTCAATTCTAGCGGGCCAGGCCGATCTGCTAGCAGCGTAAAGCCTCCTCATGAACAACTCCCCAACACACCTTACCGCCTATTAGCGCGGTAGGCTAACAGCTATGAGGCGCACCGACCCTTGTCCTGAGCCCGGTCACCAGTCATGAGCCAAGAGCAGCTCCTGCTAGCGATCCTAATCGCCACCGGCCTGCTAGCCAGCCGCTATCTGATACGCCTAGCCCCGGCGCTGAGCGAGCTGCCGCTCAAAACGCTGTTAGCCACGGCCCTCTCGGCACTAGCGCTGGCCTCAAGCTTTGGCCTCTGGCCCCTTCCGTTTGTTACCCCACTAGCCCTGCTAGCAGCCCTGCTCTTTATCCTTGTGCCCCTTAGTCTACCCACCCTGGTCAGGGCACGCCTCGATCGGCTAGCCGCAGCGCTTATTACCCTCCTTTACTGGACCCCCGCAGGCCGTCACGGCCTTTACCGACTGCTGGCGCAAACAGCGCTGCAACGGGGCGACCATGCCGTGGCGCTGCGCTACTTAGGCGGCGCCGACGACAACCTCTTGCGCGCTCAGGCCTATGCCCTACAAGAGCGCTGGGAAGAGGTGCTGGCGCTGACACTGCCTGAAGAAGGGGACAATGCCTATCTCGGCCGGGCGGCCCGCATCCAGGCCTACCTGGGTCTAGGCCGCTGGGATGAGGCCGAGCTCGAGCTGGGCAATCTGGAGGCCCTGTGGCAACGTGGCCCCCAAGGACCGCTCGGCTACCGTGCCCTGACCCTGAGCAAAGCTCGGCTACAGGCGGCTTACGGCAACTTTGAGGCCACCCGCCAACTGCTGGCCACTCCGCTGTCGGGCGTAGCCGGCTACCAGCTCTTCGATATCCTCGGCCTAGCCGCAGAGCGCGCTCAGCAACCTTCACTGGCCGCGCAGATCTATGCCCAAGCCTATGCCAGCGCTCCCGGCGGGCAGCAAGGTAGGTTTGCCGCTAAGCTTAAGCGCTACGGCCAGCCTCTCCCAGCAGCCGTGCGCCGCTTCGGGAGCGTCACCCTGACCCTCACGCTGGCCATTATCGGCAGCTATCTGCTCCAGTTGCTGATCGACCAGCGCTTTGGCGCTAATGCTGGCAGCCTCACCGCCGGCTTTCTGCTCAACATCCCCGGCATACCCGAAGCAGATGCCCTCTGGCGCATGCTCTCGTATGCCTTCGTACACGGCAACCTGCTGCACATCGCCATGAACAGCTGGGTGCTGTTCGATATCGGCCGGGTTTACGAGGGCCGCCGCCACTGGGGGAGTCTGCTCGGTGCCTTCGTATTCGGTACGGCCATGGGCGCCTTTCTCACCACCATCGCCCAGCGCGGCGACCAGGTTATCCTCGTCGGTGCCTCAGCGGGGGTATTAGGCATCGTCGGCGCGTTGCTGGCCGACGCCTGGCGCAGCCCTCACCCACAAGACCGCCAACTTACCCGAGGGCTGTTGCAGTGGATCGTCATTATCGGCCTGTTCTCACTGCTGCCGGGTATCTCCTTTTGGGGGCACGCTGGTGGGCTGGTCGGTGGCTTACTGTGGGGCTTTATCCGCCAGGGATTACCGGCTAACAGGTCGATCGACCTGCTCGTGGGGGGCCTTAGCATCGGTGTACTGGCCTACGGCCTGACCAGCGCCGCGCAGTGGTTCTTCCGTTATAGCGCACAGCTTTAGCTTAACGCTGCCATGAAGCGCTCTAGCTCGTCGCGATAAGGCGGCTGCGCTCCGGCTCGCGTGCAATTAATAGCCGCCGCAGCGACAGCAAAGGCTAGGATAGCTAACCAGTCTGACTCTGCGATAGCGCTAAGGTCGGTAACGTCGCGCTCTAAGAGGGCCACCATCAAGGCGCCGGTAAAGGTGTCGCCCGCCCCGACGGTGTCCTTGACCTCGATCTGTGGCGCGGGTACGGTCAGTGTCGGCTTACCAGCCCGCAACAGGCTTACACCGCGCCCACCTTGGGTAACGATCACCGCCTGAGGGCCATTAAGCCACTCTGCCGCAGCTTGAAGCGGGTCTTGGCCGGGGTAGAGCCAGCTTAGGTCCTGAGTGCTGACCTTAACAAGCCGGCTGAGGCTAAGCCAGCGGGGAAGTTGCGCTAGATAAACCTCCCGGTCATGAATCAGCGCCGGGCGCACGTTAGGGTCAAAAATCACTGTGCAGCGGTCTTGGTGGGCGGCGACGATATCGGTAATCGCGCTCGCGGTCGGCTCACAGAGCAGGCTGATGGAGCCAAACTCCAGCAGGCGCACCGAGGCCGGGAGCTGCGGGCGCGGCTGTGGGTCGTACAGGGTATCGGCAGCCCCGTTTGACAGGAAGCTGAAATGCACATCGCCAGCAAGCTCCGACACAAACGCCAGGGTAGATGGCGCATCGCTTTGCTGCACTAGCGACATGTCGATGCCGTTTTCCACCATAGCCCGGCGGATAGCACCGCCAAACATATCGCTCGACAACTGCGAAATAAAGCCGACTTCGGCGCCTAATCGTGAGGCCGCTACCGCCACATTCAAGGGTGAACCGCCCACATAACCCTGAAAGGCTAACGGGCCGGTCGCCTTAAAGTCGATCAACGCCTCTCCACAGCAGACAATACGCATGGCGCCTCCTTACCGCGTCAAGTGCCCTAGCCTACCACCCGGCTCGAGGGTTAGCTCCCCTACCCACGCACCCAACGCCAAGGTCTCAGCTGATAAAGCGGTGACAAAGCCCCAATACGCTTTAAGAGGTCGAGGCCGCCCCCCTCGAACCTTACCCCGGAGGCCGTCTTTGAAAAATAGACTAGTTTTGACACAGCAAACGAAGAGTCCGGGTCCTTATCCGCTCTACGCTACACCGGACGGTGGAGGCTTCCCTCCTCAGCGGGCGCGTCATACTCTTGGCAGCCAGCGGCAGCTCGTTGAGGTAGTATTGATACAGAGGTAATATTGATACAGTTAGCGGATGAGGCCAGTTGTGGTAATTAAGCAGATTAACCAAGGGGTGCTTCGTGCATTCTGTTATCTCGTGTTGATCGTCGGTGCAGCCGTTATGCTGCTCCCACTGGTGTGGATGGTCGCTACCTCTTTTAAGACCTTTGCTGAAGCGCTGGCCATACCGCCAATCTGGCTCCCCGAGCGGCTAAACTGGGAGAACTACCCCACCGCATGGGCGATGGCGCCATTTGGCCGTTTCTTTCTCAATAGCGTCTTCGTGGCGCTAGCAACCGCCCTGGGAGGAGTCATCATCTGCGCCCTGGCGGCCTATGCCTTTGCCCAGATGTCTTTTTTTGGCAAAAATATCATTTTCGCGGTGGCGCTTGGCACCATGATGATCCCGGGGATCATGATGTTGGTGCCAAACTTCATTACCATGACCAGGCTGGGCTGGATTGATACCTATCAGGCGCTAATCGTACCGTGGTTGGTCTCGGTATTCATTATCTTCATGCTCCGGCAGTTTTTTATGTCGATGCCGCGTGAGCTGTGGGATTCAGCGCAAATTGACGGCTGTTCTCGACTCCGCTTCTTATGGCAGATTATAGTCCCTCTTTCCAAGCCTGCACTCTTTACCGCGTTTCTGCTCAACTTTGTGGCGAGTTGGAACTCTTTCCTGTGGGTGCTGCTGATGACCAACCGCACAGAGATGCGCACTCTGCCATTAGGCCTGGCCCTGTTTGCTCACGAAGCCGGTATCCGCTACGAGTTGCAGATGGCCATGGCCACCGTAGCCATCGTTCCAATCCTGTTAGTGTTCTTGAGCTTGCAGCGATATTTCGTTCAAGCGTGGCTCAGAACGGGCATCAAATAAAGGGGGTGTGATTAAGGGACAACCCAAGCTGTGGCAACAAGAAGGCCGAGTTCCAGAGAGCAGAAATGAAGATGAAAGGAGAGAGCGATGAAGCTTGCTAGGATATTAGGGTTACTTTGCGCGACGATAATTTTCACGCCCGCCTCGATAGCCCAGGGGGTGACTGAGATCACCATCTGGCACATCTTCACCGGCGGCCATGCCGAGGCTTTGGACAGCGCCATAGCGCGGTTTCAGGCGGCCAATCCCGATGTCCGCGTCGTGCCCGTCCATCAGGGGGCCGCCTGGGGTGATCTCAGGACCAAGCTGCTGGCGGCTACTGCCGCTGGCACACCCCCAACCATAGGTCTGTTTAAAACTGGCTGGGTACCAGGAGCATTTGAAGATGTACTCCTGCCGCTTGACGAGGTGATCCCCCCGGCGCTGAAAGGCGATATATTGCCGACATTTGTGGCTGATAGCACCTTCAATGGCGTGCTCCGCACGGTGCCCCTGGCTCGGTCAGCAGACGTCCTGTTCTACAACACGGCCCTGGTCCCTGAGCCCCCGCGCGCCTGGGACGAGATGCTGACCATGGCCCGGGCTCTAAACACTGACCGCGATGGGGACGGCAGCATAGATCGGTGGGGCGTCGGCATCCGCCCTGGGCCAGAGCAGTTTGCGTTCCTGTTCTTGCAGGCCGGTGGGGAGTGGTTTAATCCTGACGAGACGGCGTTCTTGGTCGATAGCCCGGCTGGCATCAAGGCGATGGAGCACCTGCTCGCCTTAAGGGAGGCCGCGCTCTTCCAAACCGGCTTTTTTAGTGGGCCGTTTGGGGCAGGCGACGTGGCAATGTACTGGGGCTCCACCGCCGGAATCCCCTTCGTGGCCGAAGCTGCCGCCGCCCATGGCACCCCCTGGAACGTTGCTCCAATTCCGGCCGGACCCCTGGGGAGAGGCTACTCGATCCTGATGAGCGCCAGTGCGGGGATTTTTCAAGTGGGGACCACTGAAGCCGCGCAGGAAGCGGCGACAAGGTTCCTCCTCTTTCTGTTGTCGCCAGAAGAGCATCTGCAATGGATCACCCAGACCGGGTACTTGCCATACCGGCAGAGTGTGATCGACTCACCAGAGTGGCAGGCTTTTTTACAAGAGAACCCATTCATGGCGGGGGTTACCGAGCAGGCCACCTTGGCGCTTGCATATCCCCATCACGTGGAGTGGGACAGCTTGCGGCGGCTGCTCTCGGAGGCAGTGGATGCTGTATTGCACGGCCAACTTGCCCCGGTAGAAGCGCTGCACAGAGCGGCCACCGAGGCCCCCGGTTACTTGGAGTAGCGGCGAGCCCGGCCGGCAAGACAACTTGCCGGCCGGGGCTAGGCCGGTAGAGCGATGAGAATGGCTAAGAAGGCGCTCCGGGATACCGGGGAAGCTTATCTCTACCTCCTGCCAGCCTTTCTCATTCTTGGCGCTTTCACCATCTACCCCATAATTTATGCCCTTTACTTGAGCTTTCATGACTGGCCGCTGATTGAGACGGCGCGGCGCCCGCGTGAGTTTATCGGTTTTGAGAACTATCTTCGGCTGCTGGCCAGTCCGCGGTTCTTGGGCTCGCTCCAGAATGTCACCATTTACGCTATCTTATCTGTTCCTCTCTCGATCTCCCTAGCCGTAGGCCTGGCCGTACTCCTTAATATGCAGCTGCGCGGACAGGCTTTTTTCCGGCTGGCCTTTTTCATTCCCTTCGCCACCCCAGCCGTGGCCGATGCCCTGATCTGGCGCTGGTTGCTCGATGAGCGCTTCGGCCTGGTTAATTATCTGTTGAGCGTAATTGCTATCTCACCGATCGGCTGGTTGACAACCCCGGCCCTCGCTATTTTGGTGTTAGTAATGCTTAACTCGTGGCAGACTATGGGCTTCCAGGCATTGATCCTCTTGGCTGGCTTGCAGGGCATCGACAAGCATTACTACGAGGCGGCAAAGATTGATGGGGCCAGCGCTTGGAGGCAGTTCCGCCACATTACTGTGCCGCTTCTTACCCCGCAGATCTTCTTCCTCTCGGTCACTTCTGCCATTGCTGCTATGGAGCTTTTCACTCCCATTTTTGTCCTCTGGGCAGGCAGCCCTGGCCCGGTCGCCAGCGCCCTCACACCGGTTTTCTTCATCTTTGAAACCGCCTTTCAACGACAGCGGATGGGCTTGGCAGCGGCGGCATCCTATATCCTCTTCACTATCATCATGGTCTTGACACTGCTCCAGTTTGTGGCTGCCAAGAAGCGGGTCCACTACGACCAGTGAGACCGTTTACCGTCTTGGCTGCTACCAGCGCCGCCTTCGCCGCCCTACCACCAGAGCAGCTGATGGCTGTCCTTGCCGACTGCGCGGCACTCATCGAGGTTACTGTCGTCCCGGCGCAGCTTGGCGCTACTGCGCTGGGCTTCGCACAGACCGCTAAGACCGTGCCAGGGGGGTCGCTGGCGATAAGCCGGGGTGAGGCCGGGCTGGTCGTGGGCGGCGCCAACGATCCGGCTACCGTGGTGGCCTGTGGCGAGATCGGCACCGGGGCCGGGGCGTTGCAGTAGCACATACCCTTGACGCTGCGCGCTGTATAATCACCGCTTGGCCCCGTGCCGCCACAGGCGGCACGTTTACTTGCGGCCTGAAGGAAGGCTGGATGTATCGCAATATCGCTATTATCGCCCACGTCGATCACGGCAAGACCACCCTGGTCGACGGCATGCTCAAGCAGTCGCAGATCTTTCGCGATAACCAGTTAGTGGCCGAGCGGGTCATGGACTCTAATGCCTTAGAGCGCGAGCGCGGCATCACCATCTTGGCTAAGAACACCGCCGTAAACTGGCATGGTGTCAAGATCAACATCGTCGATACCCCCGGACATGCCGACTTCGGCGGCGAGGTCGAACGCGCCCTGGGGATGGTGGACGGGGTCTTGTTGCTGGTCGATGCCGCCGAGGGGCCGATGCCGCAGACCCGCTTTGTGCTTAAGAAGGCTCTGGGTCATGGGCTCAAGCCGGTAGTAGTGATCAACAAAGTCGATCGCAAGGATGCTCGGCCCGATCAGGTCGCCGGCCTCACCTTCGATCTGATGGTCGAATTGGGGGCCAACGACGAGCAGCTAGACTTCCCCCTGGTCTACGCCATCGCCCGCGAGGGGCGAGCCTGGACCGAGCTGACGCAGCCCGGCCATGACCTCACGCCGCTTTTTGAGGCGATCCTGGCCCACCTTCCAGCGCCTGAGGTCGATCTTGCCGCGCCGTTTCAGCTCCAGGTGGCCAACCTCGACTATTCGGACTACCTGGGTCGCATCGCCATTGGCAAGGTACGGCGGGGTCGCCTGGCGCGGGGCGAGACCATAATCCGCCTGGCGCAAGACGGCAGCAGTGAGCAGGCCAAGGCCACTAAGCTCTTCACCCATCTCGGGCTGGCGCGCGGCGAGGTGGCCGAGGTAGGAGCGGGTGACATCATCGCGATCGCCGGGCTCGAGCAGGTGCAGATCGGCGATACACTTTGTGACCCCGGCCATGCGGAGGCGCTGCCGGTAGTCGCGGTCGACGAGCCCACCGTCAGCGTGACGTTTAGCCCCAACACCAGCCCACTGGCCGGCCTGGAGGGGCGGTACGTCACCAGCCGGCATATCAAAGAGCGGCTGGCCCGCGAGCTGCTTACCAACGTGGCGTTGCGCGTTACGGAGCTGGGCAACGAGCAGTTTCGGGTGTCGGGGCGCGGCGAGTTGCATCTCAGCATCTTGATCGAGACGATGCGGCGCGAAGGGTATGAGTTCAGCGTGTCGCGGCCTGAGGTGATCATGAAGCAGGTCGCTGGGGAGTGGCTCGAGCCCTTCGAGCATGTGGTGATCGACATCCCCGAGTACACGCTAGGCGGCGTGATCGAGTCGCTCTCGAGCCGCAAGGGGAAGCTGCTGGCCATGCGCCAGGAGAACGGCACTATGCGGCTTGAGTTCGCTATCCCCAGCCGCGCCCTCTTTGGTTACCGCACCAACTTCCTGTCGCTGACCCAGGGAGAGGGGCTACTGAGCCATGTCTTCGACGGCTACGCGCCGTTCGCCGGCGAGTTCCGCGCCCGTCAAGGCGGCTCGCTGGTAGCCATGGAGGCGGGCACCGCCTTCGCCTATGCTATCTGGAAGCTCGAGGACCGCGGCACCTTCTTCATCGATCCCGGCACCGAGGTCTACGTCGGCATGATCGTCGGCACCAGCGCTAAAGCCGGCGACCTCAAC
>JAGXSO010000036.1 GCA_018333775.1 Truepera sp.
GGCCGAGCGGTTGAAGGCGACAGTCTTGAAAACTGTAGTAGGGGCGACTCTACCGGGGGTTCGAATCCCTCACCCTCCGCCACACCGTCCAGCTTAATCAGGAGTAGCCACCAGGAGAGGTGGCCGAGCGGCTTAAGGCGGCGGTTTGCTAAACCGTTGTAGTGCTTAAAGGTGCTACCGGGGGTTCGAATCCCCCCCTCTCCGCCACGGGCGCCCGTAGCTCAGCTGGATAGAGCGTCTGACTACGGATCAGAAGGCCAGGGGTTCGAATCCTCTCGGGCGCGCCAGTCAGAGACACAAAAACCGCGCGGCGATAAACCGCGCGGTTACCCTTTTAGCCTAGCCCATACCCTAGCCTGGCTCCTTCGGCTGCGCTCAGGCTTGGTCCTGCCTGTCCTGAGTGAAACGAAGGAAGGGCTCAGCCCGAAGCAACCGTCTTGAAAGTTACGAAGCATGGCGTTTGGGGTGATGAGTCCTGTCAACAACGCGGTATACTCCAGGTATGATTAGGGTCAATGTCTATGCCACCTTGCGTCCGATCATAGGGGCGAAGAGTATAGAGATACCGAGCGGCCATCTGATGACGGTAGGTGAGGTGCTAGAGGCGCTCTTTGCCCGCTATCCTGATATCAAAGCGAATATCGTCGATGAACAGGGCGCCTTGCAAGATTATGTGTCGTTGTTTGTGGCAGGGCGAGATGTTCGCTACCTGAGCGGGCTAGCGACGCCGCTAACGGCTGGGCAAACTATCGACATCTTCCCGCCGGTAGCTGGCGGCCAGTGACAAAGCTGGTCTTTGGCGGTGTGCCGCTCTGGTTGATGGGCAAGTATCTGCAAAGCCTGGGAGCCTCGGCTGTGGCTGAAAACACCTTCGTCTTCCCTGATGCTGAGGTGATGCTGAGCGAAGTTGAGCCGTTGTGTGTCGGCTCTCTGAATTACTCGGGCGAAGCCTTCCGTTGGCCGCCTTGAGGTCGGTGTCCGGGCCAGCAGCGCCGAGCGCGAGGCGACTCTGGTAGCGGCTATTCGTCTTAGAATCATTCTCGCAAAAGCGGGTTCTCGCTACGCTCGGACTCGCTCGGATCAAGGCGCTGCGCGGAGGCGGCTAACGCCCGCCTGGCTTCGATCCCCACCGAAGCGGTTGGCCCGCGCCGCTTGCTTATCACCGCCTTGGCTGTAGTGATTGCTGGGATGTTGGCCGTGGTGTTTGTCTTCTTGCACGAAGATGTGAGCAAGCCCATCTCCGTTGTCTCAAGGGGAGAAGTCACGGCTTAGGCGACCTCGCTCGGCGCCCAAAGTAGCTAGCTCGATAGGGATAGACAAGTCTTTTCTGACCGGCTGCAATGCCGCTAGGCTTGCCGCGACCTTCTGGCTCCCGGCTACTGATTTTCGGAGAGGTCAATTCTGATTCGCTGAGGGTTTCTTCTCGCCGGAAGCAGTCCCTGTTGTATAATCAAGGCTATGGCTGTTCCATCGGTTCGGTTGGACAAAACCGCTTTTTCTATCGCGTCGCTGAGCGATAGCTCTGATAAAGCCTTTTGGCACAAGCGCACGCCAGAACAGCGCCTCGAGGCCATCGAACTCATGCGGCAAGTGAACTATGGCTACGACCCAGCTACCACCCGACTTCAAAGAGTTCTTACGGTTACTCAACTCCAAAGGCGTTGAGTATCTCCTAATCGGTGGCTATGCGGTAGGCTATCACGGTTATCCGCGGGCGACGGGTGATATGGACATTTGGATCGCGATGACTCGCAGCAATGCCGAAAGAGTCGTCGCTGTACTTCAGGAGTTCGGGTTCAACATGCCTGAGGTCTCGGTGGAACTATTCCTCGAGGAAAACCGCGCCATCCGTATGGGCGTGCCACCTGTTCGTATCGAGGTGATCACGACAATCTCGGGCGTAGATTTTAACGAATGCTATGCCAAACGCTTGCGTGACATCATTGATGGTGTTGAAGTGAACATTATCGACCTTGCAGACCTCAAGGCAAACAAGAGGGCAAGTGGCCGCGCGAAAGACATCGACGACCTGGAAAATCTTTCCTAACCGAAACGGGAGTGTCCGGGGCTATGCCTCGCTGAAGCCGTCACTTGAAGCTGGCCTCGAACACCTCGATGATCCGCTTTTCAAATATCAGGTAAAGAATCAGCAGCGGGAGTGTGGCAACCAGGGCAGCGGCGCCGAGCAGCCCCCAGTCGAGGGGGTGGTTGCGCAGCAGGTCGATCAGGAAGACCTGCACGGTGCGCAACTCGCCTACGCCGGCCATCACCCGGGGGTAGAGCACCAGGTTCCAGTGGGCGGCAAAGCCCAAGATCCCCGCTGCGATTAGCTCAGGGCGCAAGAGGGGCGCCAGGATGCGCCAGATGATCACTGCCTCGCGCGCTCCGTCCAGCCGGGCAGCTTCAACTAGCTCCCAGGGGAGGCGGCGCAGAGACTGCAACAACAAAAAGATCACCATCGGGCTGGCCAAAAAGGGGAGCACCAGCGCCCACAGGGTATCGAGCAGGCCGGCGAGCTGCAACTGCCGGTAGAGCGGCACCATCAGTAGCTCAGCCGGGAGCGCTAGCACCACCAGCACCAGCCCCAGCAACGGCGCGCCACTGCGGATAGCATAGGCCGCCATCAAGCCGATGACCAGTTGACCGAGCACGGTCAGGCCGCTGGCTAACAGCGAGACGCCCATCGCTCGCCAGATCCGGGTCTCAGCCAGCGCCGCAAAGTTCTCCAGGCTGAAGCCCCAAGTCGCCAGGCTGGCCTGCAAGATAGCGGTGGCGGGCAGAAAGGCGGCATACAGCAGCCAGAGGATGGGGAGCGCCACGAACAGGCAGAACAGCGCTGTGACGATGCGGTATAAGATCATCGCCGCTCTCCTAGCAAGCGCGCCTGGAGGATGGCGACCACCAGCGTGACCAGCATGATCGCCAGAGTCAGGGCCGCGCCGTAGCCGAGCTGAAAGCGCTCGAAGGCGACCTCATAGAGGTAGTAACCCACTACCCGCGTGGTGCCGAACGGCGCACCCCGCGTCAGCAAAAAGACCGCCGTGTAGGACTGAATCGCAAAGACCGTGCCGAGCACCACCAAGAACAGCATGGTGGGGCGCAAGAGCGGGCTGACGATGTAGCGCCGCACCTGGGCCTCGTTGGCGCCATCGACGCGCGCCGCCTCCTTGACCTCCTCAGGGATCCCCTTGAGCGCCGCCGAGACCACCAGCACGCCGTAACCGGTACTCTGCCAGAGGGTAAAGAGGGCCACGTAGACGAGGCCCGCCCAGGGCTGCGTGTTCCAGGGCAGGGCCAGGCCGGTCAGCTCCGTAATGAGCCCGTAGTCGGGGTTGTAGAGCAAAAACCAGGCTATGGCCGAGCCGCCCACCGTGATCAGCCCCGGCAAAAAGAGCAGCGCCTTGACGAAACGCTCGAGCCTGAGCCCGGCAATAGCTATCGCAATAGCGCGCGACAGCCACAAGAAGGCGGGTAGCGTCAGCAGCGCAAAGTAGAGCGTGGTTAAGAGGGCTTGCCAGAACTCGGCATCAGCCAGTAGCCGCCGGAAGTTAGCCAGCCCCACCGGAGTCGGCGGCGACAGCCCCGACCAGTCCCAGGTGGCATAGCGCACTACCGCCAAGAGCGGCAGCAGGCTAAACAGCAACAGGATGAGCAGCGCCGGAGCGGCCTGCCACCAGGCGCGTGGCAACCTCATGGGAGCTTAAAAGAAGACGCGCACACCCAGGCTAAGCAGAGCCAGGTCGCTGCTGGACAGTTCAATGGCGACATCTTCTCCTTCAAGCTCAAAGTAGTAGCGGAGCTGAGCGGCCCAGGCCAGCGACAGGCCGGTATTGGCGGCATACCCCAGGCCCAGATAGGCCGACACCGTCATGGGCAGATCCAGGCTAAACAGCAGGTCGGTGCCAACTAGCGGTCCCAGATGAAAGTTAAAACCCCGCTGGCTGCTGTAGCCGAGATCCGCCCCGAGCCCTAGCGCCAGCGGCGGCGTGGTGCCTACCGCCGGGAAGAGCAGCGCGCTGCCTGACAGGCGCAGGCCGAGGTCGTCGGTGAAGTTGCTGTGGACCGTCAGGCCGGCTGAGGCGTCAAAGATCTCTACCGGCAGAACGAACTCCGCGCCGGCCAGAGCAACCAGGCCGCGCCCAAAGCCCAGGTTGGCGAAGCCGGCGTTTTCAGGGAAGACCGAAGGAGAGGCCAGGCTTAGGCCGGCAGCCAGAAGGATCACGGTCAGTAGGGTACGCATCACGCCCGATGCTACCAGACTCCTGCTCATGATAGTGTCAGCTTTCAGGCCCCCATACTACCAGCCATAGCGCTGAGCCAGGTAAGCTACGGCATGTTGGCCCGGCGCATCCTCGCGGCAGAAGTTGTCTACAACGGCCTAGGGACGGCTCGAGCCGACGGCGCGGTGGTGGTCCAGGGCGAGGGGAAGGACGCGCAGATTATCGCCGTGGACAGCCTGGAGCGGATCAAACAGCGCTTCCCCGAGGCGCCGGTGACGCGGGTGGGCTTCGCCATCTCGCCGCCGCCGGTCAACGCCCATACCCATCTTGACCTATCGCGGCTGCCCTACTTTCGCGGCGACTATGTCAGCTTCATTCGCCATGTCATCGCGGGCAATCGGCAGCGCGGTCTTGAGGCGGCACGTGACGGTTTGGCCGAGCTACGCCGGCACGGGGTGCGGGTGGTGGGTGACATCGTGGCCCGCGAAGAGGTGATGACCTTACTGTTAAGCGAGTCTGATCTGTCCGGGGTAGCCTACTGGGAGGTGATCGGCCCCGACTCCGCTGAGACCGAGCGTATCTTCAACGAAACGGTCGCCAAGGTGCGGGCGTTCCGAAGACTAGAGCGCCCCGGCGGGGTACGGGTGGGCCTCTCGCCCCACACTCCGCATACCGTCAGCGCGCCGCTGCTGCAAAGACTGGCCCAGTTCGCCCGCACGGATGGGCTGCCCATGCAGATCCACGTCGCCGAGACGCCCTTTGAAGCGGCCTTGCACCGAACCGGGACGGGGCCGCTGGCCGAGTTCATGCGCGCGTTTGGGGCGTCGTGGCAGCCGTCAGGCTTATCGCCGGTCGGCTATCTGGCCAGCCTGGGGGTCCTTGAGGCCCGCCCGACTCTGGTACATATGGTTCATGTTGACGACGAGGATGTGCGGGCGGTGCAGCGGGCAGGCTGCGCGGTAATCCATTGCCCCCGCTCGAACGAGGCCTTGGAGTGTGGCCGCTTCCCCTGGGAGCAATATGCCAAGCACGGCGTCGATGTGGCCCTGGGCACCGATTCCTTGGGCTCGGCGCCGGATCTCTCGCTCGAGGCCGAGCTTAGCGCCGCCGCCGCGCTGCACGGCAGCAAGGCCAGCCCGCTGGCGCTGGTGCGCGCGGCAGTCAAGGGGGGCTACCGCGCGCTGGGGCTGCCCCCGCCCCGCTTCGGCCGTGGCGATAGCGCCTCAGGCCTCTATTTCTGGCGCGGGTAGGCTAGTAGACATCGCTAAGTGCAACGCTGCCTTAGA
The DNA here is from genome assembly GCA_018333775.1 of Truepera sp. Next base: position 5,507 of record JAGXSO010000036.1, read on the forward strand.
TTGCCCTAAGGAGGAAACATGGTTGAGTTTACCGACAATAACTTCAAGTCAGAGACCCAAGCGGGCCTGGTGCTGGTCGATTTCTGGGCGCCCTGGTGCGGCCCCTGCCGGATGGTTGGGCCGGTCATCGAGCAGTTGGCGCAAGAGTACGCCGGTCAGGTCAAGGTCGGCAAGTTAAATGTGGACGATAACCAGCAGACCGCCGTTGCCTTCCGGGTGATGAGCATCCCTACGGTGGTGCTGTTTAAAGATGGTCGGCCGGTCGAGACTATGGTCGGCGCTATGCCCAAGAGCAGCTACGAGGCGCGGCTGAGCAAGTATTTGAAGTCTTAACCCGATCTCGA
>JAGXSO010000037.1 GCA_018333775.1 Truepera sp.
GCCGCACCCAGCATAACGACGCGGCGTAACGGCCACCGGCTCGAGCCGTTCTCTGGGGAGGCGGACTGCGCTGAGGTCAGCTCTAGTTACCACCTGGAGGCGCTCTTGTCCTGCACCAAACAGCTGAGCACTTGACACAAAAGGCTTGGGTGGTACAAAGGGTAGCTTTGCCAGATGCCGAGTTTATGGTAAAGTTAGACCTATGAGGCAGGCCGCCAGCATTCGCTTAGGGCAGCATGGCCGGATCGTCATCCCCGCCCCCGTGCGTGAAGCCCTGCACCTGAAAGAGGGCGATACCCTGCTGCTTACCGTCGAGCCTCAGCACAGTCGCTTGGTCCTTCAGACCGAGGAGGCGGTCATCGCGCGGCTGCATGAGCTTATCGGCACAACCGAGGGGGGTGTGCTCGTGAGCGAAGAGCTGCTGCTCGAGCGCCGGGAAGAGGCGCAGCGAGAAGCGCGCGAGATGGCCAGGAACCCTTAGGTCATGCCATTAGCGACGCGCGGTTGTGACCAGATGCTACCTGCTGCCAACCAGATGCTACCTGCTGCCAACCAGATGCTACCTGCTGCTAAGGGTTCTGCTGCGTGAGTGTTGTCCACGACGCCTCTAGCCTGCTCGCCTTGGCCTTTAATGAGCCCGGCGGGGCAGTGGTGCGCGCTGCCTTGCGCGGCAGCCTCATCTCGAGCGTCAACTGGCTGGAAGTCGTCCAGAAGGTGCAGGGGAGGGGCCGTGACGCCGGACCGCTGCGCGGACTGTTCGCGCAGCTTGGCATGACCGTTGAGCCGTTTGCACCCAGCACTGCGGAGCTCGCCGCCCGCCTCTACTTCGAGACCAGGCAACTCGGCCTGTCGCTAGGCGACCGGGCTTGCTTGGCGCTCGGCCTCGAGAAAGGCTGGCGCGTCTATACCGCTGATCGTGAATGGAGCCGCTTGACCCTTGGCATCGACATCAGACCTATCCGTTAGCCCTAAGAGTTACCCCCTCACTCCCACTAACCTTGGGGGGGCCGAGGGGGGACAGGGGGGGTTACTGCTAGGGTGCTGGGCGAGTCGATGAAAGAGAGAAGAGCAAAGAAAGGTGGAAAATAATGCCAGCAACGACCGAACTAACCACCAAACTAGCCCGCCTGCACGCGCTCCTTGACGAACGCGAGGCGGGCGCGTTGCAGCTGACCCGCGCCGAGAACCTGGCCTGGCTCAGCGGCGGTGGCGACTTCTTGATCAACCGCGAGGGGAGCCCGATCGCCGAGATGGTGGTGACCCGCCGGGGGGTGTGGCTGCTGACTAACCAGATCGAGGCCGAGCGCCTGCGCCAAGAGGAGCTGCCCGAGGGGATACCGGTGGTGGTCTTCGACTGGTTCAACCCGGCCAGCAAGGCCGAGCGCCTGAGAGCCTTGACCGAAGGCCTTAACGTGCTCTCGGATCGCGAACTTGACCTCACCCTGGTGCGCAGCCCGCTGCTGGAGGTTGAGCTCGAGCGCTGCCGCGAGTTGGGCCGACTGGCCTCGGCTGCTCTCACCGATGCCGCCATGGACATCTCGCCCGAACTGACCGAGCAACAGGTAGCGGCACAGCTCCACTTCACCCTGCGCGACCGCGGCATGAACCTGCCAGTGGTGCTTATTGCCGGGGAAGAGCGCTTCGGTAAGCACCGCCATCCATTGCCCCAAGAGGTTCCCTTCGGACGCGCCGGGCTGCTGGTAATCTGTGCCCAGCGGCGCGGCCTGATCGTGTCGCTGTCGCGGATGGTGGCCTTCGGGGCGGTGCCCCAGATTAACCGCGAGCGACTTGAGAAGGTCTGGCAGGTCGAGGCGGCCATCCTCGACGCTACCCGGCCTGGGGTGCCCATCGGCGAGGTGTTGGCGGCGGCGCAGCGAGCTTATGCCGCGGTGGGCTTCCCCAACGCCTGGCAAGAGCACCATCAGGGCGGGCCGACCGGCTACCTGACCCGCGACTTCTTGGCCACTCCCGGTGAGCGGCGTCCGGTGCTAGCCAACGTGGCCTTTGCCTGGAACCCGTCGCTGCCGCACGCCAAGGCCGAGGACACCTTCTTGTGCCGCGACGGGGGGTTAGAGAACCTCACCCTAGACCCCCGCTGGCCGACGGTAACCGTAGCGGGGCGGGCTCGAGCCGATATCCTGGTGCTCTGACGGCGCTGCGCAGTGGTGGATCACTTCGGTCCTGTAAACCCGAGTAGAATTGCGATAGAATTGCGGCCATGATGCGGCACTTCTGGTTGCTATTGCTGTTGGGGGTGGCGGCCTGCGTGCCTACCGAGGCCGACCCCGGCCGTGTGCAGGTCGTTCAGCTCTTCGAGAACCTGAGCTTTTACCCCCAAGAGACCGGTGTGATCTGGCAGTACCTGCCCGACGGCGAGCGGTTGGACGCTATGCCGGTGGAGAAGCGGATCGAAGGCCCGACCGTACTACAAGGACAGGTACTGATCGCCACGCGGCTAGTCGGGCGCGGTATCGAGCAGCTCGACTTTAGGGAGCATCGCAGCGACGGCGTCTTTCTGGTGCAGCGTAAGTTGCCGGGCCTCCAGGTCAACTTCGACCCTCCGCTGCAGGAGCTGCCGGCGGAGTCCGCTCTGCGGGTAGGCGCCAGTTGGGGCGGCACCACTACTGTCACCGCTTTCTACCCCAACGCTCGCCCGGAAAACCAGCGCCTAAGTGGGACTAGCAGCTATCGCTTTACCGTGGTCGATAGGCGCACGGTGCGCGTGGTAGCCGGTGAGTTCGAGGTGTTCGTGATCAACTTTGAGAGCAATAGCCTCGATGCCCAAGGGATCGTGACCGATACGCTCCGGCAGACAATATGGTTCTCCCCCCATGTCGGCAAGGTGCGCCATGAACTCGACTTCTTTTTGGTCGATGCCAACTTCTTGGCCCGGGATAACTAGCGGCGCGGGCCCACTTATACGCCTCACGTCTTACCCATCACCCATCCCTCATTACCCGGCACAGCGACATCTTATCGTGACTCACAAAGTGCTGCGCCGCGGCTTTGTTAAACTGGCGTTATGTCAAGCTCTGGTCAGCTACCTGATGACACCTCCACCGTTCTGGCCAAAGTCAACTGGCCGCAAGATCTCAAACGGCTCTCCCACGAGGAGCTTAAGCAGTTAGCTGAGGAGCTGCGCAGCGAGATCGTCCGGGTCTGCTCCCTAGGAGGCGGGCACCTCGCCTCGAGCCTAGGGGCGGTCGAGCTGGTCGTAGCGCTGCACTACCTGTACGACTCGGCCAAAGACCGCCTGGTGTGGGATGTCGGCCATCAGGCCTATGCGCACAAGCTCTTAACTGGCCGCAAACATCTGATCGAC
>JAGXSO010000038.1 GCA_018333775.1 Truepera sp.
ACCATCCCAGAGTCGTTCAAAGTGCTGGTTAAGGAGCTGCACTCGCTCTGCTTGGATGTGCAGCTACTCGATAAGAACGACAAGCCGGTGATGATCTTTGATGAGACCGGTCGCGGTCGCTAAAGGGGACCTCTGCATGAGAGAGTTTGACAAAGTTCAGATCAAGATCGCCGGCCCCGAGCAGATTCGCAGCTGGAGCTACGGTGAGGTTACCAAGCCCGAGACCATCAACTACCGCACGCTCAAACCCGAGCGTGACGGGCTGTTTGATGAGCGCATCTTCGGCCCCGAGAGGGATTTTGAATGCGCCTGCGGCAAATACAAGCGGCAGCGCTTCGAGGGGAAGACCTGTGAACGCTGCGGGGTTGAGGTTACCAAGGCCACAGTACGCCGCTACCGCATGGGTCATATTGAGCTAGCTACCCCCTGCACTCACATCTGGTACGTTAAAGATATCCCCGGCAAGGTCGGGGCGCTACTGAACCTCTCCACCAGCCAGCTCGAGCAGGTCTTGTACTTCGCCAAGTACATCGTGACCGATCCGCTAGGGGCGCTGCGCGACGGGCGCCCGCTGCGCCGCGCTGACCTCTTATCTGACGACGAGTACCGCCAGCTCAGATACGGTCACCAGGAGACCTACACCGTGCCGCTGGGCGAGGAGGCTGTGGTAGCCGACGGCGAGTACGTGGAGGTGGGCCAGCCGCTGGCGCGGGGCGTCAAGTCGCGCCTGTCCGGTCTGGCGCAGTACCGCTTCCCGCGCAAGATCGTTTTTGACTACCAAGAGTCGCGTGAAGCGACCCTGACCGTTCCGACCAAGGCCTGGATCGAGGAAGAGAGCTATCAGGGCGGTCAGCCGCTGGCTTCACTGGGCGACTCGCACTCCATTCGCGCTGGTGCTGGTGGTATCGTCGAACTGCTGCCGATCGGCGACGACGGAGCGCTGGTTAACCTGCGCGACGCTGATGACGACACCGTGCTGGCCAGCCTCTTAATCCCGGCCGGGATGACCATGCTGGTAGGCGACGGCGAGTTGGTGGAGCTTGACGCCGAACTGGCCCGGGCCGACCAAGGGACTACGCTCATGCTGCCGCGCCAGGCGACGGCTAGGCACCTAAAAGGCCGCAAGCGCGGGCCGGAGACCGAGCTGAGCTTACAGGTGAGCTGGGCGCGCCGGACCGAGTACAGCATCAACCCCACCATGCACGTGCTGGTAGGCGACGGCGCCCGGGTGGCCGAGGGTGACAAGGTGGTCGGGGCCATCGACGCAGCCCAGGAGCTATTTGCCGAAGCCGACGGCACGGTGCACCTGGCCGAACCCGCCAGCATCATCGTGTCGCGCGCCAAGATCTACCCCTACCTTGATGAGCCGATTGTGGTCAACGGTGACCGGGTGGTCCCCGGTGATGAGTTGGCCGATGGGGGCCGGGTCAAGGCCGATATCCACGGGCGGGTGGAGATCGACCTGGTACGGCGCCAGGTGCGCGTCATCGAGGCCTACGACTTCGAAGCCAAGATGGGCGCCCAGGCGGTGCGTGAGCTACTGGCCGGTATCGACTTAAAGCGACTCGAAGCCGAACTGGTTGAGGAGATGAACTCACCTAGCCGTCACAAGCGCGCCAAGGCCCGCAAGCGCCTGGAGGTGGTCCGCAACTTCCTCCAGTCGGGCAATAACCCTGCCTGGATGGTGCTCGATGCGGTGCCGGTGATGCCCCCGGCGCTGCGGCCGATGGTGCAGGTCGAGGGTGGTCGCTTTGCCACCTCGGATTTAAACGATCTCTACCGGCGCCTGATTAACCGCAACAACCGCCTCAAGAAACTAATCGCCCAGGGTGCGCCCGAGATGATCGTGCGCAACGAGAAGCGGATGCTGCAAGAAGCGGTCGATGCGCTGATCGACAATGGCCGCCGCGGGGCCGCGGTGGTGCATCCGGGCTCGGATCGCCCGCTCCGTTCGCTCACCGACCTGTTGGGCGGCAAGCAGGGGAGATTTAGACAGAACCTGTTGGGTAAGCGTGTCGACTACTCAGGCCGCAGCGTGATCGTGGTCGGCCCGCAGCTTAAGCTGCATCAGTGCGGTGTGCCTAAGCGCATGGCGTTAGAGCTGTTCAAGCCCTTTTTGTTCAAGGTCTTAGAGGAGCGCGGCATCGTCAGCAATATCAAGAGCGCGCGCAAGCTGCTCGAGCGCTACCGCGACACCCGTGACGAGATCTGGGACGCGCTGGAAGAGGTGATTCAGGACCGCGTGGTGCTGCTCAACCGCGCCCCCACCCTGCACCGCTTAGGCATTCAAGCCTTTGAGCCGGTACTGGTCGAGGGTCAGGCCATTCAGCTCCACCCGCTAGTCTGCGAGGCGTTCAACGCCGACTTCGACGGCGACCAGATGGCCATTCACGTGCCGCTGTCGGTCTATGCTCAGAGCGAAGCGCGGATACAGATGCTCTCGTCTCACAACCTGCTCAGCCCGGCGCACGGCAGCCCCAATGTGCAGGCCAGCCGCGACATTATCCTGGGGCTGTTTGTGCTGACCCAGGTCTACACCGGGCGCCAGGGCGCGGGCAACCGCTACGATAGCCGCGAGGCGGCCCTAGCGGCCTATGCGCGGGGCGAGCTGGAGCTTAACTCCCTGATTACCGTGGCCGACCGGGAGACCAGCATCGGCCGCTTGAAGTACCGCTTTGCTAACATTGACGAGGCGCTGTTGGCGGTGGAACAGGGCGATATCGACATGCAGGACGTGGTAACGGTCAAGATCGATGGGCAGCTCATCGAGACCAGCCCGGGCCGGATGTTCTTTGCTCGCTTTGTCAAGGAGACGCTGGCTGAAGATGGTGGCGAGATACCTCCGGCGATGATCCGCTATGACACCGCGTATGAGAAAAACGCTCTGCGCGACCTGGTCCTGGATGCTTTCAAGATGCTCGGTGTGGAGCGGACCGCCAAACTACTCGATGCGCTTAAGGATTACGGCTTCCAGCTCTCGACCACCAGCGGTATCACCATCGGTATCGACGATGTCGCCATACCGCCCAGGAAGCAGGAGCTGATCAAAGAGGCAGAAGAGAAGCTCGGCAAAATTACGGCGGCCTTCGAGCGGGGCTTCGTCACCGATAACGAGCGCTTCCAGCAGGTGGTGCGGCTGTGGAACGACACCACCGAGCAGGTCAAGCAGGCGGTGTTCGAAAACTTTAAAGAGAACATGCCCTTTAACCCGCTCTACATCATGGCTCAGTCGGGGGCGCGGGGCAATCCGCAGCAGATCCGTCAGCTAGCTGGGATGCGCGGGCTGATGGCCAAGCCCTCGGGTGAGACCATCGAGCTGCCGATTCGCGCTAACTTCCGCGAAGGGCTTGATGTACTGGAGTACTTCATCTCTACCCACGGCGCCCGCAAGGGCGGCGCCGATACCGCGCTCCGCACCGCCGACTCGGGCTATCTGACCCGCAAACTGGTCGATGTGGCCCACGAGATTGTGGTCCGCGAGGATGACTGCGGTACGGCGGATTTCTTTGAAGTCCCCTTCGCCGAACAAGATGGCCGCCTGCGCCCCCGCTCGGCTATCGACATGAGCCTCTATGGGCGTTACCTGGCCAGCGACTTTGTTATTGGCGACTACACCCTGGAGGCCGGTAGGATCTTACTACCCGAGCATATCGCTGAGATCCATAGTCGCCTTAGGGATCACCCCGAGGTTAAGCGCATCGCGGTGCGCAGCCCAGTCAGTTGTCAAACCCGGAGCGGTGTCTGCCAGCGGTGTTACGGCCTCGACCTGTCGCTGATGCGCCCGGTCTCGCTGGGCGAAGCAGTCGGTGTGATCGCTGCCGAATCGATCGGCGAGCCAGGCACTCAGCTCACCATGCGCACCTTCCACACCGGAGGGGTAGCCGGCGGCAGCGACATCACTCAGGGTCTGCCCCGGGTAATTGAACTGGTCGAGGCGCGCAAGCCCAAGATCAAGGCGCTAATCGCCGAACTGGACGGTGTTGTGACCATCGAAGAGGATGAGGAGCGCTACCGCCTGAGCGTCACTAGCGATGGAGGAGAGTTCAGCAAGGCCTACCGGATCGATAAGACCGTGCGCCTGCTGGTGCGCGAGGGCGACCGGGTGGAGGCTGGTGATCAGCTTACCCGGGGTGCTATTAACCCGCACGACCTGCTCGAGTCCAAGGGGCCGGCTGACGTGCAGCGGTACCTAGTCGATGAGATTCAGCGCGTCTATCGCGGGCAGGGGGTAAGCGTCCACGACAAGCATATTGAGCTTATTGTGCGACAGATGCTGAAGTACGTGGAGATCATTGAGTCCGGCAGCTCGACTTTCTTGGAAGGTCAGGTTATCGAAAAGTTCGATGTCGCAGAGGTCAACAATCGGCTCCGCGATGAGGGCAAGACGCCTGCCTCCTGGAAGCCGATCCTGCTCGGTATTACCAAAGCCAGCCTGAGCACCAAGTCGTGGCTCTCGGCGGCTAGCTTCCAGCACACCACCCATGTGCTTACTGAGGCGGCGATATCGGGCAAGGCTGACGAGCTAGTGGGCCTTAAGGAGAATGTAATTCTGGGCCGCCTGATCCCAGCCGGCACCGGGCTAGACAATATTAGGGACACCCGGGTAGCCGACGAGCGGATGCTAGCGCGCAAAGCTGTCCCGGCTCGAGAAGTGGCTGTGGTGTCCCGCTTGGCTAGTGGGGATCAGCGCAGCGCCGAGGCGAAGCCGTAGAAGTGCCCAGAGGCCTAAGTGGTAAGTGGGTTATGGGAAGTGGGAAACACCCCACAACCTACAACCCACACCCCACCTCCCTTTTGGCTGCTAGGCTAAACTTGTGGTAGTAGGGATCGACCCCGGTCGCAACGTCGGCGTGGCCTTTGTGCAACAAGACGGCAGGCTCGAGCGGGCCCTGATTATCACCTTAGACCAGCTGACAACGCTAAGCATCCCGCTTGGTGCTACCCTGGTGGTCGGCGGCGGCACCGGCAGTGAGCCGGTGCAGGCGGCGCTGCGCCACCGCCGCCTGGCCTTTGTTGTGCTCGATGAGCACGGCACCAGCCTCGAAGCTAGAACTCTCTACTTTCGTGACTACCCCCCCAGGGGGCTTAAGCGACTCATCCCCCAGGGGCTGTGGTGGCCGCCCCGCCCGCTTGACGACTACGCCGCTTATGCCATTGCGCTGCGCTATTTAAAGGGCTAACATTGGCAAGCGGTTAATCGGTTATTAGTGATTGGTTGTCGGTATAGTTAATTGGCCGATACAGTCTGACCACTTACCAAGAACTAAAAACTAACCACTAATAACCACCATTAGCGCCGGTACGAGCTGCGGCTGAAGCGCTTCTGGAACTTCTCGACCCGCCCTTCGGTGTCGATGAAGCGCTGTTGACCGGTAAAAAAGGGATGGCAAGCCGAGCAGACATCGACGCGGACCTCGGCTTTGGTGCTTAGGGTGTTAATCACATTGCCGCAACCGCACAGAATCTTAGCAGCGACGGCGTTGGGGTGAATGCCGACTTTCATGACTTCTCCTAACGTGCGCACCCGAGCGCAGCGAATCTCTCGCGGGCGCGGTCGTGCGCGGCAAGAGGCCATAATAGCAAATATCCCCACCGCACGGAAGGGCTTTACAAGCCAACCCCGGCTCAATTAGACTACGGCTAGTGAAAGCCATCGCGTCCCTCCGAGCTAGCTAACCGCGATACACCCAGGGTGTATCGCACGGCCAATGACCCGCCCCCGGCGCGGTCGTTTTTGTTTGGCCTTATGACTTCGCCACACTTCGTTCGGGCTGACGCTACGCTGATGACGCGATAAAGGATGTGCTATGGAACAGGTGCTGCTCCTCACCCCCGGCCCCACGCCGCTCCACCCGCGTGCGGTAGCCGCCTTGCAATGGCCGATGCGCGGCCACATGGACCCCGAAGTGTTTGCCTATAACGACCGGATCGTGGCCGATCTGCACACGCTTTATCAGACCGGCGGCGAGGGCCTGACCTGCTTGCTGTCGGGGACCGGCTCGCTGGGGATGGAGGCGGGGCTAGCCAACCTGCTCGAGCCCAGCGACTCGGTGCTCATTATCAGTAACGGGGTGTTCGGCGAGCGGATGGCTGAGATGGCCCAGCGCTTAGGGGCTCGAGTGAGCGTGGTGCGTGCCCCGTTCGGCCTTGGGATAGATCTCGCCGAGGTGAGCTCGGCGGCAGAGCGCGTCCGGCCCAAACTGATCGCCGCAGTCCACGGCGAGACCAGCACCGGCGTCCTTAACCCGATCCCGGAGATCGGTGAGATCGCCCGCGAGGTGGGGGCGCTCTACTCGGTCGATGCTGTGACCACGGTGGGGATGCTGGAGTTCAAGATGCAGGCCTGGGGGATCGACTACGCCTATACCGGCTCGCAGAAGTGCCTCTCGGCACCGCCCGGCCTGGCGCCGGTGGCCTACAGCGCACGGGCGCTGGCAGCTATCAGTACCCGCAAGACCCCGGTGGTTACCTGGTACAGCGATGCCCTGGGGATGCTCGGCTACTGGGAGCCTGGCCAGCAGGGCCGGAAATACCACCACACCGTGCCGGTTCAGCTCCACTGGGCTACCGGCGAGGCGATCCGGGCCGCGCTGGAGGAGGGGATTCCAGCCCGCAGCGAGCGCGTGCGGACGGTGGCGGCGGCGGCCTTGGCAGCTATGCGCACGGTCGGCTTTGAACCGTTTGTCTCCGAAGCCATCCGCCTGCCGACCGTGCTGGCGGTGCGCCTACCGCCGGGACTCGATGACGCGCATGTGCGCCACCGGCTCCGCCACGACCACTTCATCAGCATTACCGGCGGCCTGGGCGAGACAGCGGGGAAGATCTGGCGGCTAGGACTGATGGGTGAGACCGCCAGGCCGGAGCACTACCGGGCGTTGCTGGTAGCTCTCGCTGAGATCCTGGGTGAGCCGCGGCTGCCGGTGGTGTTTGACCAGGCGTTGCCCACAGCGGCGCTAGCGGCTTAAAGATTGCCAAAGACCCCGGACTTAGCTAGAATGAAGGCGCTGCGCCCGTAGCTCAGGTGGATAGAGCAGGGGACTCCTAAGCCCAAGGTCGCGTGTTCGAGTCACGCCGGGCGCACCAAGTCAGGGACGCAAAAACGCACGGTTTAGCAGCCGTGCGTTGCGTCGTGTTAGGCCGATTTACGACCATCTTGACGACAATCAGCTTTCAGTTCGGCTGTCCCTTTGTCCCGATACGGGCGCTGTACCTGCAGCGGGGTGAGCTTAGCGAGCGGCACGCTGACCTTCTCTATTGTGTGGGGTATCGGGAACGCCCGCTCATGATCATGATTGGGTAGAGCGGGGTAGGTTGCTCACTCCGACCAGTCTTCAATCTTCAGCCCTGGGATAAGTGCGAAGTGCTTGACATTACGAGTCACAAGAGTGCGCCGCTCAACCAGCGCGGTAGCTCCAATCGCAAGATCGCCGGAGCGGAGCTTTGCTACCGCCGATCCGATCCTCACCACTTCCCGGCCAGCGCGCTTCGCTATCTCCTCGCTGAGCGGGACCAGGGTAAAGCCCTGGAACATATCTCTAAGCGTCTGATCACGCCGAGGGTCGCGCCTGAACTCGCCAGCAGCTACCTCAATATAGGTCACAGTGCTGCAAACCAGCTGATCTCCGGTAAGGCCGGCCATAAAGCTAACCGCCTTCCGGTTAACTCGGAAGGCGGCAATAAGCAAGTCGGTGTCAAGCAAGTAACGCTTAGGCATCAAACCTGCGGTTCATCCCCGCTGACGTGGGGAATGCGCTTCTTCTTACGGGCCGGCACACCCGGTACTACAATGCGGCGACCCCTAAGCGCAGAGGCGATCTCAAGCGCGTCCTGTGCCTGTTCAAGGGTCCACCTGCCAACGTTCTTGTCAAGCCACTTCTTGACAACCGGATCAATGGGTTTCGGGGTGTTGGGCGTCAGCATCGCCATGATTTGGAGTATAGCACCAATGACTAAGCGCGGCAAGGGCGAAGGGAGCAGCTTCCGGCGACTCTTTACCTTTTACCTTCGGCCTCCGGCAACATGTTAATGTCCAGCCCCACGGCCTGACAGGCCACATCTAGCCAGACGCCGTTAGCTCGCTGCCTGCCATCAGCAGCCCACAGTTCCGGCGCTACGACATGCGCGGCAACCACCCGCGCCGGCAGCGCCCACCGCTTTGGCGCCAGCGGCCAGGGCTGGCCTCGCCACCCCCCCTAGCTAGCCGCACCCTTGCGCTTGCCCTGGATTGACAGTCTCGTGACACTTTTGGCTCGAGCCGCTCGGTAAGGTGTCCTTATGCAAGGCCCTACCGGCATCGTGATGATGAACTTGGGCGGCCCCAAGACCTTAGCTGACGTCGGCCCGTTTTTGCTCAAGCTCTTCGCGGATCGCGAGATTATCCCGCTTCCCTGGCAGTCCTGGCTGGGACCGTTTATCGCCAAGCGCCGCACGTCCAAAGTGCGCCAGCTCTATGAACAGATCGGCGGCGGCTCGCCCATTCTCCACTGGACCGAGGAGCAGGGGAGGGGGATGTGTGCGCAGCTTGATACGATGTCGCCACAGACCGCGCCGCACAAATTCTATGTGGCTTTTCGCTATATCGAACCGGCCAGTGAAGACGCCCTCAAGCAGATGCAGGCCGATGGGGTTAAGCGCGCCATCGCCTTTACCCAGTACCCGCAGTTCTCCTGCGCCACTACCGGCTCGTCGTTAAACGAGCTGTGGCGGGCGGCCGGCAGGCTCGGCTTAGCTACCGCTTTCCGCTGGAGCGTGATCGACCGCTGGCCCGTGCATCCGCGCTTCATCGAAGCCATGACCAAGACGGTTTTCGATGGCCTGGCGCTGTTCGATGCCCGCGACCGTGACGACGTGCTGCTGCTGTTTAGCGCTCACTCGCTGCCCACTTCGGTCATTAACCGCGGCGACGCCTACCCTCAGGAGATCAGCGCGTCGGTGCATGAGGTGATGAAGCGCCTCAAGTTCTCACACCAGTACCTCCTTAGCTACCAGTCCGAAGTCGGTCCGGTGCCGTGGCAAGGCCCCTCGACCGAAGCGGTAATCAGGGAGCTGGGCAAAAAGGGGCGCAAGAATGTGCTGGTAGTCGGCATCGCCTTTACCAGCGACCATATCGAGACGCTGTCGGAGATCGACCGGGAGTACGGCGAACTGGCGCACCAGGTCGGTATTACCAGCTTCAAGCGCGCCCCGGCGTTTAACGGTGAGCCGCTGTTCCAGCAGGCTCTGGCCGAGATCGTCTATGAGCACCTGCAGTCCGGCGAGGCCGGCAGTAAACAGTACAGCCTGCGCTGCCCCGGCTGCACCAATCCACAGTGCCGCAACATCTTGAACCCGATCGCCCCCTATCAGCGGCCCCTGTTGGGAGGGTAAGGTGAAGTTGGCTATAGAGAATCCTGAGCAAAAGGAACTGAGGGATGATGGAACTGTTCACTATATTTGATCTATCGAGCAGTATAGTTGGCATGCAGATGAAGAAGATCGATATTGTTGCGATCGAGGTAGCGCGCGGTTCGGCAGTGCCAAGCTGTTCTCCCGATGGTATGCTGATGTTCGCCGGGGCAAGCACGTGGTCGTCGTGGTGGTGAGCGAGTTGGGTCCGAGAGAACGCCACTGGATCATCACCGCGTACATGGCGCGAAGGCTTGCGGAAGGAGAGATCGAATGGCAACGAGATTGACGTTTAGGTACGACCGCGAGGCCGACATTCTCCATATCGACAAGTGCCCACCCTATGCCGCCCAAGAGTCGGAGGAGTTTGGAGACGAAGTTATCGCGCGGATCAATCCGAGCACGGACGAGGTCGAGAATCTCGAAGTGCTCTTCTTCTCCACGCGGTTGCTACGGAACGAGCTGTTCGATCTGCCTTTAGCGGCCGACATTCGGGTGTCAAGGACACCAGGCGCCTAGCTAAACCCAATGCAGAAAGCAACGCACAACGTCAACCTACGGCTGCCCAGCGACCTTCTGGCTTACCTCGAGCAGTACCAATTGGGCGAGCTAGATCGGCGAATTCGCGAGCGTTTGGCGGTGTAGGGAGTGCGCACATATCACACATCTTCATGATCATATGCGCCTTTCAAAAGCGGCCTCCCGGTTTGGATAAAGCTAGGCGCGCAGCCGCTCAGCTTGGCGCAAACCCTCGTTAGAGATCGAGAAAAACAGATCAGGCGACAGCTCCTCCAGCAGCCCCTGCTGGGCTAGCTGGCGTATAACGGTGCGCGTGGTGTGGTCGGAAAAGCCCAGATTACGACCGATCTCAAAGGCATTAAATCCGCGCCAGCGTCCGGCGCGGCTGAGCTGGTAGACGGTGCTGAGAAACGCTTGGCTTGGCCCTGTCATACCGATCACCAACCATTCCTTACTCATTATAGACCATTAACTTGTGTGGTTGATGAAACCTCATGCACCAAGTTGCAACGGCTGTGCCCTAAGGCTGCCGAGCAAAAGACCTGTGACGGCTCGAGCAACCCGCGCTCTGAAAAGTTGTGGCAGGTAAACTGGGCTGATGAAAGGATTACGATGAACCCGCTACAGTCACGAGCCTTCCTAATCCCCTTCGACCAGATCAGACCCGAACATGTCGAGCCTGCTATCCGCGCCACGCTGGCTAGCGCCGAAGCTGAGCTGCAAGCGCTGATCGACCTGCCCAGCGAGCGCAGCTACACCAATACGGTGCGAGCGCTAGATGACTTGCTCGAGCGCTTAAGCCGCGTGGTGAAAATTGCGCACCACCTCACCGCGGTAATCAGCAGTCCCGAGCTGCGGGCCGCCTATAACGCGGTGCTGCCGGAGTTTTCCGCCTTTTTTGCCAGACTCCCGCTCAACGCGGGCTTGTGGCAAGCCCTCCAGCGCTATGCCGCTACCGCTGAGGCCCAGCAGCTTACCGGCGTGCACCGGCGGCACCTGACTAAGACCCTGCGCGAATTCCGACGGGCGGGGGCCGACCTACCCGCTGCGCAAAAGGCGCGGGTCGAGGAGCTGCGCGTAGCTTTGGCCAAACTCCAAACCAAGTTTAGCGAGAATGTGTTAGACGCTACTAATGCTTTTGCGTTGCTGATTACTAACGAGGCTGATCTGGCCGGCCTCCCTGAGTCGGTGCGGGCTCAGGCTCGAGCCAGTGCTGAGGGGAAGGGGCTCTCGGGCTGGCGCTTTACCTTGCAGCAGCCGTCATTTATGCCGTTTATGCAGTACGCCGAAGCGCGCGAGCTGCGCCGACAGCTCTATACCGCCTACGTCAACCGGGCCAGCGCTGGTGAGTACGACAACCGCCCACTCTTAACCGAGATCCTCGACCTGCGCCGCGAGCTAGCAGCGCTGCTCGATTATCGGGACTATGCCGACTACGCGCTGGAAGAGAGCATGGTGCAGAGCGGCAGCGCCGCCTTGGCCTTCGTGCGCGACTTAACCGAGCGCACGGTACCTTACTTTCGGCAGGAGATCGCCGAACTTACCGCTTTGGCCGAGAGCCTCGGGCTTAAGCCGATGGAGCCCTGGGACCTGCTCTACGTCATCGAAAAGCTGCGCAAGGCCAAGTACGACCTCGACGAGGAGGAGTTGCGCCCTTACTTCCCGCTGCCGCAGGTGTTGGCAGGGCTTTTCGAGATCACCCGGCGGCTTTTTGGTGTCAAGGTCACCGAGCGGCCCATTACCCAGGTCTGGCACCCCGAGGTTAAGTTCTACGACATCGTTGACGAAGCCGGCGCCCACTTAGGCTCGTTCTACGCCGACTGGTTCCCCCGTGAGTCCAAGCGGGCCGGAGCCTGGATGAATGCGCTCATTACCGGCGGGCCGAGTTCGGCAGGCTTTGCTCCGCACCTGGGGTTGATGGTTGGCAACTTCGCTCCGCCCCGGCGGGAGGCTGATGGCCGTGAGATTCCGGCGCTGCTAACCCACCGCGAAGTAGAGACCACCTTTCACGAGTTCGGCCACCTGTTGCACCACTGCCTGTCACGTGTTGAGGTGCCGGGCCGCGCGGGGACCAACGTGCCCCGTGACTGGGTTGAGCTGCCCAGTCAGATCATGGAGAACTGGTGCTGGGAGCGCGATGCGCTCGACCTGTTCGCCCGCCACTACCAGACGGGCGAGCCGATCCCCGAGGCGCTGTTTAGTAAACTGCAACGGGCCCGCCGCTATGCCGGCGCCTACCAGCAGATGCGCCAGCTCAGCTTCGGCACGGTCGATCTGGCGTTGCATATCCTTTACGATCCAGCAGTGGACGGCGACGTGGTTAGCTATGCCCAGCGGGTGATGGAGCCCTTCAACGTTCGCCCTGAGTTCGCGCATAACCACTTCCTTACGGCCTTTACCCATGTCTTTGCGGGGGGCTATGCGGCTAGCTACTACAGCTATAAATGGTCGGAGGTGCTCGATGCCGACGCTTTTACGCGCTTTGAGCGCGAGGGGTTGTTCAATCGTCAGACCGGCCAGGCTTACCTGACGAGCATTCTGTCCCGGGGTGATAGCGCCGATCCGGCGATGCTCTACCGCGAGTTTATGGGCCGCGACCCGGAGCTAGGCCCACTCTTGGCGCGTACCTTCGGGGCTTATCCCGAGCCGGCGTCTAGTTAGGGAGGTAGTGATGGTTCAGACGACCAGCCACACCGCGGCGCTGCTGAAGCGCCAGCAGCAGGTCTTACTGCCTGCGCAAAACAAGATGCTTTATTACGGCGACCAGCCGCTAGCCGTAGCTAAAGCTAAAGACCAGTATCTGTGGGATGTTGAGGGGAACCGTTACCTCGACTTCTTCGGCGGCATCCTTACTGTCAGCATCGGCCACTGCAACGATGAGGTGGTCGAGGCTACCATCAGGCAGTTGCAGACGGTAGGCCACACCAGCGCTCTCTACTTGAACGAAATCACCATCAAGGTGGCCGAAAAGATTGCCGAGATCACGCCAGGACGCCTGCAGTACTCGTTCTTTACCAACTCCGGCACCGAGGCCGATGAGCTGGCGGTGCTGGCCGCCCGCATGTATACCGGCAATACCGACATCATTGCGCTGCGGCACGCCTACAGCGGGCGCAGCCTGAGCATGATGAGCATGACCGCACACGCCCCCTGGCGCCTCGGCAACGTCTTTGACGGGGCTATTAAGCATGTGCGCAGCCCTTATTACTACCGCGCTCCGGTGGCTATGAGTGAGGCGGACTTTTTGGAACTGTGCGTGCGCGACCTTGAAGAGCTGATCGCCACCTGCACCAACGGGCGGATCGCTGCCTTCATGGCCGAGCCGATCCAAGGGGTAGGCGGCTTCGTGGTCGCGCCCCAGGACTACTTCAAACGCATTCTGCCGCTCGTGAAACAAGCGGGTGGACTGTTGATCATCGACGAGGTGCAGACCGGCTGGGGGCGCACCGGCCGGTACTGGTGCGGCATCGAGCACTGGGGGGTCGAGCCCGATATCATCACCTTCGCCAAAGGGATCGCCAACGGCATGCCGGTCGGCTGCACGGTGATGACGCCGGAGGTGGCCGAAGCGGTCAAGGGCTTAACGCTGTCAACCTTTGGCGGCAACCCGGTGGCCATGGCCAGCGCTTACGCCACTATCAGCTATATCGAGAAGCACCGCCTGTGGGAGAATGCCGAGGTGCAAGGGGCCCGGCTGCGCGAGCGGCTGTTAGCGATGCAGGCCAGCCATCAGTTTATCGGCGACGTGCGCGGCCTGGGCTTAATGCAGGGGCTCGAGCTGGTGGTGCCGGGCGGCAAGACGCCCGATGCAACGCGCGCCATGGCGCTCTTGGCCGCGGCCCGCCGGCGCGGGCTCTTGATCGGTAGGGGCGGGCTCTACGGCAACGTTATCCGCATCGCCCCCCACCTGAATGTCAGCAGTGCCGATATCGAGGCCGGGTGCGAGCTGCTCATGCTTGCCCTGGCGGATGTCGCTGGCTGAGCATGGCTCGAGCCTCACCGGTCGTGGCGGCGATTACTAGAACTCATCTCAAAAATGGCTCTAGTTGTTCTTGTGGATCGAAGCTTACTCGCTCCGCTCGCCAAACCCTTTTTGGGGCTCGGTCCC
>JAGXSO010000039.1 GCA_018333775.1 Truepera sp.
TTGGCGCTGGTCAACACGTTGCTCTTGGTCGCCAGCTCCCTGACAGTGCATGTAGCGCACCACGGCTTACTTAAGGATAAGCGCCAGACCTTTTTGGCCTGGCTGGCAGTTACTATTGGGCTGGGCGCCATCTTTTTGGGTGTCACGGTGTTCGAGTGGCAGTTGCTGCTAGGCAAATACGACCCGACCCAAAACCTCTATCTGTCGGCCTTCTTTGCTATTACCGGACTGCACGGTCTGCACGTGATCGTGGGGCTGGTCATGTTAGCGGTGGCGTTGGTGCGCGGTTGGCGTGGTCACTTCACACCCAAGCTGCACAACGGCCTGGAGGTGCCGGTGGTCTACTGGCACCTGGTCGATGTAGTGTGGCTGTTTGTGCTGCTGCTTCTGTACGTGGTGCCGATTTTCTACCAAGGCCCCGAGGTCGTGCTGGATATAAACCGCTGGTTAATTCACTAGCGGTTGGGCCGGGTGAGTGCTAAGGCGGTAAGTTTGGTGATCAAGGTGCTTTTAACCCCGCGCTGGCTCGTGGCTCACCTGCTAGCACTCAGCCTGGTGGTGGCGCTTATCAACTTGGGGCTGTGGCAGCTTCGGCGGCTTGAAGAGCGCACCGCCACCAATGCGCTGCTAGCCGAGCGCCTCGATGATGAGCCACAAGCCTATTCCCGGCTTACCGAGGCGGTTCTCGACCCTGAAGCTTTGCGCTACCGCCCAACGGTAATTAGCGGGCGCTTTGACCCTTCGCGGGAGGTGCTACTCCGCTCCCGTAGCCATCAGGGGCAACCGGGCTGGCACGTGCTGACCCCGCTGCTCTTGGCTGAAGAGCGCGCACTCCTCGTCAACCGGGGGTGGGTGCCTTTTGCCATGGATACTCTGCCGCTCGACGCAGTGCGCCCGCCCGAGGCCGAGGTGACGGTGTGGGGACGGTTGCAACCTTCACAGCGGCCTCCTGATGGCTGGCTGGCAGTGCGCGATCCGCCTGAAGGGGTGCTCCAGAAGGTGTTCTGGATCGATACCGAGCGGCTCGCCCGGCAGTTCCCGTACCGGCTCGAGCCCTTCTACCTGGAGCTAATTGAGCAACAGCCCGCCACCCCAGGTCCGCTGCCCGTTCCGCCGCCACCCCCCGTGATCGGCACTGGCCCGCACCTGAGCTACGCCCTGCAATTTTTCGCCTTCGCGCTGGTCGGCATTGTCGGCTACGGCCTGCTTTTGCGCAGGGTGCTGACGGAGCACCGCTAGAGGCGCTATAGTGGTGATGAAGTTCGTAGAGGGCTAAAAAGCAAACGGCGGTGAGATAATCCTCACCGCCACTTACTTTTGTGGTTGCGGGGGATGGATTTGAACCATCGACCTTCGGGTTATGAGCCCGACGAGCTACCAGACTGCTCCACCCCGCGGCGCAGCAAACATCACCCTATCCCGCAGCAGCTTGACTTGTCAAGCCCCCCAAAAAACTGAAAAAACTGAGACACCCTTAAAAGTCGGATGACTTCGTTTGTTCATCACCTGGATGCCGGACGTATCCTTCGTCCATGACGCTAGGCTGCAGGGTAGCTTAAGGACCAACCTCAATGGCTCATCCAACTTCTAGGGTAATCTCGCGCGCTCAACCGTTGCGAGGTCCTGGTGGGGTGCTAGGCCAGCGCCTCGATTTCGCGCTTGAGATCGCGCAGCGCGGCTTGGCAAGCTAGCAACTCCTCCTCAGCAGCCTCCAGGCGGCCTAGCTCGCTGCGCACAAAGCGCGTGTAGGGCAGGATGGCCCCGGTGAGTTTCTCATAGGCGCGGCGCAGTTCGGCGTCGATCTGCCCGCTCAGACTCTCAGCCAAACCGTCGCGCAGCGCCTGCATCTTCTGGTGCAGCTCGAGCTTGGCCTGGCGGCGGCGGCGCGGCAGCACCAGTAGCCCCAAGCCGGCGAGGGTCAGGCCGGCGGCGATGCCGGTAACATCGAAAGCAGTGCCCGACAAGAAGGCCAGCACCGCTGCACCCAACCCTAAGCCGCCAGCTTGCAGCAAGCCGGTCTGCACCCCCGCGCCCTGCAAGGAGTCGGCCAAGCGCCGCCCCTCTTGCTCCTCGTTATAAGAGGCCATGACCTCCTTAGCGCTCTGATTGAAGGCGCTTAGCAGCGCCTGCCGGTCGTACTGGAAGCGCCCGCCCACCTCGCCGATAACGCGCTCCTCAGCGGCTTGGCGGCGCTCGGCCAGGTAGGCCATAACATCTTCCCAGAGCTGCAAGTTGCGCTGAACGAACCAGTCGACCATCTCCGTGACGGCCCGGTCGATGTCGCGATCTGCCCCGCGGATCACCTGCGCCGTAAACGCCTCGCGCACCCGTTGACCGTCAAGCAGCACCAGCAGCTTGCGCAAGCGCACGGTGTCGTCAAAGAACACTTCGCCCCGGCGCTCAACCTCCAGCAGCGCGGTTTTGACCCGGGCCAGATAGCTCTCGAACTCGCGGCGCATGTCGCGCCCGAACTGCACCAGTTGGCGGTCGACCTCTTCAAGGGTGCGGCGGTCGCCTTCCAGCAGCGCCAGGCGCTCGCGTACTACCTGCTCATACACAGTGCCTACGTGCTGGGCTACCCCGAGCGGGTTAAGCAGTTTGAGCTTAAGGCGCTCGTCGCCCTGGAGCGTCTCGGCGATAAAGCGCTCGAGCCCGCGCAGCCCGGAAGCCTCAACCCCAGCCTCGTCTCCTGCCTGCTTGGCCCGGAAAGCCTGCTTGGCGCTAACTCCAAACACCTGCGGGGTGAGGCCGAGCGCCTCCCGGGCGTGCACAGTGACAAACTCCAACACCTGGCGCCTATCCGCCTCGCTCTCCAAGATGTCGAGCTTGTTAACCACGATGACGATCTTTTTCCCCCATGAGGCGATCAGTTCCAAAAAGGCCCGCTCCGACTCGGTAAAGGGGCGGTCGGCGTTGGTTACAAAGAGCACCAGATCAGCCCGCGGCACGAAGCGCTCGGTCAGCTCCTGATGGCGCTTAATGACCGCGTTGGTGCCTGGCGTATCGACGAAGGCCACCTCGCGCAGCAGCGGCAAGGGGGCCTCGCGGCGCAACAGGAAGCCGCCCTCGTCGGTCTCCTTGGCCTGCTCGCCGTAGGTGAGAATGGTAATCCGGTCGGTAGTAGGGGTGACGCCCTCAAGCATCACCGCCTGGCCTAGCAGGGCGTTGAGGACAGTAGACTTGCCGGCGTTGTATTCGCCGACGACCACCAGCATAAAGAGCCCTTCGAGGTCGCGCAGGGCGCTTTTCAGCTCGGCGAGGTCGCCGCTGGCTGCATCGAGCTTGCCGAGCACGGTGCGCAGGTCGGCAATCGCTAACCGCTCGCGGTTCAAGAGGTCGCGCACGGCCTCGTCCATGGTCAG
>JAGXSO010000040.1 GCA_018333775.1 Truepera sp.
GATCGCGAGCGCTGCATCCACTGCAAGCGCTGTGTGCGCTACTTCGAGGAGATCCCCGGCGATGAGGTCTTGGACTTTATCGAGCGCGGCGGCCACACCTACATCGGCACCATGGAAGCGGGGCTGCCCAGCAACTTTAGCGGCAACATTGCCGATATCTGTCCGGTAGGGGCGCTGCTGGACACCACCAGCCGCTTTCGGGGACGCAACTGGGAGTACCGCCATACCCGCACCACCTGCCTCGACTGCCCGGTCGGCTGCGCCACTGTGGTGGACAGCCGCACGGGTCGTCTCGAGCGGATCAAGGCGGCACTCAACCCCGAGGTCAACAATATTTGGCTCTGCGACGGTGGGCGCTTCGGGCACGAGTATGCCGACCATCCAGAGCGCCTGCGCACCCCCTTAATCCGCGAGCACGGGCGGCTGGTGCCTACCACCTGGCAGAACGCCGCCAACTATATTGCACGTGAGCTTAAGCGGCTAGGCGAAAAAGAGATAGCTATCGCCTTGCGCGCCGACGCTACGCTGGAAGAAGGTATAGCGGCCAAGGCGCTAGCCGAGCACCTCAAGACCGGGCAGCTCGACCACAGCCCGCGTCCGGCTGGTTCGGTGGTACCAACCGGAGTCAGAGCCACTCTGTCTGACATCGCCACCGCCGACGCCATCCTCGTTATCGGCGATATTACCGAGGAGGCGCCGATCCTTGACCTGCGCGTCAAGGAGGCCCTAAAGGGGGTAGCCCCGCCCGAGCTGCTGCCGCACGGCGTACCGATCGCTGACTTACGCCTCACGGAGCGGATGCCGCGCCGCCGCAGCATCCTGACGGTGGCCGCCCCCTACCGGGTGGACCTGATGAAGCATGCCGGTCAGCGCCTGGTCTACCCCGCCGGCCAGGAAGCCGCGCTGTTGCGCGGGCTCACCGCCCTCGCTGAAGGAGGCGAGGCGGCGGTTACCGGACTGGAGACTGCCGACCTCACCGCCCTGGCCACGCGCCTTATGGGGGCCAAGAACGCCGTGATTATCTATGGCGGCTTCGTGCTGGCCTCCCACGCCGCCACCGAAGCCGCTCAGGCGTTGGCCAAGGCGACCGGCGCCAAGCTGTTAGCGGTGGGCCCGATGGCCAACAGCTACGGCTTGCAGCAGCTCGGCGTGCTGCCCAGCCATGCCCGCTACCGCTACCAGGAGATGCC
This sequence comes from Truepera sp., assembly GCA_018333775.1. The sequence goes on from JAGXSO010000040.1 coordinate 1,191, forward strand.
TACTAGCGCCAAGGCGCTCATCGTTAGCGGCCTCAACCCGGCCCAGGACCGCACTGTAGCGCAGCAGCTCAGCCATCTGGCGCTGCTGGTAGTCCACGACAGCTTCCTAACCGAAACGGCGGAGCTAGCCCAGGTGGTGCTGCCCGCCAAAACCGGTTACGAAAAAGAGGGCTCGGTAGTCAACCTCGAAGGCCGCCTGCTGCCAGTCGCCGCAGTACCGCTGTTAAGCGGCACCAGCGAAGACTTCACCGGCGTGGTCAGGTGGCTCGGCGAAGCGTTAGGCCATGCGTTCGAAGGGCGTAGCGCCCAGCACCAATTGCGGCGCCTGTTCGGCGTTGACCCCGCCGAGCTTGAACCGACCGGGCGTGTGCTTCAGGGGCCAGCCAAGAGCATCCCCCGCATCCCGGCCACGGAGACCCCGGCTTACGGTAATCTCTTACTGGTGCCAAGCATGTCCCGCATCGAACAACTAGACCGTAACCCTCATCTACGGGCAGCCCTGGGTGCCGCTGCGCTGCGCGTCAACCCCGGTGATGCGAACCTCATGGGGCTTACCACCGGCGATGAGGTGACGCTGACGTTGCAGGGCACTCTCCGCCGCGCCACCGTCGTTATTACCGACGCCACACCGCCGGGGTTAATGCTCCTCCCGGCCCTGATCGATCAGCCGGTGGGCCTAGTGAGGCTCGAGCCAACCGCCATCTTACGCAACTTAGCTCCGGTAGGTGCTTGATGGGCGATCCGCTGCTGGTAACGTTCTTTAAGGCCTTGGTCTTGTGCCTGGTGCTGCTCGGTTCATTTGCCTACATGACGCTGATTGAGCGGCGCCTCCTGGGGCGGATGCAGCACCGTTTCGGCCCCAACCGCGTGGGGCCGTTCGGCCTGCTGCAACCCATTGCTGACGCCATCAAGTCGCTCTTTAAAGAGGACATCGTAGTGAGCGCTGCTGATAGGTTTATCTTTTATCTGGCGCCGTTTATCAGCATCACCTTCGCGCTGACCGCCTTCGGCGCCATTCCAGCCGGTCCTGAAGGAAGCCTATTCGGTTTCAACCCCTGGATCATGGATCTCGATATCGGCCTGCTGTTTATCCTGGCCGCTACCAGTTTGGGGATCTACGGCACCTTTTTAGCCGGCTGGGCCAGCAATAGCAAGTACTCGCTGTTAGGCAGCCTGCGCAGCTCGGCCCAACTGATTAGCTATGAGTTGGGCTTAGGGCTGTCGGTGTTGGGGGTGATTATGATTACCGGCACCCTCAATCTGCGCGAGATCGTCGATTGGCAGGCACAGCACTGGGTGCTTATCATCCTGCAGCCAGTAGCCTTCGTAACCTTTTTAATCTCTGCGGTCGCCGAGGTCAACCGCACCCCCTTCGACCTCCCAGAGGCCGAGCAGGAGATCGTGGCCGGCTATCTAACCGAGTACTCCTCGATCAAGTGGGCGCTGTTTCAGATGGCTGAGTACGTCAACATGATGACCGCGGCTGCGTTTATGAGCACGCTCTTTTTGGGCGGCTGGCGCGGCCCGGCTTTCTTAGACGCCATTGTCCCCGGTATCTCCGAGTGGCCCATTATCTGGCTGGTACTCAAGATGGCCATCTTTATGTTCCTGTTCATCTGGCTACGCGCCACCTTGCCACGGCTGCGCTACGACCAGCTGATGCGCCTGGGTTGGATCTGGATCTTTGAACTGGCTTTGCTCAGCCTGATCATAACCGGGGCGGTGATCGCCTTTGTCATCTGAAGATTCAAGGTTTAAGATTCAAGGTTTAAGATTCAAGGTTTAGAGCCGGGTACGGATGATGAAAATAGAAACCTTTGAGGATATGGAAGTTTGGCAGAGAGCCAGAGAGCTTGTGAGAGACATTTATAGCGTTTCCAACCAAGGGCATTTTGCTCAGGACTGGACCTTGCGCGACCAAATCAGGCGTGCCACGATCTCCATCATGTCGAACGTTGCGGAGGGATTCGAGCGCTCGGGAAACAGGGAGTTCATTCGATTCTTGTATATCTCCAAGGCATCGGCTGCGGAGGCCCGTTCCCAACTCTACATCGCTTTCGATCTCGACTACCTGGATGAAGCCGCCTTCCTGGCGCTCAAAGAGAAGCTTTCCTCGATCTCACGTCAGCTTGCTGGCTTCATCAAATACCTCGAACAGCATTCCCGGAGTACTTCATGACCATCTTGAATCTTCAGCCTTCAATTTTTAATTCCTCCTTAGGAGGTTTACCATGAGCTTGCTTGATCTTGCTAAAGGGATGGGCGTCACGCTCGGACACCTGTTCAAGAAACCTGTCACCGTGAGCTACCCCGAAGAGCTGGTAGAGATCAAGCCGCGCTTTCGGGGGCGCCATCACCTGCTGCGCCACCCCGACACCGGCCTGGAAAAGTGTATCGGTTGCAGCCTGTGTGCAGCCGCCTGTCCTGCCTACGCCATCTACGTGGAAGCCGCTGAGAACGACCCTGCTAACCCCGTATCGCCCGGCGAGCGCTACGCCAGCATCTATGAGATCAACATGCTGCGCTGCATCTTCTGCGGCTTCTGCGAGGAGGCTTGCCCTACTGGTGCCATCGTACTGGGCCACGAGTTTGAGCTAGCCGACTTCCGTTATGAAGACTTCGTTTACGGCAAAGAGGAGATGCTCGTCGGCGTCAAAGGGTCGAAGTGGCAACGCCGCGAGGCCGCCAGGAAGAATACCGAGGTTAAGCTCGGCTTCAAGGCCGGCCCCCGCCCGGAGCTCGAGGGGGTAGATTACTGATGGGCCTATCCCTTACCTCTCACCTCTCCCGGAGGGCTCGGTTATGGTGACCTTCATCTTCCTCGCTACCGTCATGATCATCGGGGCGATAGGGGTTGTGACCCTCCGGCAACCGGTCCACGCTGCCCTTTCGCTGGTGGGCACTATAATCATCTTGGCAGTAATCTATGTCACGTTGCAGGCTCACTTTCTGGCCGCGGCACAGGTGATCGTCTATGCCGGCGCCATCATGGTGCTGTTTTTGTTCGTAATCATGCTCCTCAATGTTGAAGGTGAAGGGCAGGCGGACAAGTTCCGCTGGCTGCGCCCTGCGGTCTACGTCACGGCGGCAGTCGCCGCAGCCGCCCTGGTAGTCACGGCATTCATGAACCCGCGCCCGCTCCCGGCGGCCGAAGTTGTTGATGCAGCGCTGTCTGGTGGTGGCGCGGCCCAGATCGGCGAGGTGCTGTTCGAGCGGTTCGTGTTGGCTTTTCAGCTGGTAGCGGTGTTGCTGCTGACCAGCATCGTCGGCGTGGTCAGCCTGGTCCAGCGCAAAGTCGAACGGGCCGACATAGCGGCGAGTCATAGCAAGGAGACTGGCCGTGAATGATTGTATGTTTGTAGGCCATGCTCAGGAGGCACCCGGTGGTAGCGACTGAGTACTTCATAGCTTTGAGCGCCATCATCTTTATGATCGGCGCAGTCGGGGTGCTGACCCGGCGCAGCGCCATCATGATCTTTTTGTCGGTTGAGCTAATGCTCAATGCTGCTAATCTGGCTCTGGTGGCCTTTGCACTGCAATGGGCCGAGGCCGGCATGATAACCGCCCTATCAGGGCAAACTGCGGTCTTAATCATCATGGCTATCGCCGCTGCCGAAGTAGCGATCGGCCTAGCCATCCTGGTGGCCATCTTCCGCTATCGCCATAGCAGCGAGGTGGATAATCTATCCGAGGTGCGGCTATGAACTATCCCGTCTGGACAGCCTTAGCCCTCCTGCTTGGCGGCCTAGCTCTTGTCAACGTCTTCCGCCACAACGGCCGCGCTACCGTTGAGGTGCTAAGCAGGATGAAACAGTGACGCCGCTTAGCTACGCCTGGCTGATCCCGCTGCTGCCGGCCTTAGCCTTTGCCATCAATATCCTGTTTGGTTACCGGCTAGGCAAACGCGCCGCCTGGCTCAGCGTGGCGCTGCTGACCCTGGCTACCCTGCTAGCGGTAGCGCTGCTAGTCCAGGTACAACAAGCGGCGCCGGTCTGGGATAGTGCTGGGCTGGTGCGTATGGCCGAGGTCGAAGGGCGGATAGCGACGCTACAGGGGCAGGTTGAGGCAGCAGCGAGGATGGAGCTAGCGGCACTAGAGGCTGAGCTAGCGGCCTTAGCAGGGGCGGTGCTAGTGCGCGAGGCGGCGCCCGGCTTCCCCTTTGTCAGCGAGCTGGCCTGGCTCAGTATCGGGGGGCAGGAGGGGATCCCGTTTGGCTTCCTGCTCGACCCGTTAGCGGCCCTGCTGGTGCTGATGGTAGCGCTGGTCTCGCTGCTGATCCACCTCTTCTCGATCGGCTACATGGCGGGCGAGACCCGCTTCCCGACCTTCTTTGCCTACTTAAGCCTGTTCAGCGCCGCCATGCTGGCCATGGTGATGAGCCGCAACCTGTTCCATATCCTGCTCTTCTGGGAGCTGATGGGGGTGATGAGCTACCTCCTGATCGGCTTCTACTATAAGAAGATCGCTGCTCAGCAGGCAATGAAGAAGGCTTTCCTGGTCACTAAGATCGCCGATCTGGGGCTGCTAATTGGCATCTTCTGGCTCTATCGCCACTTCGGCACGCTCGACCTGGTGCGCTTAACTGAGCTAGCGCCGAGCCTGCTGGCGGGGGCTAGCGGGG
>JAGXSO010000041.1 GCA_018333775.1 Truepera sp.
GCGAGCCGGGCAAGCTCTTTCTCCCTATCGGACCTTGCACCGGGTGGGGTTTACCTAGCTGCCGGTGTTGCCACCAGCACTGGTGCGCTCTTACCACACCGTTTCACCCTTACCAAGAGGTATCGTCTACCGCCCTGGCGGTCTGCTTTCTGTTGCACGTGCCGTCGCCTTACGCGCCCAGGTGTTACCTGGCACCCTGCCCTGCGGAGCCCGGACTTTCCTCAGCTATAAAGCCGCGATCAGCTCCCTCTCACCGCCAGCCTGATTGTAGCACAACGGTTATCCGCCGAGCGCCCTAAGCCAGCAATAGAGCGCAGGTGGACTAGCCACCTGCGCTGAGCGGTTACCAACGGTTGAGGCTACAGGGTGCGGAAGTCGGTGACTTGGATCTCGCCGCCGATGATCCGCTGCCGGATCTCTTCAAGCTGCGCGACCAGCGACTCCGGGATGAGCGCGGTATTGAACTCGTCCAGCGCGAAGCCTACACCATCCTCAGCGAGCCCGAGGCTCTGGGTGCCGCCCGTGAAGGTGCCGTTGACCACGTCGAAGACCGCGTTATAGGCGGCAACGTCGACGCGCTTGAGCATGCTTGTCAGGCCGTGGTTCAAAGTGGCCGGATTGTTGTCGGTGTCGCCCAGGAAGTTCTGGTTGGAGTCTACGCCGATGAAGAACACCGGAATGGCGCCGGCACCGCACCTGGCGGTATAAGCAGCCGACTTAGCGAGGGTAGCCACCTGCGCGGCCAGCGGAGTCTCGCGCACCGCCACGGTGGGGGTAAAGCACATGGTCTCGTTGGCGAAGTCGATTACACCATTACCCGAGGCGCCCGCAGCAGCGTAGATGATATCGGCGCCCTGGGCGTTCTGCAACGTAGCCAGCTCTTTAGCCCGGGCCGGGTCGTTCCAGGCTGCCGGCGTCACGCCGACGTAGTTTGACAGCACCGTGCAGTTCGGGCAGGTGTACCTGACACCTTCTTCAAAGCCCAGGTTAAAGGCGCGGATCAGCGGGATATCCATGCCGCCCACGAAGCCGACCACTCCGGTCTGGCTCAGCGTTCCGGCGATCACCCCGACCAGGAAGCTACCTTCCTGCTCGCGGAACAGCACGCTGCGCACGTTGGGATTCTCGGCGACCGCGTCGATCAGTACGAAGGAAGTGTTGGGAAACTCGCTGGAGACGGCCTGAATGGCATCGGCCTGCAAAAAGCCGGGGGCGATGATCAGGTCGGCGCCTTCCAAGGCAATGCGGCGCTGCCCGTCAGCGGCGGTGCCGGGCGTCCCTTCGAACTCGAGCACATCGATTTCGTACTGAGCGCTAAGCTCGTCTACGGCCCGGATCAAACCCTCCCAGGTGCCTTGGTTGAAGGAGCGGTCGAATTTGCCACCGGCATCGAAGGTGATGCCGAAGATGAAGTCTTGTGCGAACGCTAGACTTAGCGACAGCACGGCGATAAGAGCGATTAATCGGCGCATGGTTCCTCCCTTATAGCAGGTATCATCTGGTCACATCGCAATGCGGTAAGCGGGTACCTGTTCTAGACGTAAATTACTGTGATGATACCGCATCCGCCAATGTGCAACCCGCCGTAGCACACATAGCGCCTGATTATAGCCAGCGAGGAGTTAGCGCGCAAGGAGCTTGCCCGCTATACTGAGGCCGTGCCGGAGCCTGAGTTGCAGCGCCACGCCGACGAACTGCGCGCCCGTTTGCGCGAAGCCAACTACCGCTACCACGTCCTCGACGCCCCAGCAATCAGCGATGCTGAGTATGACGCGCTTTTACATGAACTGCGGCAGCTCGAAGAGCAATATCCAGAACTGCGTGCGGCCAATTCGCCCACCCAAGAGGTGGGTTTTGCGCCGCAGGCGTCGTTTGCGGTAATCACCCACCCCCACCCCATGCAGTCACTTGACAACGCCTTTAACTGCCAAGAGTTAGCCGAGTTTGAAGCCCGCTGCCTCCGGATGCTAGCCTCCCAGGAGCCCCTGGACTATCTGGCCGAAATGAAGATCGACGGCTTATCGGTTAACCTCTACTATCGCGACGACCTCCTGCTGTGGGCCGCTACCCGCGGCAACGGCCAGGAGGGCGAGGATGTCACCTTTAACCTGTTAGGTATCCCCGGCATCCCGCAGCAGGTCGCAGGGGCACCGCGTGAGCTAGAGGTGCGCGGCGAGATCTACCTGTCACGGCAGGAGTTCGAGCGGATCAACGCTGAGCGCAAGGAGGCGGGTGAAACGCTCTTTAAGAATCCCCGCAACGCCGCCGCCGGGACGGTGCGCCAGCTCGATCCCAAGGTCAGCGCGGCGCGTAAGCTGCAAGCCTACTGCTACGGGGTAGGCCAACCGCGCGCCCTGGGGGTAGGGCGGCAGTCTGAGTTGCTGGCTTGGCTTGAGAACCACGGTTTCCGGGTCAATCCGCTGCGCCGGCGGGTCACCGGAGCCGCGGAGGCCTGCGCCGTTGCCGAAGCGTGGCAGGCACGGCGCGCGGAGCTAGAGTACGAGGCTGATGGTGTCGTGTTTAAGGTAGATGACTTAGCGTTGCAAGAGGAGCTTGGCAGCACCAGCCGCGCCCCACGCTGGGCCATCGCCTACAAGTTCCCGGCCCAGGAGGTGGCCACTACGCTGCGCGGCATCACCTGGCAGGTCGGGCGGACCGGCAAGCTCACGCCGGTAGCCGAGCTCGAGCCCCGCCTGCTGGAGGGGACTGAGGTCTCGCGCGCTACGCTGCATAACCCCGGCTTTATCCGCAGTTTGGACCTCAGAGTCGGCGATCGGGTGGTGATCCATAAATCCGGCGGCATCATCCCTGAGATTTTGCGCGTGCTGGTCGAGGAGCGCCCCGGTGAGTTGCCGCCGTGCCCGATTCCCACCATCTGCCCCGACTGCCGGGCGCCCTTAATCGAGGACGGGGCCAATCTACGCTGCGTCAACCCGGCCTGCCCGGCGCAGCGGTTAGCCCGTCTTAGCCACTTCGCCTCGCGCCACGCCATGGAGATCGAAGGCCTGGCCGAGAAGACGCTGGCGCAATTGCTCGAGGCCGGTCTGATCCATGATATCCCTGACCTTTACGACCTTACCGCCGAGCAGCTCTTGCAGCTTGAGGGGTTTGCCGAAGTCTCGGCGACTAAGCTGGTGCAGCAGATTCAGGCGTCAAAGGCGCGCCCGCTCGAGCGCTTGATCTTCGCCCTCGGCCTGCCGCAGGTGGGGCGGCGCACCGCGCAGCTGTTGACCAGTGCTTTTGGGTCGCTTTCGGCCTTGCAACAGGCGACCGTCGCCGATCTGATGGCCCTACCCGATATCGGCGAAGCGACTGCTACCGCCATCGTGCAAGCGCTGCAACAGCCTGCCATCCAGGCGCTGCTGGAGGGGTTGCGCGCCCGCGGCGTCAATCCGCGTGCCTCAGCACAAATGTCGGGAGCTGCCCTCAAAGGGCTGAGCTTCGTGCTGACCGGCACGCTCAGCGAGCCACGCGAGCGGGTCAAGGCGCGCCTAGAAGCCTTAGGCGCTCGGGTATCCTCCGCGGTGAGCGCCAAGACCGACTATCTGGTAGCAGGGCAGGACCCCGGCTCCAAGCTGGTCAAGGCCGAGGCGCTGGGGGTCAAGGTTATAGATGAGGCGGCTCTGCGCGAGCTGGTTACGAAAGCCGTGATATAACGCAACAAAAGAGTCACGAGTAAAAATATCGTGAACGATTTAACTAGTGCGATAACATTACGGTTGCAGATTCCCCGATGCGCCTTAACTACCAAGGCAGAGCGGGTATTTTGCTTTCGATAAACAGGTAAAACGCGCCGTTGTATGGTAAAAATTAGTTTATGCCCCGACTTGAGTTCATCGACGGCAACGAGGCCATCATGCGCGGCGCCCTTGACGCCGGTTGCGACTTTTTTGCCGGCTATCCGATCACGCCCGCCACTAGCCTGCTACTAATCGCCATCCGCGAGCTGCCCAAGGTAGGCGGTATCGCCGTGCAGGCCGAGGACGAGATCGGCGGCATCTCGATGTGCATCGCCGCCGGCATGGCCGGGAAAAAGCCCCTGACCGCCACCAGCGGCCCCGGCCTCAGCCTCTACAGCGAGAGCCTGGGCCTGGCCATCATGGGCGAGGTACCCCTGGTGATTATCGATTCGCAGCGGATGGGACCGGCTACCGGCGGCGCTACCACGCACGGCGAGGGGGATATCCAGTTTGCCCGCTGGGGGACGTCCGGCGGCTACCCGCTGATCGTGCTGGCGCCGCGGGACCTGCGCACCAGCTACGAGCTGACCGCGCATGCCTTCAATCTGGCTGAACGCTACCGGACGCCGGTGCTGCTCATGACCAGCAAGGAGCTGTCGCTGACACGGCGCAGCGAAGATACCGCTACCTGGCAGGCACCGGCCTTGCTTAAGCGCCACTATTACCGCGGCGACCCGGCAGAGTTTTTGCCGTACCGGATCGAGCCCGGCCACGACGCGCCGGCTTTTCTCCCTATCGGCGCGGAGGTGCAGGTGCGTTTTACTACCAGCATCCACGGCCCGGACGGACAACTAACGAGTGATGTCATTAAGCGGCGGGAGAAGCTCGAGCACTTAAGCGATAAAATTGCCTGGGATAAGCCCGGTGTGAGCCTGTACGACTACGATCTGCAAGCGGACGCAGCGGTGCTCATTGTCTCCTATGGCTTTGCGGCCCAGGCTGCGCTGGATGCGGTAGATGAGCTGCGCCGGCAGGGAGTAAGGGTGTCGAGCCTGGTTCTGTATACGCTATGGCCGGTGCCGGAAGGGATCTTGCGCGAAGCGCTCGCCAGGCACTCTCACATAGTGGTGCCCGAGCACAACAACGGCCAGTATTTGCTCGAGCTTGAGCGGCTCGCCGACCGGCGCTTTATCAGCCTGCAACGGTTTGATGGGACGCTCATTAGCCCTGCCGAGATAACGCAAGCGGTGCTCGATGCAGTAGCCGTGGCGGTGGTGCTGTGAACCCTGACGCCAAAACCCGCAGCGCGCCCTATCTGACGACGCAAGAGTATCCGTTCTGCCCTGGCTGTGGCCACGGCCTGATCCTGAACGCTTTAGGGCACGCCCTAGGCAAGTTGCAGCTCCGCCCCGAGCAGGTGGCGGTGGTTACCGATATTGGCTGCGTGGGGCTGTCGGACGCTCACCTTAAGGTCCACACCTTCCACGGCCTGCACGGGCGCAGCGTCGCTTATGCCGGTGGCCTCAAGCTAGCCCGCCCCGACCTGCACGTGATCGTGCTGATGGGGGACGGGGGCACCGGCATCGGTGCCGGGCATATCCTGGCGGCGGCGCGGCGCAACAGCGGCATCACCGTGCTGGTGTTTAACAACTTCAACTTCGGCATGACCGGCGGCGAGCACTCGGTCACCACCTTCAGCGGGGCGCGTACCGTCACCACCCCCTTAGGCAACCCCGAGGTCCCCTTCGATATAGCGGGGACGGTCGCTCTGAACGGCGCTTCGTTTGTGGCCCGCAAGCCGAGCACCGACCTCGACCTTTTCGACGTAATCGCTCAGGCTATCGCCACCTCCGGCTTTGCCCTGATCGATATCTGGGAGCTCTGTACCGCCTACTTTGTCCCCGCTAACCAGTTCACCGGCAAGCTGTTCCACGACTACGCTGCCCGCGCCGGGTTGCAGATGGGAATCATCACAGAGGCGCAGCGGCCCACCTTTGAGGCGCACGCCCAGCAGCTCATCGCCCAGAGCGAGCCACCTCAGCCGCCGCGAGGGCTCACAGTCCGCTTCCCTGGTGCGGCCCGGGATAGCGTCACGCAAGGGCTGACCCGCCGCACCGGGCTGCTGGTAGCCGGCTCGGCCGGTGGCAAGGTGCGCAGCGCCGTCGGCCTAATCGCCCAGGCCGCCATGATGAGCGGCCTGCACGTTAATCAGAAAGACGACTATCCGGTCACCATCAAGACCGGCCACTCGGTCAGCACCCTGGTCCTTGATCCTCAGCCGATGCGCTTTGGCATGGTGACGGCGCCGGACATGGTGGTTATCCTAGCGCCGGAGGGTTTGCACCATATCCGCGCTCAGCTGGCCCAACTGCCCGCTAGCACTCGGGTCTACGCCGATGCGAGCCTCGACCTCCCCGCTACTAACGCTGCTGTTACCTTGCTCGACACCGCCGGGCTGCGCCGCGCCGTCGGCAAGGAGAACATCGCGCTGGCCCTGTCTGCCAAGGCGCTGATCGCGAGCGGCACGCTCCAGGTTGAGGCGCTCCAGGCCGCCATCGAGCTGGCGCTTAACCCTGCCTACCAGGCCAAGGCGCTCGCTGCCGTTAGGCTGGGCTGCGAGTTGTAGATTTTACGTCTCCTACCGCGTTGACAGCCCCCCCGTAGCGTGCTATGCTGCCGCGTGCAGAAGGGCGCCGTAGCCAAGTGGTAAGGCAGAGGTCTGCAAAACCTCCACTCACCGGTTCGAATCCGGTCGGCGCCTCCAGCCCATTGCCAAATGAGCTGCTACCCGGTATGCTCAGGTGCTTAGGCGCGTAGCTCAGTGGGAGAGCGCTACATTGACACTGTAGAGGTCGGCGGTTCAATCCCGCCCGCGCCTACCAAAAGAAGCCTCGATGGCAGCACGAAGCGAGCCTGGTCTGAAGCCGGGCTTCTCGTTTATAGGCCTGCGCTACCCGCTGCTTGAGATGAGTTTTGTCGGGAATTTGGGTCAGGCTGTTATCCCACGCCTTTGGCCAAATCGTTGAAGCGTACATGGGCGCTGTGAAACTGCAACTCCACGGTGCCGGTCGGACCATTGCGCTGTTTGCCAACGATGATCTCGGCGATGCCGTGCTTTTCGGACTGCTTGTCGTAGTACTCGTCGCGATAGATGAACATCACCAAATCTGCGTCCTGCTCTATCGCCCCGCTCTCACGTAGGTCCGACAGCATGGGCCGTTTGTTGGGGCGGCTCTCCACGGCCCGCGAGAGCTGGCTCAGCACCAGCACCGGAATATCCAGCTCCCGCGCCAGCGCCTTTAGGCTGCGCGAAATGACCGAGATCTCCTGCTGGCGGTTCTCGCCCATGCTGGTTTTGGCGCCGGCGTGCATCAGCTGCAAGTAGTCGACGATAATCAGCCCCAGGCCGTGCTCGGCCATCAGGCGGCGGGCGCGGCTGCGCAGCTCCATGGCGCTTAAGTCGGCGCTGTCGTCGATGAACAGCTTAACCTCCGACATCTGCCCAGCGGTGTTGGCCAGGCGCTGAAAGTCACGATCGGAAAGCTGGCCGCTCTTGACCCGGCTCATGTCCACGCGGGCCTCGCTGCACAGCATGCGCATCACTAACTGCACCGCCGACATCTCCAGCGAGAATACGCCCACGGTCTGCTTTTCGCGCAAGGCGGCGTTAAGGCCGATAGTTAGCGCCAGGGCGGTTTTGCCCATGCTGGGGCGGGCGGCTAGCACATTGAGGCTGCTCGCTTGCAGGCCGGCGGTGAGCAGATCCAGCTCTTTAAAGCCGGTGCGCAGGCCCGAGACCGGATCGGGGCTGTTAAACAGCTCCTGAATGTGCTCGAAGGTGTCATGTACCAGCGAGCCCATGCCGGCGAAGTGATGGGTGCGTTTGTTGCTGGAGAGGTCGAAGATGCTGGCCTCGGCCTTATCTAGCACCTGCTCGAGCGGCATGGCCTGGTCGTAAGCGGTCTGCATGATCTGGCCACTAGCGGCGATTAGCTCCCGCAGCACAGCTTTTTCCAGGACGATCTTGGCGTAGTTCTCGGCGTAAGCGGCGGTCGGCACCGAGTCGGCCAGACCGATAAGGTAGGGTACGCTGCCGATCGCCTCCAGCTCGCCGGACTGGCGCAACTCCTCGGTCAGCGTGACCAAGTCCATCGGCTCGCTACGCTGGTGCAGGCGCTCGAAGGCGCGGTAGATCTTGCGATGCCCCTCCTTGTAGAAGTGCTCCGGGCGGAGCATCCCCTCAAGATGGGCGTAGGCCTCGTTGTCGAGCAGGATGCTGCCCAAGACGCTCTGCTCGGCTTCCAGGTTCTGCGGTGGGGTGCGGCTCTCCATGTCGAGTACAATAGCCCAATGACCTGGCTGCTGCTAGCACTCGTTGGCTCATACCTGTTGGGCGCCCTGCCGCTGGGCAGCCTGCTGATTAAGCGGGTGGCCGGCTTTAGCCCGCGCGAGATGAGCGCCCATAACCTTGGGGTCGAAAACCTAATGCACTTTGTAGGCCGGCCGCTGGCACTGGCCTCGTTCGGCCTCGACCTACTCAAGGGGTTTGTGGCGCTGGCGCTGTTTGCGGGCAGCCCCTGGGCGGCTCTCGGGGTCTACCTGGGGCACCTCTACCCCTTGCCGCTTAAGGAGCTGCCGCGGGGCCGTGGCAACGGTGTGTTGCTGGGCGTGCTGGCCGGGCTGTGGGCCTTTGGCGGGCTTTCCTGGCTGGCAGCGGCTGTGCCGGTGGTGGTGTATGCCGCTGTGCTGGCTCTCAGTCGCTATGTGGTGCTGGCGACCCTGGGCGGGTTGGTCACTTTGCTGCTAGCTACCGTGCTGACCGGGCCGATGGCGCTGACAGCGGCGGCGCTAGCTATCCTGCTGCTGGCGCTGTGGCGGCATAAGGCCAGCCTGATGCGCCTGCTGGATCGGACCGAGCCCAAGCTGGGCGAGCAGTTGCCGGTGCGCGCGCGCGACCCCGGAGTCGTCACGGCAGCGTTCATGGTTCACCCCTTAAGCCTGGACGACCTGTGGCAGCCTATCAGCCAGCGCTGGCTAAAACCGCTCTACCAGCGCGGACTGCTGTCCGAGGCGACCATTCGCAAGCTCACTCCGCTCTTCAGGCCGCTCAAGCAAGGGGAGATCAAGGGGGTGCGGCTCGCCGATGGGCGTGAACTCCGCCTGATGTTGCTTACCGGGCCGCTGTTGCCGGACCAGATTCGCAACCAGCCGGAGTTGGCTACCAGGATGGCGATCCAGGGAGCCAGGCTGGCCCATGAGCTAGGGGCCGAGGCGTTCGGCTTGGGAGCGTTCTGGTCCACTGTTGGCAACAAAGGGCTGGACGTTCAGGAGGCCGTGCCGGAGATCCACATCACCAATGGCGGAGCGTATACCGCCGCGACCGTCAAGGCGGCGGTGCCGGGGCTACTGGCCAGCTTCGCGGCGGAAGGGGGGTTGCTTAAGCGGGCCTGCGCGGCGGTGGTAGGGGCTAATGGGGTGGTGGCCTTTGGGGTAGCGCGGATGATCGCCGGCGAGGTGGCCGAGCTAATCCTGATCGGGCGTGACCTGGAGCGGCTGGAGCGCAGCGCCCAGAGCTTGCGCCGCAAGTTTCCGCAGACCGCCATTACCACCAGTACCGAGGTGGCGGCGTGCGCAGCGGCGGATCTGGTCTTTACCGCTACCTCCGACCCCGACCCGGTCCTCTACGCCGAGCACATCAAGCCGGGAGCCTGGGTCTTCGACCTGGGCCGTCCGGCTGATGTGGATGACTCGGTGCGCCGCGTCCCCGGTGTCCACATCGTCCCTGGTGGGGTGGTTCGCCCGCCCGGCGCTATGCAGAGCTTGATTGACCTGCATTTTGGCGACGGCCTGGTGCCGGCCTGCCTGGCCGAGACCATGATCATGACGGCTACTCGCGCTTTCGACCGCAAGTCGCTGGGGCCGCAGACCAAGACCGCGGATATCGACTTCTATCTGGAGGCGGGGGCGCGCCTGGGCTTTGAGATCGTCACTCGCGACGAACAGGTTGCGCCGCTCGAGCCGGCCCGGTAATGCTCCGCTTCCGCCTAAGTGGCGACTTTGCTACCTGTGACGCCGAGACTGCACTGCTCTGGCAGGCGGGCTGTTCGGCCATCGAGCAGGAGGGTGCCGAGCTGGTGGCCTACTTCCCTGAGCGGCTTAGCCTGCCCATTACCGGCCGCTGGGAGGAGGTGCCGGAGGAAGACTGGCTGAAGCGCTACTATGCCGAACTCAAGCCGGTGGTGCTAAGCCGCCTGATAGTGGCCCCCTCGCACTGCGCGGTTGTGGCGCAGAGCGGCCAACTGGTGATCCGGCTCGATCCCGGCATGGCCTTTGGCACCGGGCATCACATCACTACCCGGCTGGCCCTGGAGGCGCTGAGCCGGCTTGCTTTGCCCGGCAAGGCGGTAATCGACGTAGGGGCAGGCTCAGGCATCTTGGCCATCGCTGCCGACCTGCTGGGAGCTGCCTCTGCCTACGGGCTCGATAACGACCCGCTGACCGTGCCGATCGCCCGCGATAACGCCCGGCTTAACGGTTCACGGGCAGATTTTTATCTTGGAGCCTTAGACGAGACGACCCCGGCGGCCAGCGTCGACGTGGTGGTAGCTAACCTCTACGCCGAGCTGCACCAGCAGCTAGCCCCTCACTACCGCCGGGTGCTCCGCTTTGGCGGAGAGCTGATTCTAAGCGGGATTCTGAGCGAGCGGCTGCCCGCAGTAGTGGCCGCTCTGGAGCCGCTAGCCGATGTTGCGATTACCCGAGAGGACGGTTGGGCGCTGCTTTACGCCCGCCTGCCATGAGAGTCCATCGCGTGTTGGTCTACCCGTTAACGGTCGGCGAAGTCCGGCTGTTGGGGCGCGAGGCGTACCACCTGGTGCAGGTGCTGCGGGTGAAGCCCGGCGACGCGGTGCGGGCCTTTGACGGCGGCGGCCTGGAGGCCGAGGGGGTGGTGCAGCAGGTGGCCGGGCCGGTAGTGGTGCTTAAGCTGTGTGAGCCCCGGCCCACCGAGCGCGAGGTGGTCCCGGTTACGCTGGCGCTAGCGCTCTTAAAAGGCGACAAGCTGGCCGAAGTAGTGCGCCAGGCTACCGAGCTGGGCGCTGTGCGCTTTATCCCCTTCGTGAGCCGACACTGTGAGGTGCGCGAGCTGTCTGTACAGCGCCTGACCCGCTGGCGGCGGATTGCGCAAGAGGCCGCCAAGCAGTCAGGGCGAAGTGTAGTGCCCGAGGTAAGTGAACTACTGGGGCTCGAGCAGCTCCCCAAATCCGCCGAGCGGATATTGGTGGCCCACCCTTATGCCGACACAACGCTCGCCGCCCACTTGCAGCAGGCGCCGTTGGTGCCGCACCAGCCGCTGCTCGTAGTAACCGGCCCCGAAGGAGGCTTAAGGGATACCGAAGTCGCCCATCTGGTAGCGCTGGGGGCAGTGGCGATCCGCCTCGGACCGCGCATCTTACGGGCTGAGACCGCCCCGCTGGCGCTGCTCTCAGCTCTCTTAGTGCCGGAAGGGCTATAACGAGATTATGCCCCTGGCTATCTCGCGGACGCTCGCCGGTTTGGCGCTCTTAGCGCTATCGTCGTGCGCTTTTACCTATCTTCCGCTGATCCCCGAAGCCCGGACTCTGCCGCCTAGCCTCGACCTGCGTGGCTCGGTGGGGCTGATTCAGGACGGTGATAGTTTGGCGCTCCACCTTACCTTGCGCGAGGTGCCCGCCGCCGACTGGTTAGCGGTGCAGTGGTACGACCCGAATAACCGCATCGTCGCTTCCGAGTCGATCTGGCTCGATCCTAGCTCAGCCGGCGCAACTAGGGTGCTCTTCTTGCCGGCTGAGGCTACTTGGCAGCCGGGCCTGTGGCGGGCAGTGGTATCTTTTCAAGGCCAGGTCGTCCGGCAGTTTTCGCTTGCGGTGGAAGCGGGCTAATCGTTGCCCGTGACCGGGACCGGTCGGCGGTTAGGAGTGCTGTACCGCGGCTTAGTGCGCCTAGTCATCAAGAGCCGCAGGCCGTTAAACACCACCACCAGCGTCCCCCCCTCGTGACCCACCACGGCCAGCGGCAGGGGGAGGTTGCCAAATAGCGTGAACAGCACCAGGACAACCATCACCGACACGGCAAAGGTGAGGTTCTGCCGGACGATCCGGTTGGCCCGCTGAGCCAGCCGCCG
>JAGXSO010000042.1 GCA_018333775.1 Truepera sp.
AGCTGACGCTGGCTGCCGCCACTGGCGACAAGATCAACGCCCGCTCAGCCGAAGGCCTGGAGATCGACGTCGATGTCACAGTGCTCTTTCAGGTAATCCGCGATAGCGCTCCCAAGCTGCACCAGGATATTGGGCCGCTGTACGAAGCGATTCGCATCCGACCCGAGGTGCGCTCGCAGATCCGCGACGGCATTTCCGAGTATCGCGCCGCCGATCTGATCAGCGTCAAGCGGGCCGAATTGCAGCAGCGGATTCAGAACAACCTAGTAGAGTCGCTACAGCGCGATAATATTCGCGTCTTGAACGTGCTGCTGCGCGATGTGCGGATTCCTGAGGCGATCACTCAGGCGATTGAAGAGAAGCAGGCGGCCGAGCAGCAGGTCGAGGTGGAAGAGAACCGCCGCCGCCAGGCGGAGATCGCTGCGCAGCGCCGCGTGGTGGAGGCCGAAGGCGAGCGCGATGCGCAGATCGCTCGAGCCGAAGGTGAGGCGCAAGCCTTAGCTCTGCGCGGCGAGGCGTTGCGCGCCAACCCGGAGATCATCCAGCTCGAAGTGGCCCAGCGCTTGGCGCCCTCGATCCAGACCATCATGCTGCCGACCGATGGCAACTTCCTGCTCGATGTGCGCGGTCTAGTCGGCGGCAACCGTTAAAGCAGGCGCACCCCCTCGCCGCCTACGATCTCGCCAACGACGTACCCCTCTAGCTGCGCGGCGACTGGGGCGGCATCCTGTGCTCCGACTACCAGCAGGAAGCCCGCCCCCATATTGAACACCTCGAACATCTCCGCCTGGGAGACCGCGCCGTGCACGGCGATTAGCTCAAAGATGGCGGGTACCGGCCAGCTGCCGAGGTTAATGGTGGCACCCAACCCAGCAGGAAGGATGCGCGGCAGGTTGTTGGGGATGCCGCCACCGGTGATATGGGCCATCCCCTTGATAATCCCTTGACTGAGCAACGGCGCTACTGCGGGGAGATAACAGCGGTGCGGCATCAGCAGCGCCTCACCCACGGTATGGCCCTCAAAGGGCTCGTTTAGAGCTGAGCCGAGCACCGCCCTGGCTAGGCTGTAGCCGTTGGTCTGCAAACCGCCCGACATCAGCGCGATAAGTTGGTCGCCGGCCTCGACGCTGCTGCCGTCAATTATGGCGCGGCGCTCCACTACCCCGACGATAGTACCTACCAGGTCGAACTCGTCCGGGGCATAGACGCCCGGCATCTCGGCGGTCTCGCCGCCTAAGAGCGCCATGCCGTGGGTGCGGCAGGCATCAGCTACCCCGGTCACAATCTGGGCGACGATCTGGGGCTGTAGCCGCGCCGCAGCCAGATAGTCGAGGAAAAAGAGCGGGCGCGCCCCTTGCACTAAAATATCGTTGATGCAGTGGTGGACGATATCGTAGCCGATACTATGGTAGCGCCCTAGAGCGGTGGCAAGTTTGGTTTTGGTGCCTACGCCGTCGGTGGAGGCGACCAGCACCGGCTCCACTAAACCCTGAAGGGCTGTGGCCTGGTAGAGTCCGCCGAAGGCGCCTATGCCGGCTAGCACCTCCGGAGTGTAGGTGCTTTTAACTGCCTGCGTGATTAGCGCCAGGGCTTCCGCCTTGGCTCTGAGGTCAACCCCTGCACTTTGATAGCGACGCTCTTGGTTCAGTTCCTGGTTCATGAGGTGATTGTACCGAGAGATGCTTACAAACACTCCATCAACGTAACAAAAAAATCACACACTAGAGTATTGTGAATTATCTCACCTAGGTTATGATAGCTCCGTGTCACCTATCCTTCAGGTGCTGCTGCCGCTGCCGCTACCACCCTTTGACTTTTTACCCATGCACGGCGCAGCCCTCCCCGAGGTAGGCCAGCGTGTAGTGGTGCCGTGGCAGCAGAGCCTCCGGATCGGCATAGTGGTCGGTATCGCCCAAGAGCGCGGGCGGCTGGCTGGTGAGCTGAGAGAGGTCATCAGCACTCTCGACACCGGGCCGTTTCTTAGCCCGGCAGCACTGGCAACGCTCCAGCGGGTGGCAGACTACACCCTCGCTCCGGCTGGCACGGTGTTGGCTGACTTGTTGCCGATAGGTTTGAGCGAAACCTTAAGCCACGAAGTCCGGGCACTGCCGGGGGTAACCGGGGTGCCGATCGGCACGGAGTGGCTTCCAGCGTTAGAGCTTAAACCCGGACAGCTCGAGCTCTGCCGGCGGCAGGGCTTGATCGAAGAGCGAGTAAGCGTACTGCAACCGACCGCCACGCGGCTCATCGCCTGCCGTGACGCAGATGCTGAACTGAGCCCTAAGCAGCGCCAGGCACTAGCGGCGCTGCAGGCGCTGGGGCCGGCGCTTAGCGCAGCGGCGGTAGCCCGTGAGGCTGTGGTCTCTGAGGGGGTGGTGCGGGCCCTGATAACAAAGGGATACGCCCGCTACTGGCAGGTCGAGGCCGAGCCGCCCGCTTTGCCTAGCTATTCGGGCGCTGCACTGGAGCCTGTGCCGCCTATCCCACCTGAGGCGATCTGCCTCAGCGGCGGCCGCCGCCGCGAGCGCTTGGCAGCGCTTATACCCCGCTTAGCAGCGACTGTTGCCGCCGGCGGCTCGGCGCTGGTGTTAGTGCCGGAGCAGGCGCTTATCGCTGAAACTGCCGGTGGCCTAGCTACACAGTTGCCGGTGGCGGTGCTCAGCGGCGAGCTGAACGATGCGCAGCGCCGGCGCCTGTGGCTCGAGCTGCCTAGCTACACAGCGGTGGTGCTGGTCGGTACCTATCTAGCCCTGCTAGCGCCCCTTAGGAACTTGCAGCAGGTGGTGGTGCTAGAAGCGGCCAGCCCAAGCTACAAACTCGCTTCCGGCTGCCGTGCATTTGTCCCGACTGCGGCGCGTTTTCGGGCCGAAGCTAGCAGCGCGGCCCTGCTCGAGAGCGAGGCGCTAGCGAGTGCCGAAATGTGGGTACGCAGCGCTGGCCGCCGCCATGAGCTGCCGCGACCGGAACCCCGCCTCCACGTGGTAGACCTTAACGGCCAGGCCAACTGGCCGCTCAGCGCCGACCTGATCAAGCTGCTCAAACAGGTCGCGGAGCGGGAGCGCCAGGCGGTGCTGTTAGCCCCACGGCGCGGCTTTTCAGCCGGGCTGAGTTGCCAAGACTGCGGCTACTTGGCGACCTGCTCGCACTGCGATCTGCCGCTGCGCTACCACCGCGACGGCTACCGCTTACGGTGCCACCAGTGCGGCTTTAGCGCCGAACTGCCGCCTAACTGCCCGCAGTGCAACGGTCACCGCTTGCACCCAGCCCGTGCCGCCGGGACGCAGTGGATTCAGAGCGCAATTAAGGAGCTTCTACCCGGCTTTAACTGCTGGCGCTTCGACAGCGACCAGCGCGACAATCTGAGCAGCCTCCAGAACGGCCAGCCTGGTGTCGTGGTAGGCACTTCCGCGCTGCTGCGCCAGCCGCCGCTACCTAACGTTTCGCTGCTCGCTGTTACGCTGCTCGATACACTGCTTTACTTGGGTGACTACCGTGGCGAAGAGGAGACCCTCCGGTTGCTCTTTAATCTGGCCGAGCTGACCGAATCGCGCCGCCCGCTGACGGTAATCCAAACCTTTCAAGCTGATCACCCGCTCCTGCAGGCACTCCAGAGGCCAATGCTGCTTGACGCTTTGATGAACGAGCTGCTGGAGCGCCGCCGCCGCTTTGGCTATCCGCCGTTTACCCGGCTAGCTAAGGTGCAGG
>JAGXSO010000043.1 GCA_018333775.1 Truepera sp.
CGCCACCTCGTCGTAGAGCGCTTGCCAGTTGCCGGTTAGGGCATGCTCGCGGGTGATGACGATATCGATCTCATCCGCCCCCTCCCCTACCGCATAACGAATCTCTTCCAGGCGGAGTCTCATGGGCATCAGCCCGGCCGGAAAGCCGGTAGCCACCGAGGCGACCGGTATCCCCGACCCTGACAGCGCCTTGACGGCATGACCGACCATGGTCGGGTAGACGCAGACCGCGCCAACGGTGATGGGCAGGTCGAAGTCTAGCGCCATAAGCAGATCCTGCCGCACCGGCTGGCGGGCCTTGACACAGAGCCGCCGCACCCGCCCCGGCGTATCGTCGCCGGAAAGCGTGGTGAGATCGATACAGGTGATGGCTCTAAGCAACCACGCCGCCTGATACGGCCCTTTTACCGTGCGGCGCCCCGGTAGCGCAGCAACGCGGCGCAGAGCGGCGCTCTTGTTGACCCGAACCTGCCTGACCCACTCTATGGCCAGCGGCAGGCCGGGGTTGCGCAGGCTCGGTTCGGTGATCGGTTCGGTTGTCGTCATATAACATCCTTTGCCACTAGGGCCTCTATGAGGGCTATTGTATACCGCTCACCCATAGCAGGTATCATCTGGTTTGAGCTGGTGTCAGCCTGCGAATCGTTCTCCAGGGCGCCTTTGCAGAGATGATACCTGCGCTAAGGCGACTCAGTATTTGTGAAAACCGCTGCAGCTAACAATACGACCCGGACCTGGCGGAATGCGCCATCTTCAGAAGGTTGCAGCGGGTGGCGAGATATAGCTTTAGTAAGGCAAGCTTTGATTGATGCCCCACAGCCCCGCTATAGTCTGTATATGAAGCGCGGTGTGCGCAACCAAACAGGCTTAAAGGTAGCCACAGGGAGGGTTTATGGGTGCCAAGGCACTCCGGGAAGCGCTGACCTTTGCCGCAGGTGAAGTCATTCTCTTCCCTGGGCAGGCGGAGGAGGTCTATCGAGTTAATCACGGGTTGGTGCGGATTCATACTGTTGATGACGAGGGAAACGGGCTGACTCTGCGCTATGTCAAGCCTGGTGGCTACTTTGGTGAAGAGGCGCTGCGCGGCTTGCGCCGCCGTTACTTCGCCGAGGCCGTAACGCCAACCATAATTGAGGTGATCAGCCCGACCACGCTTACCGCTACCGAGCACCTAGCGCTCACCCGGCATCTAGTCGAGGTGGTGAAGCGCCTCTACCTGTCGCTCCATCGACTCTCCGGCAAACGGCTTAAGTCACGCATCGCCGCCGAGTTGCTCGATTTACAGGACAGTGCGCTGGCAAGCTACGATGATGCGGGTCAGACGGTAGTACACATCACCCACGACGACCTGGCAGCAGCGGTCGGCTCGGTGCGGGAGACGGTCACCAAGGTGGTCGGCGAACTAACTCGCGAAGGGCTAATCGATGCCGGTTACGGCAAGATCGCCTTGTTGGACGTAGCCAAGCTGGGCACTGTAGCTGGCGAGTAGGGCTTTTGTGTCGGGTCAAGGCTTGCCTTCCGTGGCTGGATTTGCTATTCTTAGCGGCCTGGCGGCGCGGCAGCGAGCCGCAGCGGTTAGGTATAATCGGTCGGAGGAATCATGTTTGCGGTAATCCAGAGTGGCGGTAAGCAGTACCGCGTAGCCGAAGGTGAGGTCGTTCGGCTGGAGAAGCTGGCCGCCGAGCCCGGTACTACGGTGGAGCTGCCGGTATTGCTAGTAGGCGGCGACGCGGTTAAAGTCGGCACGCCGCTGGTAGCCGGCGCTAGCGTCAAGGCAGAGGTGCTGACGCATGGCCGGGGCGAAAAGCTTTACATCTATAAGTTCAAAGCTAAGAACAACTATCGGCGTAAGAACGGCCATCGCCAGCCCTACACCGAGGTTCGCATCAAGGAGATCGCGGGTTAGTCCCTGCGGCGAGGTCGATATGGCACATAAAAAGGGTGCTGGTAGCTCGAAGAACGGACGCGACAGCCAGTCCAAGCGCCTGGGAGTAAAGCGCTTCGAGGGCCAAGTGGTGCAGGCAGGTAACATCTTGGTCCGGCAGCGGGGCACCAAGTTCCACCCCGGTCCGAACGTCGGTCGGGGCCGGGATTTTACTCTGTTCGCGCTGAAAACCGGAGTGGTCCGCTTCCACGATAAGGGAAGCAGAGGGCGCTTTATCAGTATCGAAGCCAGCAGGTCGTCAGCTGTTTCGGCAGACTAGGACCAGGACTCGCGTGTTGGAGCGCGAGGTAAGGACGAGTTAGCAAGCGCGACTTCCGAGCGCAGCGAGAGCGCTGCCGCGCTTGCTTTTTCTCACGGACTATGGCCTTCAGGGACGTTCTCGATATCACGGTGCAAGGCGGCAAGGGGGGGGATGGTGGGTTGTCGTTTTTGCGCCTCAAGTATATTCCTCGGGGCGGACCGGACGGCGGCCACGGCGGTGATGGCGGCAGCGTCTACCTCGAAGCGGTGGGTGATATCGCCTCGTTGGATCAGTTGTTGGGGCAACGCTTTTACCGGGCACCGACCGGCGGCCAGGGCGAGGGACGCAATCGCGCCGGCCGACGCGGTGAGGAGCTTATTATCCCGGTACCGGTAGGGACGGTGGCTATCGACCGCGACTCGGGAGAGATATTGGCCGACCTGGTAAGGATAGGGGAGCGTGCGCTTATCGCCAAGGGGGGTCTGGGTGGGCGCGGTAACAGCTCCTTTGCCAATTCGACCCGCCGCACACCCCGCTTTGCTGAGTACGGCACGCCGGGAGAGAAGCGCCGGGTCAGGCTCGAGCTGCGCCTGATCGCCGATGTCGGCTTGGTAGGCTACCCTAATGCGGGCAAGTCGAGCCTGCTGGCGGCGCTGTCAAACGCCAAGCCACAGATCGCCAGCTATCCGTTTACCACGCTCAGCCCCAACTTGGGGGTGGTGGAAGAGGGGCTAAAACGCCTAACGCTGGCCGATATCCCCGGTATTATCGCAGGTGCGCACGAGGGCAAAGGGTTGGGGCTGGAGTTTTTGCGCCATATCTCCCGCACCCGCCTGCTGGTCTATGTGCTCGATGTTACAGAGCCGCCTCGCTTGGCATTAGAGGCGTTGCAGAGCGAGTTGCAGGCCTACGACCCCCAACTGCTTAAGCTGCCGGCCTTGATCGCGCTGAACAAGATCGACCTAGTAGATGAGGCTACCGTAGCCGCAGCCAGCCAGAGCTTGGCGCCGAGCGGCTTGGCCATCGTCAGCGTGTCGGCACTGACCGGCACGCAGCTTGAG
>JAGXSO010000044.1 GCA_018333775.1 Truepera sp.
GCGGGCCCCGAGCTGACCCGGGAGAGCTTCGTGGCGGCGCTCCGTAGCCTCGACGGGTATAGCGAAGGGCTGTTCCATAACCTCAGCTTCGTTGCCGGGTATCAAGGGAACAACTCGATCCAGCTCCTGCAAATGACACCGCAAGGCCTCAGGCCGGCCTCCGACTGGCTTAGCTTTTAGCGCAGTGAAGGGTTCGGTCTCCTCCCCCTCGCCCCCTGACGGCGAGGGGGTACTCCTGGCCCTCGAAGGGGTGCGCCTGGCCTTTGGTGGCGTGAGCGCCCTGGCTGGAGTGAGTTTTGCGCTCTACCCAGGCGAGGTCGTGGCGCTGATCGGGCCCAACGGTGCGGGCAAGACCAGCGTGTTCAACTGCATCTGCGGCTTCTATAAGCCACAGCAGGGGACTATTAGCTGGCGCGGTCAGGCGATCACCGGCCTGCCACCACACCGCGTGGCCCGTCTGGGGATAGGGCGGAGTTTTCAGAACATCGAGTTGTTTCGCACCATGACCTGCCTTGACAACCTCCTCCTCGGCCGACATCTGCATATTCGCGCCGGTCTCGGCAGCACCCTGTTGGCACTGCCCGCTTGGCGTCGCGACGAGGCGGCACAGCGGCTAGTGATCGAAAAAATCATGGACCTGCTCGATCTGCAGGCCTTCCGGCATCAGCGGGTAGGCATGCTCCCTTACGGCATCCAGAAGCTCGTGGAGGTGGCGCGGGCGTTGGCGGGCGAGCCGAAGCTGCTCCTGTTGGACGAGCCGACGGCGGGCATGACGGCTGAGGAGAAGGACGAGATGATGGTGCGCCTCTTGGGGCTGCGCCAGGAGTTGGGGCTGACCATGTTGGTGGTGGAGCATGACCTGCGGGTGGTGAGCCAGCTCGCCGAGCGCATTCTGGTCCTGGATTACGGGCGCCTGATCGCTGACGGCACGCCGTCAGCGGTGCAGCATCACCCCGAGGTAGTTCGCGCCTATCTGGGCCAGAGGAAGCTCAAAACTGAGGCGGCGTTATGAGCGAGGGGATGACGCCGCTGCTCGAGCTAAGCGGGATCGAGAGCGGCTACTTTAAGCAGCTTCTGGTGCTCAAGGGCGTCTCACTCAAGGTGGCGGCGGGGCAGTGCGTGGCGGTGCTGGGCTCGAACGGCGCGGGGAAGAGTACCATCCTCAAGACCGCCATGGGCCTGATCGACGGCGAACCGCGCCAGGGCGAGGTGCGCTTCATGGGACGCAACGTGACCCGCTGGGAGACCGAGCGGATCGCTCGAGCCGGCATCGCCTACGTCGTTGAAGGGCGGGGGGTTCTCGCCGAGCTGACCGTTAAGGAGAACCTGCTGCTCGGCGCCTATCACCAAACCGGCAACCTCCAAACGGAGCTGGCCCGCGTCTACGAGCTCTTTCCACGCTTAGCTGAGCGCCAGCGGCAGGAGGCCGGCACCATGTCGGGCGGCGAGCAGCAGATGCTCGCCATCGGGCGCGCCCTGATGAGCCGTCCCAAGCTGATGCTGCTGGATGAGCCCAGCTTAGGGTTAGCGCCCCTGCTGATTGAGGAGATCTTCCGGGTAATTCGCGAGATCAACCGCACCGGCACAGGGATTCTGCTGGTCGAACAGAACGCCGCGCAAGCCATCCGTATCGCCGACTACGGCTACGTGCTGGAGGCGGGGCGGTTGGTGCTGGAAGGGAGCGCCAGCGACTTGCAGGCTAACGATAACGTGCAACAGCTCTATCTGGGTATCAGCACCGGCGCGGCGGGGCGGCCTCCTGTCAAGCGGCGGCGAAGGCGCTGGAGCTGACTCACCAGTGCCACCCCGGACCGATACTCCGTCCTGCTGTATACTGCTCACAGTATACACCCCGGCCCGCACTCAGGTTAAGTGCCATTATGGCTTAGGCCTTAAACGGTCTAACCGGGAGGTCGGGCTTTATCGTGAGCGCTTCTAGGGTGAGGATGCACCTGCCCTCGCCAAGTTCGCAGAGATCGACACCGATTACTGATTAAAATGATTACCAATTACCAATTACTGACTAAGCGGAGGCCAGCTATGATCCCCCAGCTAAGCAAAGCGGTCGTGCTAGGAGCAGGAACGATGGGCGCGCAGATCGCCGCCCACCTCGCCAATGCCGGGGTCCAGGTCGCCCTCCTGGATCTTGACCGGGAGACCAGCGAGCAAGGGCTTAAGCGGGCGACCAAGGCCCGGCCGGCAGCTTTTACCTCGGCAGGGCGCCAGCGATTAGTTGAAACTGCCGGCTTCGATGACGGTCTGGCCCAAGTAGGCGAAGCGGACTGGGTCATCGAGGCCATCGTCGAGCGCCTGGAGCCCAAGCGGGAGCTATTGGCGCGCGTGGAAGCCGCCTGGCGAGCAGGCACGATAGTGAGCACCAACACCTCCGGCATTCCCATAGCGCAGATGGTGGCGGGCCGCTCGAGCGAGTTTGCCCGCCACTTCCTGGGCACCCACTTTTTCAACCCACCCCGCTACCTCTACCTGCTCGAGTTGATCCCCACGCCGCACACCGATCCAGCCATTTACGCCAGGGTGGCAGAGCTGGCCGAGCACCGACTTGGCAAGGGGGTGGTGCGCGCCAAGGATACTCCGGCTTTTATCGCCAACCGGATTGGCACGCACAACCTGAGTCTGGCCGTTAGACTGATGCTCAAGTACGAGCTAAGCGTGGCTGAGGTCGATGAGCTAACCGGTCCGCTGATCGGTCGGCCCCGCAGCGCTACCTTCCGCACCCTCGACTTGGTGGGCCTTGACGTGGTGGCTCAGGTCGCTGCGCACGCTTATCAGTCCCTGCCAGGGGATCCTGACCGGGAGACGTTCAAGCTGCCCGAGCCGCTTACCAGCATGCTCGAGCGCGGCTGGCTGGGCGAGAAGAGCAACCAGGGGTTCTACCGCCGCCAGAACGGCGAGATTTTGGCTCTTGACCTTGAGACGCTGGAGTATCGCCCGCGCCGAGGGCTGCGCTCGGCGGCAGTCGAGATGGCCCGCGGGCTAGACGATCCCCGCCGACGACTGGACACACTCCTGATGGCCGACGAGCCGGCCGCCAGATTCTTGCATGAGCTGCTGGCCCGCTCCCTCTGCTATGCGGCAGGGCGCGTTCCCGAGATCGCCGACGACATCACCGCTGTAGACCGGGCCATGCGCTGGGGTTTTGGCTGGGAGCGGGGGCCCTTCGAAACCTGCGACCTGCTCGGCGTGGACCGCGTTAAGCTGTGGCTTAAGGAGTTTGGCCTGGAAGCGCCACCGCTGCTTCGGGAGGCCGCTGAGCAGGGCGGCTTCTACCGCCGGGATGGCACCCGGCTAGCCCCAGGCCGCGGCTACTCGCCGGTGCCGGTTCGCCAAGGAGTGATGACGTTCGCCGACCACCGGGCCGCCGGGCGGAAGCTGGCCGGGAACGCCGGCGCCAGCCTGGTGGAGCTCGGCGAGGGCATCCTTGGCGTCGAGCTGCACAGCAAGCTGAATATTCTCGGACACGACATTATGGCCATGCTCCACCAGGGTGTGGAGCGAGCCAGCCGGGAGTTCGATGGCCTGGTCATCGCTACCGATGCGGTCGATTTCAGTGCTGGCGCCAATCTCATGCTGCTGCTGATTGAGGCCGACGAGGGTAACTGGCCGGAGCTGGACCTGATGGTCCGTCAGTTCCAACAGGTCATCACGGCCCTGCGCCGCTCGCCGGTGCCGGTGGTGGTCGCTCCGCGCGGGCGGGCGCTGGCCGGAGGCTGCGAGCTCTGCCTAGCCGGCAGCGTCGTCCAGGCAGCCGCGGAGACCTACCTTGGCCTGGTGGAGGTCGGCGTGGGCCTGATACCGGCAGGTGGTGGCACCACCGAGATGGCTCGCCGAGCGGCGGCACGCCTCCCCGGCGGCGTGCCGGCCGATTCGCTGCCGCTGCTACGCTGGGCCTTTGAGACCATCGCCCTGGCCAAGGTCTCCACCTCCGCCGAGGAGGCCCGCGAGCTAGGCCTCCTTAAAGAGTCAGACCGGATCACCATCAACGCCGACCGGCTGCTCCACGCTGCGCGCGCGACCGCCCGCTACCTCGCTGACCAAGGCTACGCGCCGCCGCCGGACGCGCCGATTCGCGTCATAGGCCGCAAAGGCATCGCCGCCACCGAGGCGATTTTATACAACCTCCGCGCCGGCAACTATATCAGCGATCACGATCTCTTAGTGGCGCGCCGCCTCGCCCACGTCATGTGCGGCGGAGAGGTGCCCGAGGGTAGCGAGGTGGCCGCCGAGTACCTGCTCGACCTCGAACGTGAAGCCTTTTTGGATCTCCTCGGCCAACCCAAGTCCCAGGAGCGGATGCGGCATATCCTCAAGACCGGCAAGCCGCTGCGAAACTGACGGCGAAGATATGGCAAAAGATGAAGGTGGTGACTAATGCGTGAAGCAGTGATCGTCTCGGCTGTTAGAACCCCGGTCGGCAAGGCGCCCCGGGGCTCGCTTAAGGAGGCCCATCCGGTCGATTACGGCGCGCTGGCGGTGCGGGAGGCGATCCGCCGCGCCCCCGGCCTGGCTGCGGCCGAGGTGGATGACCTGGTCTTGGCCTGCGCCATGCCGGAGGGTGAGGCCGGCTTGAATGCGGCGCGGCACGTGGCATTGAAGGCGGGCCTGAGCGAGCAGAGCTCAGCCATGACGATAAATCGGTTCTGCGCCTCAGGATTGCAGGCGCTAGCCATCGCCACCCAGCAAATCATGTGCGGCACCCACGACATTGTGGTGGCTGCCGGGACGGAGTCGATGACGCTGATACCGGCCTGGGGTACAGAGTTCAGCCCCGACCCCGAGCTGGTAAGTATGCACCCGGACCTCTTCCTGGGTATGGGCCTCACCGCAGAGAACGTCGCGGAGAGGTTTGGCGTCTCTCGTGAAGAGCAGGACGCGTTCAGCCACCGCAGTCACACCCGAGCTGCGGAGGCGGTGCGCTCAGGCCGCTTCAAGGACGAGATCGTTGGCGTGTCCATCCGGCAGACCCGGATTGAGAACGGCCGACCCGTTACCGAAGAGGCGCTTTTTGCAGTTGACGAGGGCGTCCGCTTCGACTCCGACCTGGCCAAGCTGGCGGCGCTGAAACCGGCCTTCAAAGTGGGCGGGACGGTTACCGCGGGCAACTCCAGCCAGACCTCCGATGGGGCGGCTGCCCTGGTGGTGATGAGCGCTGAGCGTGCTAGCGAGCTGGGCCTGCAACCGCTGGGAGCACTGCGTCACTTCGCTACTGCTGGCGTGCCGCCCGAGATCATGGGTATCGGCCCGGTGGAAGCGGTGCCCAAGGTCTTGAAGCGCTGGGGGAGGAGTCTGGATGACATCGATCTGATCGAGCTCAACGAGGCCTTCGCGGCACAGGTGATCGCCTGCGTGCGCGAGCTTGGCCTGAACGAAGCAAAGCTCAATGTCAACGGCGGTGCCATCGCGCTGGGCCACCCGTTGGGCGCTACCGGCGCTAAGCTTTGCACACAGCTACTCTATGAGCTGGCCCGGCGGCAGGCCCGCTGGGGGCTGGTGACGATGTGCGTTGGTGGCGGGCAGGGCGCCGCCGCCTTAATCGAGCGTTTCTAGGAGTTAACATGACAACTACTGGATTACATGTTCCGGGTGGCTCTTTCATCATCCGCACCACCGCTCCCGAGGAGGTCTTCACCCCTGAAGACCTGAGCGCTGAGCACCGGGCGGTGCTTGGCGCGGTGCAGGAGTTTGTCGCCCGGGAGGTGGTCTCGCGCCGCGAGGCGGTCGAGGCCAAGGATTACCATGTGCACCGCGAGCTGCTCGCCCGGCTAGGTGCTGGCGGCTTCCTGGGCGTGGACGTGCCCGAGGCTTACGGGGGCTTGGGGCTCGACAAGGTGACCAGCTTGATCGTTTCCGAAGGCCTTGCCGACGCCGGCTCCTTTGCTGTCACTTACGGCGCCCACGCGATCATCGGCACCCTCGGTATCGTCTTTTTTGGCACCGAGGAGCAGAAGCAGCGCTATCTGCCAGGACTGGCCAGCGGCAAACTGGTCGGTGCCTACGCCCTGACTGAGCCTGGGACCGGGTCGGACGCCATGGGTATCACCACCCGCGCCGAGCAGGACGCCGACGGCAACTGGAGCCTCAACGGCGTCAAGCAGTTCATCACCAACGCCGGGTTTGCTGACCTGTTTACCGTCTACGCTAAGGTTGATGGTGAGAAGTTTAGCGCCTTCCTGGTGGAGCGAGGCGCCCAAGGCCTTACGCTGGGGGAGGAAGAGAAGAAGATGGGGACGCACGGCGCCTCTTGCCGGGCAGTCAACCTTAACGGCGTCAAGGTGGGCAACGGCAACCTCCTGCACGAGATCGGCAAGGGGCACCATGTCGCCTTTAACGTCCTTAACATGGGCCGGTTCAAGCTGGC
>JAGXSO010000045.1 GCA_018333775.1 Truepera sp.
CCCCGGTTACTACCGTCTTCCGGGTAGCCGTTAACCCGACGATCTCTACCTCATCCCCAGTCTTTACCATCCCCCGGTCTACCCGTCCCGTCGCTACCGTCCCCCGGCCAGTAATCGTAAACACGTCCTCCACCGGCATCAAAAAGGGTTTGTCGATATCCCGCTCCGGCGTCGGTATATACCCATCAATCGCTTCCAGCAGCCCCCAGATCTGATCTACCCACTCGTTCTCCCCACGTTGGGTATTCGGATTGGCCCGCAGCGCATCCAGCGCCCTTAACGCTGAACCACGCACCACCGGCAAGTCATCGCCAGGAAACTCGTAGGCCGACAGCAGCTCCCGCACCTCCATCTCCACTAAGTCCAGCAGCTCCGGGTCCTCTACCATATCGATCTTGTTCATGAACACCACAATGTACGGCACCCCAACCTGCCGCGCCAGCAAGATATGCTCCCGCGTCTGCGGCATCGGTCCATCCGCCGCTGACACCACCAGCACCGCCCCATCCATCTGCGCCGCCCCAGTAATCATGTTCTTGATGTAGTCGGCGTGTCCAGGGCAATCGACGTGGCTATAGTGCCGCGCCTTGGTCTGGTATTCCACATGCGCCGTGTTAATGGTGATCCCCCGCGCCTTCTCCTCCGGCGCTTTGTCGATCTGATCGTACTCCTGCACCTCTACCGTCGGGTCCGCCGCCGCCGCGGTATACGTGATCGCCGCCGTTAAGGTCGTCTTGCCATGGTCTACGTGGCCGATCGTCCCTACGTTGACATGCGGCTTCGTGCGCTCAAATACTCCTTTGGCCATCTTTATCGCTCCCTCGTCATGTGACTCTTGCTCTTAACCTGCTTGCTCCGCCGGAGCCGTTAGCCCTTAAGGCTAACCGCCCCTTACTTCTTAACCAACTCCTCCTGGATGTTTTTAGGCACCTGCGCGTAGTGATCGAGGAACATGGTAAACGTCGCCCGGCCCTGGGTGAGGCTGCGCAAATCAGTAGCATACCCAAACATTGCCGCTAGCGGCACGTGAGCCTGGACCACCTGCGCGTTGCCGCGGGGCTGCATCCCCAGAATCTGCCCCCGGCGCGAGTTCAAGCTGCCAATGGCATCGCCCAGGTACTGCTCCGGGGTCACGACTTCGACGCGCATGACGGGCTCGAGAATCACCGCCTCGCCTTTGGCCATCGCCTCCTTGACCGCCATTGAGGCCGCAATTTTAAAGGCGATCTCCGAAGAGTCGACCTCGTGATAGCTGCCGTCATAGAGCGAAACCTTCATGTCCACAATGGGAAAGCCGAGCAATGGGCCGTTCTGCATCGCCTCCTCGACACCTTTTTGCACCGCCGGGATGTACTCTTTCGGAATGGTACCGCCGATGACGGCGTTCTCAAACACGAAGCCTTCGCCACGACGCCGCGGCTCGGCCTTGATCTTGACGTGGCCGTACTGGCCACGGCCCCCCGTCTGGCGCACGAACTTCCCTTCGACATCGACTGGCTTGTTGATGGTTTCACGGTAGGCGACCTGGGGCGCACCTACGTGGGCGTTGACGCCAAACTCGCGGCGGAGGCGATCCACGATGATCTCGAGGTGTAACTCGCCCATGCCGGAGATCTTGGTCTGGCCGGTCTCGGGGTCGGTCTCCACCCGAAAGGTGGGATCCTCTTCGGTCAGCTTGCTCAAGCCGCTACCGAGCTTATCCTGGTCGGCTTTGGAGGTCGGCTCGATAGCCACCGTGATGACCGGATCAGGAATTTCGATAGACTCGAGCACGATGCGGTGATCGGGACTGCACAGGGTATCGCCGGTGGTGGTGTCTTTGAGGCCGATAATCGCACCTAGGTCGCCGGCGCCGATCCGCTCAACCTCTTCGCGGTGGTTGGCGTGCATCTTAAGGAGTCGACCGATGCGCTCTTTTTTCCCTTTAGTGGCATTCCAGATGTACGAGCCCGACTCGAGCACCCCCGAGTAGACACGCACGAAGGTCAGGCGGCCCACATAGGGGTCGGTCATGATCTTAAAGGCCAGGGCGCTGGTCGGGGCATCGTCCGCAGCCAAGCGCTCATCCGTATCACCCGTATCCGGGTTAATCCCCCGCACCGGCGGAATGTCGAGCGGGCTGGGCAAGTACAGGGTAACGGCGTCCAGCAGAAGCTGCATCCCTTTGTTCTTCAAGGCCGCGCCGCACAGCACCGGGAACAGCTTGAGGTCGATGGTGCCACGCCGCAAAGCGGACCGAATTAGCTCTGCCGGAACCTCCTCACCCTCCAGGTAGAGCATGGCGATCTCGTCATCAAGGTCCGCGAGCTTTTCGATCATCAGCGCCCGCTTCTCTTGGGCCAGAGCCATAAACTCGGCGGGGATCTCAGACTCGAGAATCTCCTTGCCGACATCATCCTGATAGCGGTAGGCCTTCATCCCCACCAGATCGATGATCCCTTTAAAGGACTCCTCCTGACCCATGGGCCACTGGATCGGCACGGCATTGGCGCCTAGGCGCTCGAGCATCGAACTTAGCACCATAGCGAAGTCCGCGCCGGTCTTATCCATCTTGTTGGCAAAGGCCAGGCGAGGTACCCGGTACTTGTCAGCCTGGCGCCACACCGTTTCGCTCTGCGGCTCCACCCCCTGGCTGGCATCGAATACCGCCACTGCGCCGTCCAACACGCGCATTGAACGCTCCACCTCCATGGTGAAATCGACGTGGCCGGGGGTGTCGATGATATTGATCCGAGTATCCTTCCAGGAGGCCTGGGTCACCGCCGAGGTGATGGTGATGCCGCGCTCGCGCTCCTGCTCCATCCAGTCCATCTGCGAGGCGCCCTCGTGGGTCTCGCCGGTCCGGTGGATGCGGCCCGTAAAGAACAGGATGCGCTCAGTCAGCGTGGTCTTGCCGGCATCGATATGTGCGGCAATGCCGATATTGCGCGTCCGGCGTAGGTCGATTCCCGTCTTGGTCGGCATACTTACCAGCGATAATGGGCGTAGGCGCGGTTAGCCTCGGCCATCTTCTCGACATCTTCACGCTTCTTGACCGCGCCGCCTCGCCC
>JAGXSO010000046.1 GCA_018333775.1 Truepera sp.
TAACGACCATCAGCAAGGTTGGTTGCGACAGACCGAGATTTGCTAGACTGAGCAGGTGCCTTACCGGCCAAGGACGGGACTGTTATGCTGCGGCAGGAAAACGCTATCTGGGACGACATTTTAGAGTTTGTTAAGGATAAGATCCCCGACGTTGAGTTTCGGACTTGGTTCAAGCAGGTTCGACCGCTGGGTATCGATAACGGCGTCTTTATGCTCGGCGTGCCTCACTCGTTTGCCCGCGACTGGCTCAAAAGCCATTACGCCGACGTGCTCGAGCAAGCCCTGCACGGCCTCGGAGCCGCCTCACCCAGGATCGGTTTTCAGGTGGTGCCGGGCCAGCCCCCAGAACAGCAAGACATCTTTAGCAGCTCCCCTCCAACGGCGCCAGCAGCCCGCCCCAGGCTCAATCCCAAGTATGTGTTTAGCAACTTTGTGGTCGGCCCCAACAACAACCTGGCTCATGCGGCAGCCTTGGCGGTGGCCGAAGCGCCAGGGCGCGCCTATAACCCGCTCTTTGTCTACGGCGACGCCGGCCTGGGCAAGACTCACATCATGCACGCGGTGGGCCACTCGGTGTCCGAGCGCTTCCCCAAACTACGGGTTGAGTATGTAACCACCGAGACCTTTACCAACGAGTTAATTAACGCTATTCGCGAAGACCGGATGGTCTCGTTCCGGGATCGTTATCGCTCCATCGATCTGCTGCTGGTAGACGACGTGCAGTTTATCGCCGGTAAGGAGCGCACCCAAGAGGAGTTCTTTCATACCTTCAACGCCCTTTACGAGTCCGGCAAGCAGATCATTCTCTCCAGCGACCGCCCCCCCAAAGATATTCCCACGCTAGAGAACCGCCTCAAGAGTCGCTTCGAGTGGGGGCTGATCACCGACATCCAGGTGCCAGAGCTAGAGACGCGCATCGCTATTCTAAAGATGAACGCCGAGTACCGCGGCGTTCGGATCCCTAGCGAGGTTATCGATTATATTGCCCGCCAGGTAACCTCCAACATCCGCGAGCTCGAGGGGGCGCTGCTAAGAGTAATCATCTATACCTCGATGAACCAGGTTGAGCTGAGCCGCCAGAGTGCTGCCAAGGCGCTATCTGACGTGTTC
Organism: Truepera sp.; assembly: GCA_018333775.1. The sequence goes on from JAGXSO010000046.1 coordinate 1,111, forward strand.
ATGCCGAGCGAGCTAAACCTCACCATGGAAGAGATCTTGCGCACCACCTCACGGCATTATGAGGTTGAAGCGGCGGACCTGCGCTCCAAAGGGCGGCGTCAAGAGCTGGTAGTGCCCCGTCAGGTAGCCATGTATCTAATCCGCGAACTCACCCCGCACTCTTACCCGGAGATCGGTCAGTTCTTCTCGGGGCGCGATCACTCTACGGTGGTATACGCCGTTCAAAAGGTAGCAGAGCAGCTAGCGTTCGATCACGAGCTTGATGAGAAGATCAAAGCCGTTAAGCGTGATTTACTGTGACTCGGCAATATACTCCAATATACCCTCCGCCTCCTGTTGATAAGGTTGTGGATAACCTGTGAATATCTTGTGGATAAGGCCGTGGATAAGATTGTCCTAGACCCCCCCTGTGGAAAGCTGTGGATAACTTGGCAGGTTATTCACAGGATAAGGCGAGTTATCAACAAACTTATCCACAGCCGATATGCTGTCTATTACACGGCTAACACGAGTTTTCCACACTATCCACAGCCCCTACTATATAGGGTAAAGGCTTGGTTAAGTGATGAGATTCAGGAGTCACCATGCACGTAATTGTTCCCAAGAAGAGCTTGGCCGAAGGCTTGACTCATGTCGAAAGGATTATTCCCACCAGGAGCAGTAATCCAGGGCTAAGCCTGGTCAGAATCGAACTGGGTGAGTCGGGATTGATCTGCTCTGGCAGCAACCTTGATATCGACATTGAGGCAACCATCCCAGCCGAGGTCGCCGGTAGGGGAGAGATAGCCATACCCGCTCAGGTATTTGGCCAGATAGTACGAGCCTTGCCTGGCGACCAGGTCAGTTTGCAGTTTACCGATCCGAGCGAAAGCGATCCGAGCGAAAGCGAGAATGCTTTTAAGAATGGTTTTACGAATGGTTTTAGGCGTGAACTAGCGATTGAGTCCGGCAGCTACGCCACCAAATTGCAGCTTTCGGAGCTGGCTGCTCCAAGGGTTACCTTTCCCGCTCACTACGGAGGACGGCTAAGAGGAAGCGACCTGGCTGCGGCCCTAGCCAATGTTCGCTATGCGGTAGCGATAGCCGAGTACCAGGCCATTTTTCGAGGGGTCAAGCTTGAGTTTGGCCAGGGTACCCGTGCGGTGGCCACCGATGGCTTTCGCTTGGCCTACTATCACCTGGAAGAAGCCACCGGTCTGGCAGGTGCGGTAGTGCTGCCTAGCCGCAGCGTGGATGAGTTGATTAAGTTGCTTAGCGATGACGAGGCCAAGCTCGAGCTAACTGATACACAGCTCACAGTGAGTACCGGGCGCTTTCGGCTTAACTTAAAACTCATGGAGGGCAGCTTCCCGGATTACCAGCGGGTGATTCCCTCACAGTTTGACCTCCACCTCACCCTGGACGCCAAGGGTTTGGCCGAGGCGGTTTCGCGGGTCGCGCTACTGGCTGACAAGACTACCAACCATCGGGTGGATTTTTTCATCAACCAAGGCGCTTTGCAGATTACCGCTGAAGGAACTTATGGCCGATCGCAGGAGACGCTCACGGTGGTCCATGAGGGACCAGAGTTGCAGATGGCACTAGCCTATAACGCCAAGTACCTGGTAGATGCTTTGCAGCCCATCCAGGGCAAGGCGCGACTTTCTCTTTCAGGCCGAACCAGCCCGAGCGTGCTCCTAAGCCTCGAAGACCCAGGGTACCTAGCCATGGTGGTACCGCTACGCACCGCTTAAGCAGTTAGCCTGGAAAGTATAGACTAAGGCGATGTGCTGCGTAACGCGGCGGCAATAAGGAGGAAACAATGACCATTATCGATTCTATCCGTGCCCTAGAACTACTTGATTCGCGCGGGAACCCTACGGTGGGCGCGACCGTGCGGTTGGAGAGCGGTTTTGAAGCCAGTGCTGCGGTCCCCTCTGGCGCCTCGACCGGCGCCCATGAGGCAGTCGAACTGCGCGACGGCGGCAGGCGTTACCTCGGTAAAGGGGTACAGCTAGCCGTCAAAAACGTTAACGAGGTGCTTGCCCCGGAGCTTGAAGGGCTGGACGCCACTGATCAGATCGGCCTCGATCAGACCATGATCGAGCTAGATGGCACCCCCAACAAAGGGAAGCTTGGGGCCAATGCCATGCTGGCGGTATCTCTGGCAGCCGCCAAAGCTGCGGCCTTAGCGTTAAACCTGCCGCTGTATCGTTATTTGGGCGGCGTTAATGCCCGCACCCTGCCGGTGCCGATGATGAACGTCATCAATGGCGGTAAGCACGCTGATAACAACGTCGATGCCCAGGAGTTCATGCTGGCGCCAGTCGGCTTTGACAGCTTTGGCGAGGCGCTCAGAGCCGGGGTCGAGACCTTCCATGCTCTCAAGAAGGTACTGTCACAAAAGGGTTACAACACCAACGTTGGCGACGAGGGCGGCTTCGCCCCGGATCTCAAGTCCAATACCGAGGCCGTCGAGGTGCTGCTTAAAGCTATCGAGCAGGCCGGCTACATCCCGGGTGAGCAGATCGCCCTGGCGCTCGACCCAGCCGCCACCGAGTTTTTTAAAGACGGTTATTACCACCTTAAGGCCGAAGGAAAAGTGCTCTCCAGCGAGGAGATGGTAACGTTCTGGGCCGATTGGGTAGCCAAGTACCCGATCCTCTCTATCGAGGACGGTTTGGCCGAGGACGATTGGCAGGGCTGGTCGCTCTTGACGCAGACTTTGGGTGACAAGGTGCAGCTAGTCGGCGACGACCTCTTTGTCACTAACGTGGCCCGTTTGCAGCGCGGTATTGACGAGCATGTTGGTAACGCCATTCTGATCAAGGTCAACCAGATCGGCACGCTGACTGAGACGCTTGACGCTATCGAACTAGCCAAGACCCAGGGCTATCGCAGCATGATCAGCCACCGCAGCGGTGAGACCGAGGACGCCTTCATCGCCGACCTGGCTGTGGCTGTTAACGCCGGCCAGATCAAGACCGGCTCGGCCAGCCGCAGCGACCGCTTAGCCAAGTACAACCGCTTGCTGACCATTGAGGCTGAGCTTGGCGGTAGCGCCCGCTATCTGGGCCGGAGAGCCTTCAAGTGACTCATCGCCGCCGTACCCGCATCGTAGCTACCTTAGGCCCAGCCAGCAGCAATCAGGGCATGATCATGAACCTGATGGAGGCGGGCGTCAACGTCTTTCGGCTCAACTTTTCCCACGGAACCCGCGACCTGCACCGGCAAAATGCCGCCTTAATCCGGGAACTGAGCACTAAATTGAACCATCCGGTGGGGATCTTGCAAGATCTGCAAGGCCCTAAAATCCGCATTACCACTTTTGCCGAGGGCAAGGTCGAGCTTACCCCGGGCGAGCGCTTCGACCTAACCTGCCAAGACGACAGTCCGGGGGACGAGCGGCGCGTCGGACTCACTTACAAGAATCTCTGCAACGATGTCAAAGTCGGCGACCTGCTGTTGCTTGACGATGGCCGCCTGTCGCTGCGCATCACAGGCGTTACCGAGGCGCTCATCCAGACCGAGGTGGTGCTTGGCGGGGTGCTCTCTAACAACAAAGGGATCAATATCCCAGGAGCGGATCTCTCCATTCCTGCCCTAACTGACAAAGACGCTGAGGACCTGCTTTTTAGCGCCGAACTAGATGTGGATTGGGTGGCCATGAGCTTCGTGCGCAGCCGGGATGATCTGCTGCTGGCGCGGCACTACCTGGCTAGGGCCGGCTCGCGGGCCAAACTGATGGCTAAGATCGAAAAGCCGGGCGCGGTGGAGCGTTTCGAAGAGATCCTGCGCGAGGTCGACGGCATCATGGTGGCGCGCGGTGACTTGGGGGTAGAGATGCCACCCGAGCAGGTGCCGCTCATTCAAAAGCGCCTGATCGGGGCCTGTGTTGGGGCAGGTAAGCCAGTGATCACCGCTACCCAGATGCTCGAGTCGATGATTAACAACCCCACTCCTACCCGGGCCGAGGCTTCGGATGTGGCCAACGCCATCTATGACGGCACCGATGCCGTGATGCTCTCAGCTGAGACGGCGGTAGGCCAGTATCCGGTCGAGGCGGTTAGGATGATGGGGCGGATCGCCCTGTCGGTGGAGATGGATCCGGAGTTTCAGCGCAGAATGCGTGACCACTATCCCAAACCCGAAGACACCATTGCTGACGCGGTCTCACTAGCGGCTTGCCAGATGTCCTATAACCTCTCGGCCCGGGTCATCGTCACGCTCACCTCTTCAGGGGCTACGGCGCAACGGGTGTCGCGCAACCGCCCTGCGGTGCCGATCTTAGCTGTGACCCCTAACGAGCGGGCCTTGCGCCAGATGAGTGTGATCTGGGGGGTCATCCCCGTTTTAAGCGCTGACATTCAGACCAGTGATGAGATGGTGGAGTTAGCTAATCGTGCGATTATTGAGACCGGCGTAGCCAACCCTGGCGACCGCTATGTCATCACTGCAGGAGTGCCTTTTGGCAGGCGTGGCACGACCAACCTGATCCGGGCCGAGCGCGTTAGGGGCTAGAAGAGTCCAAAGTCCTGAGCGATCAACCGGGTGGTCATCTTGGCGGACATCATGACGCTAGGGAGCCCACCACCCGGTTGGTAGCTAGCTCCTACCAAATAGAGCCGACGCACATCCTCGCTACGGTTATGAGGGCGAAAGAAGGCGGTCTGCCTTAGCACCGGCTCAGGACCAAAGGCGTTACCGAGGTGGCTGTTGAGGACCGACTCGAAATAGTCCGGGGTGATGAAGTGGGTATAGACCAGCCGCTCCCGAAGCCCAGGCAAGTAGCCAGCCTCGTCGAGGTAAGCTAGCGCCTTCTGGGCGTAGCCAGGGCCCAGGGCCGACCAGTCGAGGCCGCTACCGTTGTGGGGCACTGGCACCAGCGTGTAGGCAGTGTGGTGACCTGGAGGAGCCAGCGAGGGGTCGGTGAGGGTAGGGAGGTGGAGGTAGTGAGCGAAGTCTGCCGGAAGCTTTTTGTCGGTGAAAATCTCCTTAAGCAGCGCCTCGTAACGTTCAGATAGCAAGATGTTATGGTGCGCCAGGCGTTCACCCTCGTCACCTCGGGCCTTAAAGCCGAAGTAGAGCACAAACAGCGACATCGATAGGCGGGTAGCTTTCAGCCGCCAGTCGCCGTGCCAGCGCCGGTCTTCAGAAGCCAAGAGCCTCCCGTAGGTATGGAGATAGTCGGCGTTAGAGACAACTAGATCGGCGTCGAGTTTGTCGCCATTAGCCAGCGCCACTCCCCGTGCGGTGCGATCATTAACCAGGATCCTTGCCGCCTCGACGCCATAGCGCGTCTGTCCGCCTAGTTCCAAGAACTTCTTCTCCAGGCCGCGCACTAGCGCTCCCGTGCCGCCCATGGCAAAGTGGACTCCCCAGGTGCGCTCGACGAAGTGAATCATGGTGTAAATGGCCGGCACCGACAGCGGGTTACCGCCCACCAACAGCGTCTCAAAGGAGAAGACCTGCTGCAGTTTGGGGTTAGTAAAGTACTTCTTGGCGAAGCGGAAGAGGTTGCCGACCGCATCTAGCCGCAACAGATCGGGTGCAACCCGTAGCAGATCGAGCAGGCTACCGAAGTGGGTAAAGCCGAGCTGCATGAAACCGCGCTCAAAGATGGCTTTAGCGTCGCGCTCGAACCTTAAGTAGCCGGCCTTATCCTCGGGGGCGAGGCGCTCGATCTCGCGCAGGAGGTGATCGCGGTCGTTATTGTAGTCAAAGGCGCTGCCATCGGCGAAGAAGATGCGGTAAAAGGGGTCAAGCGGCACCAGCTCGACATAGCGCCGGGTGTGGGTGAGGTCGGCTAGCGCGGGGAAGTCGGGCTGGAGATAGGGCGCTTGTGGGCTGACGGCAAAAAGCTCCTCGATAAAAGGCGGAACGGTGATTACCGTCGGCCCCATGTCGAAGATAAAGCCCGCGGCCTGGTGAACGTAAGCGCGCCCGCCAGGTCCGTCGAGCTTATCAAGCAGAGTGGTATTAAAACCCAGAGCCTGGAGGCGGATAGCCGCAGCTAGTCCGCCCACCCCGGCACCGATAACGATGGCGTTCATAGGCCCATTCTAAGGCCAGTGGTGTAGCGGGCATTTGTGGCGGGCCGTACACTCAAACTATCCCCTGGAGATAACGCACCACGTCGACTTTAATTGGCATGAAGTAGACATTGCCGCCGTGCGCTTTGGCAAAGGCCAAGACATTTTGGGCCAGGCGGCGGTTCCAGGCCAGGGTCGGGGCAAAGTCTGTCGGCAAGATGGCCTGGTTGCGCGTCAGCCAGTACTGCTTGGCGCGTTCGCTCAGCACGGAGGTGGCCCCCCAGAAGACCTGGGTGCCGGGGAGCAGCTCAGCGTAAAGCTCGAGCAGTCGCAGATCGAAGAAGGGTTGGGTAAAGAGCCCCGCAGCCCCGGCCTCGAGCTTGCGCAGGGCGTAGTCGCGCTCGGCCCGAAAGCTCTGCCGGTAGGGGTCGAGCGCGGCGTAGACGGTCAGCTCGGGGTGCTCGAGCCTGACTTTTTTGATCAGCTCAAGGCTGGTAGTAGGGTAGACCGGGCGGCTCATGCTGGGCGCGGTGTCGCCGCCTACCACCAGCACCTCACTAATACCGTGCTCGGCTAGGAACGCAGCCATCGGTAAGGGCTTGGCCAGGTCGATATCTACCGCCCGCAGGTGGGGGATGGCGTTAAACAGCGGCCTGGCCTGAGTACAACCCTGCCAGCTACGCAGCGGAAAGCTCGACAGGTCGGGGAGGTTAATGGTGTCAACCGACGGCAGCTGGGCCTTGATCTGCGCCAACTCGCCGGCCAGCGATTCCTGACTGCGCGGGACTAGCTCAACCGAGATCCTCAAAGGACGTTCTCGCTGCGCTCGGACCAAAATATGTTCTCGCTCAAAATCATTCTTAGAACCATTCTTAAAAGCATTCTTAAAAGCATTCTCGCTATCGCTCGGATCGCTATCGCTCAGATCGCTCCGCTCGGATCCGCTCGGAACACCGGAGGCGCACCCCAGGAAGCTCTAGCACCAGCTCCGGGCCGTAAGCGCTGGCTGGAGTCTGGTAGCCGGGCTGGGCACAGCCGGAGAGCGCCTTGTGGGCGATGTGGACCGCTGCCGAGGCGGTGAGGGTATAGGCCTCGGGTGTCTCCAACCAGGCCTCGACCCGCTGCCCGTCGGCATCTTGCGCCTCGCCCCAGAAGCAGCTTTGGCCATTAAGCCGCTGGGCTTCGCTGGGGCCATCGGGGAGAGCCGAAATCCGCCTCAGGATAAAGCGCCTCACACCCGGTTGGCGCGCCAGCCAGCTAAGCGCGCGCAGGGCGAGATAGCGGGGCAAAGACAGGGCCATAAAGGTCTCAATGTTAACGATGCCGGTGCTGTGAAAGGCTGTGACCAAATCCCCCCAGGGGATGCTGGCGGCCCGCTCGGGGCCACGGCCAAAGTCAATTAAGCGGGTCCGATGTGCTAGCGGTACCGTAACCAGGCGACCGTTATGGCGGGTGAAGCTGGTGTTGCCCAGATATGTTAGCGCGGTGGTGATGGTTCCGCGCGAAGCGTGCTTGGCCCCGGAAAAAGCCAGCGTGAGCCGGGTAGCGCTGGGCAAGCGGCTCTTGAGGTGTACCGCTAGGCAGTCCGACGGGACTACGTCGAAGCCCACCCCAGGCAGCAGCATCACCCCGGCCTGACGCGCCAGCGTGTCCCGCTCGGCTAGCGCTGTAAAGACACCGAGCTCGCCGGTGATGTCGAGGTAGTGGGTACGGCTCTGAAGGCAAGCCTCGACTAAGGGCAGGGCGGTGGCAGGAAACGGCCCGGCGCAGTTGAGCACCAGCGGCAGATCGTCGAGATTAGCGGCGATCAGCTTGGGGTTATCAAGATCGAAGACGCGATAGTCGAGGCCTAGGCGCTCGGCCTGCGAGGCCAGCCTCGGCGCGTTACGCCCAGCCAATACCGGACGCAGACCAAGCCTTAGCGCCTCCTCGGCGATCAGTCGACCGGTGTAGCCGTAGGAGCCGTATAGCAGAAAACTTGGGGCCATGCCCTTAAGGCTAACGCCCGGCTACCCGTCAGCCACTACCGAAACCTTGAGCTCGATGGGCACCTCGGGATGAGGCTTGTAGATGATCGGGTACTCGCCAAGCTCCTTGATAGGCTGGGCTAGCTCTAGCTTGCGGCGGTCGATCTGCACATCGTAGGTGGCCTGTGCCGCCTCGGCGATATCGCGGCTGGTGACCGAGCCGTAGATGCGACCCTCGCCAGCTTTAACTTTAATCTCCAGGCTGGCCTCGGCCAGCAGAGCCTTGAGCCGCAGGGCGTCGCCCTTGCGCTCGGTGAGCTGCTTGGCGCGCTGCGATAGGCGGGCTTCAAGCTCGGCCTGATTCGACTTGGTGGCAAGTAAGGCTAGCCCTTGCGGGATCAAGTAGTTGCGGGCATAACCAGGGCGCACCCTAACGACCTGCCCAGCTTCACCCAGGTTATCGACGGGCTCGAGCAGGATCACATTCATCGGCGTACCAACTTCTCAGTGATGGGGATAATGGCGAGCATGCGCGCACGCTTGATAGTGGTAGCGAGCCTACGCTGATGCTTGGCGCACACCCCGGTGCGGCGGCGCGG
>JAGXSO010000047.1 GCA_018333775.1 Truepera sp.
CAGATAGCGCTGATGGGGATTTTCCAGATAGACCTCGAGCGGCGTGTACTCAATGGGATTGAGATTAAACGCCTGGCTGCTGGACGGATGGCGCAAGTCGGCATCGACCAGCAGAGTGCGGTACTTGCTACGCGCAAAGCTCTCAGCCAGGGCAATAGCCACCCCGGTCTTCTCCTTAAGGGTTTGGGCGCTGGTGACTAGGAAGGTTTTGGGCTGAACATTAGCAGTAGCCAGGAGCAGATTGGTGCGCAAGTAGCTAGCCGACTCGTGGGACAGTTGATGGGGGTTGCGCGCAGCACGGGAGAACTCGGCAATCACCGGCAGCCCGGTAAGGGCCACTAGGTCCTCGCTGTTTCTGATGCGGGTATCGAGGGAGGTTCTGAGCAGCATGAAGCCGTAGCTCAGCACTAGGCCCAACAGAAACGCCAGCGTGGTGTTAAGAGCGGCGCGGGAGCTAAGGGGCCTGTCGGGGACAAGTGCGGTCCTAAAGGGCTCGAGCAGCCCCACCACCACTGCCGAGTTGCTAAGCGCCCGGGCGGCATCAAGCTCGCGCACACGGCGTTCGCGCAGTGCGTTTAACGCTGCGAGTTGGTCGGGGTTGTTGCCAAGACCGGCTATTTGTGCGTCGATGGCGCCAACAGCCTGCTCGAGCGCCATCACGCCGCTGGCGAAGTTCTGCCGGGCGCGCTCGCGATCCCAGGACAACAGCTCCTCTGCCAGGGCATTAGCCAAGCGGGCGGCTCGCGCTGCGGCTGGGTCATCTACTTCGATGCGGATCAGGCTTGAGATGCGGCGGTCTTCAACCATGACCCGCACCTGGTTTTTGAGCTGCGCAAGGCCGGCTTGCGTGATAGGCTCATCCTGCAAATTGCGCAGAGCCTCACTCAGGATCGGGCCATCGAGGATAGCCGAGCGGTAGACGGTAGGATCGACCGGGGGCGGAGAGATGATCCCCAGGCTGCTGTAGCTTACGTTGGGTTGAGAGGCCAGCAGCGTGGCGCTAGCGCGATAGATAGGGGTGGCATTGAGGCTCAGGATAAAAGCTGCGGTAGCGGCAGCCACGGCTACGGTTAACGCTACCAGCGCTCCGCGGAGCAGAAAGTCGAGCACATCCCTGAGCGAGATGGTAAAGGTGCCGTTCTCAAGAGATTTCGTGGTCACGTACCGCGCCTCACGTCAAGGAGTCTAGCAGATCGATAACCGGCTTTTTGGGCACAGCTCACACCTTACATAGTCTGCGTAACCTTGCGAAGATGCCGCGGCTGGCCCCTTGGAGCGGATTGCGTGCAGCCAAGAGCGTAGCCAGCGCGGCGAAAAGGCTTAGACTAGACTCACCATGGTGATGAAATCGATCGAAATCGCATACCCCGAAGCCCTGGCAGCGGCACTGAACCTCAGCCCCGAAGCGTTCTCGCAGGAAGCTAAGCTTGCGCTGGCGGTCAAACTCTTCGAGCTGGGCCGCGTGACCTCCGGCCAGGCGGCAAGGTTGGCAGGGGTGCCTCGCGCACAGTTCCTGCTGGAGTGTCGGCGCTTTGGTGCAGCCAGCGTTAGCTGGGACGACGAAGAGCTGGCCGTGGAGTTCGGTGCCCGCTAGCCCATGCTGCTCGTTGCCGATACCGGACCGCTCATCGCGCTAGCAAGCATCGGGCAGCTAACGCTGTTACATCAGCTCTATGGCACGGTTCTTGTCCCTACGACTGTTCATCGGGAGGTGTTGGCCGGCGGGAGCAGAGTGCTGGGTCTTACGGCCTATCGGCAGGCGGACTGGCTCGAGGTCGTGGAAGTAGGCGCCATCGACCCTGCCCTCTTAGCACTTCTTGACGAGGGAGAAGCCTCGGTCATCGCCCTTGCGCGTCAGCGCCAGGCCGACGTCCTGCTCATCGACGAGCAGAAAGCGCGGAAGATTGCGCGCACCCTTTACGGCCTCAAGGTCATCGGCAGCGTTCGTGTCTTGCTCGAAGCGAAACGATTGGGGTTGCTCCCCTCCGCCAAAGCGGCGATCACGACCATGCGCGACCAGGGCTACTACCTGCATGACACCATCGTGGAGTACGCGCTTCGTGAAGCGGGCGAAACGAACGAAGAGTCTTGATTTGCCCTAGCTCGAGCCTGACCCTGTGCGCTCCTCACGCACCCACTACATGGTCTGCGTTACCTTGCGAAGATGCCGCGGCTGGTCGGGGTCAAGCCCCTTAGAGCGGGTTAAATGCAGCGCCAGCAGTTGACCGGCCAGCACCTGCAAGAACGCTTCGCTGGCAGGGTTAAGGCCGGCGGGGAGTGCAATCGGCGCGTTGGCCTCGCTTACCAGGGCAGCGGCCCCGCTGATGACGGTCAGGTCGGCGCCGATAGCGTGCAGCCGCTCTGCTACCTGCAGGTTCGAAGCCAGCGTGCCATCACTGCTGGCGATCAGCACGATGGGGTCTTTGGGATCGACCGAGGCGATAGGGCCGTGCTGGAACTCAGCCGAGGAGTAGGCCTGGGCGTGCAGGTAGCTGGTCTCTTTGAGCTTAAGAGCGATCTCCAGCGCCGGGCCAAACGAGAGGCCGCGCCCTAGCACGTAGACCTGCTCGGCATGGGTGAGGCGCAGCGCAGCGCGCTCGATGGGAGCCTGTTCGGCAAGGAGTTGCCGCAGCAGCTTTGGCACTGACTCAAGGGCGCGCAGCAAGGCAGTATCTTGCGACCAGTGGGCGACCACCAAGGCCAGCGCCATCATCTGGCCGCTAAACGTCTTGGTGGCAGCGACAGCCTGCTCGCGTCCGGCGCCGAGGTATAGGGCGTGGTCAGCAAGGGTTTCCAGCGCACTCCCAGACTGGTTGGTGATAGCCAGGCTGAGCGCGCCGGCTTGTTTGAGTTGGCGCAAGCTCTCCACCACATCGCTCGACTGGCCAGACTGGCTGACGCCGACTGCGAGTGCCCCTGCTACCTTCATGCTGGAGCCGTAAACGGTGAGCAAACTAGGCGGCAGGCTGGCTACCGGCAGACCCAGATACTGCCCCGCTAAGTAGCTAAAAAACGTCAGCGCATGGTCCGAGGAGCCCCGCGCTACCGTCACGATCATCGGGATGGTGCGGTTTTGCAACTTAGCAGCGACCTCGGCAATACGTGGATTGGCGATGACGCCCTGCAGAACCTCGGGCTGGGCATAGATTTCGTCCTGGAAGTGGCTCATGGTTGTCTTGAGAGTTCGGCGAGCGCCTCACGGACGCGCCGGTGATGCCGTGCTAGCACAGCTTGCGCCTCGGCAAAGCTGGCGCCGGTGGCGACCATCACGATGGCTTCGCGGATCTTTCCCCCGGCCTCCATAAGAGCTTGTTGGGCCTGAGCCGGAGCGCTGCCGCTGGCTGCTTGCACTATCTCGGCGGCGCGGCGGCGCAGCTTGGCATTACTGGGGCGCATGCCGACCATGAGGTTGTCATAAGCTCCACCCAAGTGCACCATTACCGCAGTCGATAAGGCGTTTAAGGCGACCTTCTGGGCGGTCCCGGCCGCTAAGCGGGTGGAGCCGGCCAGCACCTCCGGGCCGGTATCGAGCAGCACCCCGACCTCGGCGTCGTCAAGCAGCGGGGTGCCGGGGTTGTTGGCGATTCCGACGGTAAAAGCGCCCCGCGCTCTGGCGCGGCGAATACCGGCGACGGTGTAGGGGGTAGTGCCGCTAGCGGCGATGCCGATAACGGCATCGCGAGAGCTAACACCGGCCATATCGATGGCTTGAGTAGCAGCCAGCTCGTCATCCTCGGCCCCTTCCTGGGCGCTGCCGCCGGCCTGCTCACCGCCGGCGATTAGCGCTAGGGCACCATCAAAGCCGAAGGTGGGCGGCAGCTCGGCGGCATCTTGCAGCGCCAGCCGCCCCGAGGTGCCGGCGCCGAGATAGATCAACCTTCCACCAGCGGCTATAGCGCGCTCGATACCGAGTGCAGCGGTCGTGAGCGTGGGCAGGGCCTGTTCAACAGCGTTTAGGGCGCACTGATTGCGCACCACGATGGCCTTAAGGATATCGGCGCTGGGCCAGGTGTCCAGGCCGCGGTAGTTGTCGCTTTGGGCTTCGGTCATAGCTTGCGCAGGTCTAGGGCTATCTGGTACTTGTCGCTGCGGTAGGCGCTGCGCACGTATTCGATGGGCTGGCCGTGAGCGTCGAAGGTGGTCCGCTCGAGCGCCAAAATGGGGGTGTCGCGGCTGATAGTCAACAGCTGTTGCTCCTGGCGGGTGGGCAAGCGGGCGCTAATGGTCTGGTGGGCGCGCTGTAGCTCGATGCCGTAATGGGTGGCAAAGACCTTATACAAGCTTCCCTCGCGCCTCAGCCGTTCGACCGGAAAGGCTTCCAGACGTGGTGACAAGAAGGCTACCTGAATGACTAGCGGCTCGTCGTTGGCCGTTCGCAGGCGGGTGATGCACATGACCTCATCACCTTTGTCAACCCCCAAGTTACCGGCTATCTGTTGATCTGCGGCGATCAGCTCCGCTTCCAGCAAGTGATTGCCTGGTATGAAGCCCAAGTCGCGAGCCTCGTCAGTGAAGCCCAGGACACGGTCGACAGTTTGTAACAGCCGCCGGGGCAGCACGTAGGTGCCTGAGCCTTGCCGCTGCTCAACTAAGTTGTCGCTGGCTAGCTCTAGGAGCGCATGGCGCACAGTCATGCGCGAAAGCTTAAGCAGTGCGGCTAGCTCGCGCTCGCTAGGCAGCGCCTGGCCGGGTGCCAGGAGGCCCTTTTCGATGGCGCCGGTGAGCTGCTCCTTGAGCTGCAGATAGGCGGGGGTGGCGTGGCTTTTGTCAACAGCCAGAGTGAGGTTCGTCATCGCCTCAGTAATCCAAGGTTTGCCGCTGGAGTAACTGGTACGGTCATGACGCTAATGTACCTTTGCTGGACCAGTTTGGTCAAGATAGTCAGAAAAAGTAGGTTGTAGGTTGTGGGTTGTAGGATTGTCCCACATCCCACTTCCTACAACCTTTTGTTGACATGCTGAAACGCACAACCTTGGCCGCGCGCAGTATAATACCTGTGGCAGGCTGGCCTGCCGGACTTCCGAGCGAAGCGAGAACGCTCAACACGATCCTTCAGGGCAGGGTGAAAGTCCCTACCGGCGGTGATCGTCTCTGCGGTGAAATGGCAGGGGCGTCAGTCCGCGAAGCCACGCGCCCGACCCGGTGTGACTCCGGGACCGACGGTGATAGTCCGGATGGGAGAAGGAGGGATGCCGCAGCGGTGCTCAGGCACGGCTGAGGGCTCGCTGGATGACCACAGCCAGACAGGTAGATCAGCTAAGTGCTAAGGATGTGCAGCACATGCGCCGTGCGCTAGCGCTGGCCGAGCGGGGGCGAGGGCGCACCAGCCCCAACCCGCTGGTCGGCTGTGTCATCGTGCGAGAGGGGGTCGTCCTCGGCGAAGGATGGCATGAGCGCGCCGGGGAGGCTCACGCCGAAGTGCGGGCCTTACAGCAAGCCGGCGATGCGCGGGGTGCTACGGTCTATGTGACCATGGAGCCCTGCGCCCATCAAGGCCGCACTCCACCGTGCAGCGAAGCGCTGATCGCCGCCGGGGTCAGCCGGGTGGTCTTTGCTGCTAACGACCCCAATCCGTTGGCGGCTGGCGGCGCGGCCCGCCTGCAGGAGGCCGGCATCGCGGTTTTGAGTGGCGTCTTGCAGGACGAGGCCGAGCGTCAAAACGAAGCGTTCTTTACCGTACAGCGCCGGCAGCGCCCCCTGGTGCTCTATAAGACGGCCATGACTCTCGATGGCAAGATCGCTACCCGCACCGGGCAGTCGCGCTGGATTACCGGTGCAGCGGCCAGAGAGCTCGTACAGCAGTGGCGGGACCAGTTCGACGCGGTCGCGGTCGGCATCAATACCGTTTTGCTCGACGACCCGCTCCTGACCTGTCGGTTGGCAGGGGGTCGCAGCCCGCTGAAGGTGATCTTCGACTCGGTGGCCCGTACCCCGCCCGCCGCCAAGCTGTTCTTACCCGATCAGCACGGTGCTGCGGCCCGGGTGATCGTCTATACCACCGATAAGGCCCCAGCTGGCCGGATTGAGGCGCTCCGCGCGGTCGGCGCCGAGGTCGTCGCCTTGCCGGAACAGCGTGGTCGCGGTGCGGTGCGTGGGGCGCTGGCCGACCTGCGCCAACGAGGCGTGAACAGTGTGTTGCTAGAAGGGGGCGGGGCGCTGGCCTGGTCGTTTTTTGAGGCGCAGGTGATTGATAAGGTAGCGTTCTTTATCGGGCCGAAGCTGTTGGGAGGGGCGGGGGCCAGCCCCATAGCAGGTCTGGGTGTGGCCCACATGGATGAGGCCATCACCCTGGCCGACCTCCAGACCGAGTTCATCGGCAGCGACCTGCTCGTCACTGGGCAGGTCCGTTATTCGCTTCCGAGCCGGAGGCGGTCCGAGCAAAGCGAGAACATGTTTCGAGAACGCTAGAAAGAGGCATAAATGTTTACCGGCATTGTTGAGGAGACCGGCAGGATCGTCAAGAGCGAGCTAATAGGGGGCAATTTGCGCGTTACCATCGAGGCCGATAAGGTGCTTGAGGGGATGCAGCTAGGAACCTCTATCGCTGTCTCTGGCTGCTGCCTGACGGTGATCGCCTTTGATAAGGCGAGCTTTCAGGTCGAACTATCCCAGGAGTCGGTGGCTAAGACCGCTCCACGTTGGCACACCGGGGCGCGGGTTAACCTCGAGCGGGCCATGCGCGCTGATGATCGCTTCGGCGGGCACTTGGTGAGCGGCCACGTGGAGACGACCGGCACGGTGCTCGCGGTCGAGGCGGCGCCCGGGGCGTACATTATCACCGTCAGGGCCGATCCGCGCCTGGCCAAGTACCTAATCCCCAAGGGCAGCATTACCGTCGATGGGGTCAGCATGACCGTAGTGGACGTGGGCGGCCCCGGCGGGAGCCAGCCGGACTGGGCGGCGGG
>JAGXSO010000048.1 GCA_018333775.1 Truepera sp.
GCACCCTTCCCAATGGCCGCGTTCCACTCCATGGGCTACCTCCAGTTTTCAATCATGCCCAAGCACGTCTTCTCGCACTGGCACCCCGCCTTCAATCCGGCGATGACGTACATGGATCTGCTCACGTCTGCCCCGCCACAAGACCTACCTCCAGTAACGCTTGGCGCCTTCGTTCCCGTCATCTACCGACCCGGTGAGATACTCGTCCTGGTCCGCAATCCATACTTCTGGATGGTGGATGAAGAAGGAAGACAGCTCCCTTACAAGAGCGAGGTCTGGTTCTCCGAAGCACGCAGTGGCGTTCAGCGGACCTTTAACTTGATCGCTGACCGCGGCGACCGGGACAACGTCGAGAACCCGGCCATCTTCGGCATGATGTTTGAGGGCGCCAGAGCCCCTGATGCGCACTTTACTCTGCGTTTCGAGGACTTCCGAATCGGCTTCCGTCTGCTGATGAACTTCTCCACTATGCTGGGCGCTGAGGATCCCAGAAGGATGGCGCTGCGGGAGATGTTCCGCACCTTTGAGTTCCGGCAGGCTTTGTCGCAGGCCATCGATCGTGACGGCCTGGCTGCGGCGGCCTTCCCTGGCCCGCTGACTCAGGGATGGTTCGGCGGCTACCAATCGGGGTCTCCCTTCTTCGAAGAGAGCATTGTGGCCCCTTACGCAGAGCTCTACGCCTTTAACCCTGATAGTTCCCGCGAGCTCTTGGCCGGACTCGGCTTCCGCGACACCGATGGGGACGGCATCTTGAACTGGCCCCAAGGGACGCTAGTAGCCGGTCAGAATCTGATTATCGAGGTGTTAGCGTCTGGAGACGTAGCCGCCGCTATCGATGCGGGTCAGGCCCTAGTTGCCCTGTTCCGGGCGGTAGGCATCGACCTCAGACTCAGGACGCTCGTAGGGGGTCCCTTGGAAGCGACCCTCACGGCGGGCACATTTGACCTGTTTATCGATCGGCTCGATGTCCCCACCCCGGACGTGCATATGGGCGTGTTCGGCCCGGCCACCTTAGGCGATCCGGTGTGGCACCAGGCAGGTCCGGGTGGCCGCGAGCTGCTGCCTTTTGAAGCCCAAATGGAAGCGCTACTCAACGAAGCCCGCTTTACCATCGACCCGGGGCGCAGAACAGCCATCTTCCATGAACTCCTCGACCTCCACGTCGGTAACATCTACACTCTGGGGCTTTATGAAGCCCGCGCCGGCCTCGCTGTTCACAAGCGGCTGCGCAACATCCCCGACGACCTGCCGACCTTCATGTACGAATGGGGCATGGAGAACATGCCGTGGATAGCTTGGGTCCCAAGCGAGCTGCAAGTAGCCCCTCGGCACCTCGACCTTATCCCAACCGCTGAGGACTATCAGAATCGGGCCTGGAGCCGCTAGCGGTGACCGCTGTAGGGACGACCCCATAGGTCGTCCCTACTCATAATAGGGAGCCTCTTGATGTTTAAGTTTATCGTACGCCGTCTCATTTACGCGGTGCCGACGCTCATCTTGATCAGCTTCTTCTCTTTTGTCATTATCAATGCACCGCCCGGTGACTACATGACCACTATGCAAAATGTGCTGGTGGCTCAAGCCGGCATGAGCCCAGCAGAAGCGCGTCAGCTTGCCGATCGCATGCGCGCGATCTATGGTCTAGATCAGCCCTTCCTGGTCCGCTATGGTCGCTGGATCAGCGCTATCGTTACACGCGGCGACTTTGGCTTTTCGTTTATGTACCGCAGGCCGGTCAGCGAGGTTATCTGGCAACGCTTCGGCATGACGTTGCTGGTCGCCCTCAGCGCCCACCTTATCTCGGTGCTAATCGGGGTCTTGATCGGTATCTATTCGGCCACTCACCGTTATAGCTGGGGGGATCACGCTGCAACTCTTTTCGCCTTTATAGGGCTTTCGATGCCGGGGTTCTTTTTGGCCCTGATCTTAATGTACGTGCTCGCTTTTCATTTCGGTCAACATGTAGGCGGGTTCTTTAGTCCGGAGTATGCCCTGGCTCCCTGGAGCTGGAGTCGGTTTGTCGACTTCTTGCAGCATTTTTGGGTGCCGGTGCTGGTTGTCGGACTAGCCGGAACGGCACGCAACATGCGCGTCATGCGCGCCAATTTGCTCGACGTCCTGAACAGCAACTACGTGCGCACAGCCAAAGCCAAAGGACTAGCTCCCCGCAGCGTCATTTATAAACACGCGGTGCGCAACGCCATCCAGCCTATCGTCATGTACCTCGGCGTAACCATGCCTTTCCTCCTGAGCGGTGAACTTGTCGCCAGCACGGTACTGAATCTGCCGACCATGGGTCCGGTCTTTCTCGCTGCGCTCAACACTCAAGACATGTATCTGGCCGGTTCGTTCCTGATGCTCTTGGCCATCGTTCTGGTAATCAGCAACCTATTAGCTGATATCGCCCTTAGCTGGGTAGATCCGAGGATACGCTATGACTAATACCAAGTCGGCCCAGAGCACTAGTAAGGAGAAGGTCAAAGGCACCTCGACCCTGGAGCTTACCCGGCGGCGTTTTCTGCGCAGTCCGATGGCCAAAGTCGGTGGCGTTATGGTGCTGGCCCTGGTAATTGTTACCGTATTTGCGCCCTTTTTCGCGCCCTACGACCACAATCAGATTCGCCTCGGCAAGGCTTATGTGCCACCACAACCCATCCGCTTTATCGACCACGAGGGGCGCTTTCATCTGCGGCCCTTTACCTACGCGCTGACCCCCGGCTTCGACCCCGACACCTGGCAACGCACCTTTATCGAAGATACCAGTCGGCGTTATCACCTCCATTTCTTCGTGCGTGGCTGGGAGTACACCCTCTTTGGGCTGATCCGCACCGACATCCATCTTTTTGGTGTGGCCGAAGGCGGGTCGATCTTCGTCCTGGGCACCGATAAATTGGGACGGGATCTATTCAGTCGGATTATTTTCGGCGGTCAAGTGTCGATGAGTGTCGCGCTATTAGGGGCTATAGTCAGCGCCCTACTAGGCGCCATTATCGGCGCGCTGTCGGGTTACTTCGGCGGCTGGTTTGACATGGTCGTGCAGCGCATTATCGAACTCTTGTTGAGTTTCCCGACACTGCCGCTCTTCATGGCACTCAGCGTAGCCATCCCGGTGGAGTGGCCACCCTTGGGCGTCTTTATCGGCATTATCATGATCTTCGCCTTGCTCAGCTGGCCGGTCTTGGCCCGTGAGGTGCGGGGTAAGGTGCTTTCTTATCGCGAAGAGGAGTTCGTGATGGCCGCCCAAGCTCTCGGTGCCACGCACCTTTACACCGTCTTCCGGCATGTCTTGCCAAACGTTGTCAGTCACATCGTTGTCGTTTTAACCATTACTGTGCCGGATCTCATTTTAGCGGAAGGCGCTCTGAGCTTTTTGGGCCTGGGCATTCAACCGCCACTGGTCAGTTGGGGTGTGCTGTTGAGTGATGCCTCTACACTAGAAACCATAGGCCGGTACCCTTGGCTACTACTACCCGGCATTGCCATTCTCGCGACGGTGCTCGCTTTTAATTTTCTTGGCGACGGGCTGAGAGATGCCGTAGACGCTACCTCGACCGTTTGAGCGCGATTGAGGAGGTTGATTCCTACCCGACTTTTCACCATCTGATCTATCAAAACTCAGCCGTATTGACTCAGAGGAGCCTTGCTCTATGCCCAAGATCACCTTCATCGGCGCCGGCAGCACGGTCTTCGCCAGGAAGCTACTCGGTGACATCTTAAGCTTTCCCGAACTTAGCAGCGCCAGCATCAGCCTCTATGATATCGACAGTGAGCGGCTTAAAACCTCTGAGGCCGTAGCTCACCGGTTGGCAGCAGCGCTCGGAGCGAGGCCGCAGCTTGAGGCAACCACCGACCGCGAGCATGCCCTGGATGGCGCCGATTATGCCATCTGCATGATCCAGGTCGGCGGCTATCGGCCCGCCACCTTGATCGACTTCGAGATCCCCAAAAAATACGGCCTCCGGCAGACGATCGCCGACACTTTGGGCATCGGCGGGATCATGCGCGCTTTGAGAACCATCCCGGTCTTGTTGGGAATGGTGCGCGACATGGAGCGGCTCTGCCCCACCGTTACCTTTCTCAACTACGTCAACCCGATGGCGATGAACTGCTGGGCCATAAATCGCGCCAGCCACATTACCACCGTCGGCTTATGCCATAGCGTTCAGGGGACGGCTGAACAGCTGGCGCGCGATATTGGTGTCCCCATCGACGAGATCAACTATCTGGCAGCAGGCATCAATCATCTGGCCTTTTATCTCACATTCGAACGTAACGGCCAGGACCTCTACCCGCTAATCCGCCAGGTCATCGACGAGGGCCGCGTGCCCGACTGGAATCGCGTGCGCTACGAGATGCTAAGGCGGCTCGGTTACTTCGTGACCGAGTCGAGCGAACACTTGGCGGAGTACGTCCCTTACTTTATCAAGCGCGACCGCCCCGATCTCATTGAGCGCTTCAACATCCCGCTCGATGAGTATCTCCGCCGCTGCGAGGCGCAGATCAAAGAGTGGGAGGAGCAGCGAGTCAGGCTCGAGGAGCCGCTCGAGGTGCGCCGCAGCCATGAGTACGGCTCCCTAATCATCCATAGCCTGGAGACCGGGCAGCCGAGAGTCGTCTACGGCAACGTCAGCAACCAGCGCTTAATCGACAACCTGCCGCCCGGTTGCTGCGTCGAAGTGCCCTGCTTGGTCGATAAAAACGGCATCCAGCCTACCCGCATCGGCTCTCTGCCGCCGCAGCTGGCAGCCTTGATGCAGACCAACATCAACGTGCAAGCGCTGACCGTGGAGGCAGCTCTTACGGGCAAGCTCGAGCACATCTATCATGCCGCCATGCTCGACCCGCACGCGGCGGCTGAGCTTGATCTGGGCCAGCTCTGGTCGCTAATTGATGAACTCATCGCGGCTCACGGGGACTGGCTGCCCGAGTACAGTTGAGCTGCCTAAACGGTCTTTTAAGGAGACATATGCCTAAAATCACCCTTATCGGCGCGGGCAGTGTGGTATTTACCCGCAACCTTTGCAGCGACATCTTGCTGACGCCGGCCCTCCAGGAGAGCACTATTGCCCTGATGGACGTCGATGAAAAGCGGCTTAAACAGGCGCTAGACCTGG
>JAGXSO010000049.1 GCA_018333775.1 Truepera sp.
AATCGGCGCTGCGCTTCGCTCAGTGCCGATTGCGCTAGCAGGTCAGGCCGCCGCTGAAGGGTCCGTAGCAGCGCCTGCTCTTGCCGCCAGGCGGCGATCTGCGCATGGTGCCCGCTCAGCAGCACCTCCGGGACGCTGGCGCCCTCAAAGACTGGCGGGCGGGTGTACTCCGGGTAGTCCAGCAGCCCGGTGCTAAACGAGTCCTGGGCATGGCTGTCGGCGTCACCCAAGACCCCGGGGATGAGCCGCGCAGTGGCCTCAATCAGCGCCAGCGCGGCTACTTCGCCCCCCATCAGCACGTAATCACCGAGGCTGATTTCACGGCTGACATAGCGCTCGAGCCGGGCATCGAAGCCCTCGTAGCGGCCACACAGCAGGACCAGGTGCTGCTTGCCGGCTAGCTCTGAAGCTAGCTGTTGTGTGAATGGCTCGCCAGCGGGGGTGAGCAGGATGATCTCAGCGGGCTCCGGCGCGTCGGCTTTGGCCTCGGCGATGGCCTTGGCGGCGATGTCGACCCGGATGATCATCCCCGCCCCACCGCCGTAAGGGGCGTCGTCAACGCTGCGGTGCCGGTCGGTGGCATAGGCGCGCAGATCGCGCAGCGCAAAGGAGATCAACCCTTGTCTAGCAGCGCGTCCCAAGAGCCCTTCTTCGGTCCAGGGCTTAAGCAGTTGGGGAAATAAGCTCAGGACGGTGTACTTCATGCCGGCTCGAAGAGCCCCTCGGGGGGGTTGCGGATGTCGATTGCGTCGCCCACAGTTACATAAGGCGCGGCCAACGGCACTAGGTGTATAGCCCTTTGGGCGCCGACTACCAACAGCCGTTGGCCGCCGGCCTCGAGCAGGTCACGGACGACCCCAAACGGCTGACCGTCGCGCAGCACCGGCCTGCCGATTAATGCCTCAACATAACCGTAAGCTTCGCCCGGCAAGGCGATGCGTGGAGCATAGACCGGCTCATTGACCAGCCGCTTGGCGGCCTCGATGCTCAGCACGCCCGCCAGATAGAGCACCGTCTGCTGGGGCATCACCTCGACCCGCTTGAGCGTGACCACCCCCAAAGGCGGCACAAAGACCTGCTTTAACTCCACAATCGCAGCCTGCTCGGCCTGGCCCAAGCCATAAAAACGCAAGCCCCCCTCGAGCTTGAAGGTCTTGCCTAGTGTGCCGATCTGGCTATACCCCTCGGGCACAGGGTGGCTTAACGGCGCCATCAGCGCTGAGGGCTTAATTGTCGGGCGCAGCCTGGTCGTTCACGAGCTCGACGTCGACACGCTCGCGCCCGTCAGCCGCCGCTCGAGCCAGAGTGCGGATGCTGTTAATCACTCGCCCACCCCGGCCGATGATCCGCCCGGCGTCATCCTGGCCACAGCGGATCTCAATGCGGATATCGTAACCGCGCCGCTCGGCCTGCACCTTGAGCGCGTCCGGGTCGGCCACCAGATTTTGAGCGATGAAGGTGACGAGCTCAATGGGCATCTAGGCCTGGCCTTCACCGACGGCCAGGTGCCTGGCGCGCTTGGCCAGCACCTTGCCGACCGTAACCCCGGCCTGCGTCAGCAGCGGCACTGTGCTTTCAGACGGCTGAGCGCCCACGCCGAGCCAGTACTGGGCGCGCTCGACGTCGATTTTCAGCGGGGTCTCCACGGTCTGGCGCGGGTCGTAGTAGCCCAGGGACTCGAGATAGTCGCCGCCGCGCTTCTTGCGAGTATCGACCACTACCACGCGATAGTGAGGGTTCTTCTTAGCGCCTAGGCGCATCAGGCGGATTCTAACCATGTAATGCCTCCAGCGGTGCGAAGCGCACCGAAACATACTACTATAGCAGGTCTTGGCAATCGGCTCCTTAGGGTCTGAGGCTTTTGAGTGTGGGAGGGCGTGCCCAGAACCCGCCGGGGGCGAAAAGCTCTTCGACCAATTCGGACCTCAGCCCGGTCTCGGCCACCAGATCGAGCACAGTGTAGCGGCTGCGGATAGTCCGCGCCAGGTGGTAGCTTGCTTTAAGCTGCGGCCAGCTCACGCCGATCTCGGTCGGCTCGGTCGGGCAGCCGGCGGCCTGGAGCAGGCTTTGGAGCTGATCTGCTGGCAGGAGCTGCGCCTGGAGCTGCTCACGTAGCGCTGGCCAGCGCTCTTGCAGCAGGAGCAGGCGCTGGCGCAGTCGACTGGCGTCGATGTACTTAGCCAGGCTTTCGGCTACGGCTTGTTCGGCCAGTTGGGGGTGATCGTGCCCTTGCCGGACCGCCCGTTCAACTTCGGTGCGGGACGGCCAAGCGCGGCAGCACTTAGCAATATCGAGCCGCGTCAGATCGCGGGCTAGCAGCCGTTCATAAAGCGCGGCGGCGGCGATGGTGCCGACGCCGACCTTGAAGCCGTGCAGGGCTGCGACAGGGCCGCTCTGCATCTCCCAGAGATGGCTGAAGCGGTGCTCGCTGCCTGAGGCCGGTCGTGAGGAGGCGCTGAGCTGCATCGCCAGGCCGGTCAGGGTCAAACCTTCAAAGAGGTCGCTGAGAGCCTGCGGGTCGCCGTCGCGCAGCCGGTCAGGGTGAGCGGTCCAGGCGCGCAGCGACTCCTGCACCAGCGACCAGGCGCGCCGATCGATCGGCTCGAGCTCGAGCGCGTCAGCCAAGAGCCAGTCGGCGCCGGCAGTGACTTTACCCAGCAGGTCCCCGTAGCCGCTGGCTTTTAACTCCGGTGGAGCCTGCGCCAGCACGTCCAGGTCGGCTATCACCGCCCGCGGCGCCGGACAGGCCATGGTCTGCTTAAAACCGGCCTTGGTGATAGCGGCACCGAAGGCAGTGTAGCCGTCCATCGAGGCTGCGGTAGCGACGCACAGGTACTGCCGGTTGGCGCGATAGGCCGCTAGCTTGGTAAGGTCGTTAAGCGTGCCCGAGCCGACTACGACGGGGATGGCGTCGTGAGTTCGGAACGCCTCCTCCAGAACCAGCACGTGGTCAAAGTCGGCGTATAGCGGTGGCGTGCCGGGGAAGATGATCGGCGCTCCGATGGTACGTCCAGCAGCCTGTAACTGCTCGTTCACAAGCTTGCCTGCGGCGCTAAAGGTGTTCTCATCGGCAACGACCACTGCCGCGCGCTGTTCATAGCACTGCGACAGCACTTCGGTGACTGAGGCCAGCACTCCGGCGCCGATCCGCAGGCACCGGGTATCGCTGACCTGGTGCAAGGCGGCGTCGATACGGGTAGTCATGTATTCATGGCCTTGGGCTAGCCGCGCAGGCCGTGAGCGAGAGCGTAATAGAGGTCGTTAAGGCGGAGTTCGTTCTTAAAACTGCGCAGCCTGGTGTCTTGGTCGATAACGACCAGTTCCACCCCGGCTATTTCCGCAAAGTCTGCCAGGTGTTCGGCTGTGACGTCGTAACTGTAGCCGGTATGGTGGGCACCGCCGGCATAAAGCCAGGCGGCACAGGCCGTTTTGAAGTCAGGCTTACACTCCCAGACGGCTCGAGCGACTGGGAGCCGGGGGAGTTTAGGGTGCGCTACCGCCTCGACCTCGTTCAAGATCAGGCGGAAGCGGTTGCCCAAGTCGATCAGCGAGACGTTGATAGCGGAGCCGGTTTTAGCGTTGAAAACGAGCCGCACCGGGTCTTCCTTGCCGCCGATGCCTAAGGGGTGAATTTCGAGCGTAGGCTTAGTGGCGGCGATACTAGGACAAAGCTCGAGCATGTGCGAGCCCAATACCTGGTGTCCTTGTGGGCTCAGGTGATAGGTGTAGTCCTCCATGAACGACGTGCCGCCCGGCAGCCCGTGCCCCATCACCTTCATGGCCCTTAGCAAGGCGGCAGTCTTCCAATCGCCTTCCGCCCCGAAGCCGTAACCATCGGTCATCAGGCGCTGCACCGCCAGGCCGGGGAGCTGCCTTAAGCCGTGGAGGTCCTCAAAGGTGGTGGTAAAGCCTTTGAACCCCCCAGACTCAAGAAAAGCGCGCAGGCCTAGCTCGAGCCGCGCCCCGTAACGCAGCGACTCGTGGCGCTCGCCGCGCCTACGCAGTTCCCTCGCCACCTCGTAGCGCTTCTCATAATCGCCGATAAGTTCGTCGATTGCCTGCTCCGATACGCCGTTGACCTTAGCAACCAGATCGCCTACGCCGTAGCCGCTCACCGAGAAGCCGAAGCGCAGCTCGGCGGCCACCTTGTCCCCCTCGGTGACGGCCACATAGCGCATGTTGTCGCCGAAGCGGGCGAACTTGGCGCCTTGCAGGTCGTGCCAGGCATGAGCCGCGCGCGCCCACACCCCCAGGCGCTCCTGAACCTCAGGGTCCGACCAGTGCCCGACCACTACCTTGCGCCCCAAGCGCAGCCGGCTGTGGAGGAAGCCGGCCTCGCGGTCGCCGTGTGCAGCCTGGTTGAGGTTCATGAAGTCCATGTCGATGGTCTCCCAGGGCAGCTCACGGTTAAACTGCGTATGCAGGTGGCAGAAAGGTTTTTTCAGACTGGAGAGGCCGCCGATCCACATCTTGGCCGGCGAAAAGGTGTGCATCCACAGGATTAACCCGGCGCAGTTAGGGTCGCTGTTGGCCGCCAGGCAGGTCTCGCGGATCTCCTCGGGCATGGTGAGGAGGGCCTTAAAACGCACCGGGAGCGGGATGCTGCCCGACCCGTCAAGGGACTTAGCAACTGCCTGGGCGTTGGCTTTGACCTCTTCCAGCGGGCCGGGGCCGTAGAGGTGTTGCGAGCCGCAGACGAACCAGAGGTCGGGGGTAGCGAGCTGTTTCATGGGGTTCCTGCTTTCTGAGGGGGGCGAGAAACAAGTATTCAAGTATTCAAGTATTCAAGTAGGGGCGACCCCCCGTGGTCGCCCTGTTTTCAGCCGTGATGGTGAACGATAACATGGGCAATTCCTACTGGCCGTATTGCGTGTGGTAACGTTCAAAGAGCTTGTCGATAGCGTCTGGATCGATTGTTAAGGGCTGCCCCAGTTGATGCGCCAAGAACACCGTGCGGGCTACGTCTTCGCACATCACCGCAGCCTTCACCGCCTCCTTAGGCGTTTTGCCGATGGTAAAGACCCCGTGGTTTTGCAGGATAATTGCGGGTGAGCGGTGCCCCGTCAGCACGCGCACCACCTCGCGGCCGATCTCTTCGCCGCCGATCAGGGCAAAACCGCCGCACGGGATGGGGCCGCCGAACTCGTCCGCCATCGCCGTTAGGATGCAGGGGATCTCACGCCCGACCGCTGCCCAGGCTGTCGCGTAGGGGCTATGCGTATGGACGATGCCGCCCACTGCGGGCATCTCCCGGTAGATGTAAGCATGGGTGGCCGTGTCCGATGAGACCTTGTAAGCGCTGCGGTTCTCCAGCGTGTGGATATCGACCTCGCACATACTCTCAGGCGTGAGGTCCTCAAACAGCACGCCGCTCGGCTTGATGATCATGGCAGCGTTCCCCGGCAAGCGCCCACTGATATTGCCGCTGGTCCAGGCGACGAGCTTATTAGCCGGCAGCAGGGCGTGAAGGTCGCATACCGCCCGCTTCAGGTCCTCAAGTGTTGTGCTCATGCGCCTGCTCCCGCTTGGAGGGCTTTTGTGCGCAGCTCACGTAGCCGCTTCATCACACCCCCCGGCTCGCCTTTGCGGCTGCGGCCAAACAGGTCGTGAAGGTAGCGGTAGTCCTGATACAACCCTTCAAAGAGACGAGCATGCTCAGGGGTGGGCCGGTAAACCTTGTCACTAAGCCCGCCCATCTGCTTGGCAGCTGCGGCGATATCGGGATAAGCGCCTGCCGCCACAGCGGCGTGCATCGCCGCGCCCAAGGCCGGGCCTTGCTCACTCTTGATTAAGTTGATCTCCCGGTTGCAGACATCGGCGTAGAGCTGCATCATGAGCGGGTTCTTGCCGGGCAGGCCGCCCGCCGCGACCAATCTGTTGACCGGCAGGCCGCTTTGTTCGAAAGCCTCGACAATAACCCGCGTGCCGTAGGCGGTAGACTCCAGAAGCGCGCGATAGATGTCGGGTGCGGTAGTGGCAAGGGTCATGCCGACGATCAGGCCGCTCAGCTCGGCATCGACCAGCACGCTGCGGTTGCCGTTGAACCAGTCGAGGGCTAAGAGGCCGTGTTCACCCGGACGCTGCTGGGCCGCCTCTTGAGCCAGATAGCTGTGCAGGTCCAGGCCCTGACTCATGGCGCGCTGGTGGTATTCGGGGGGCACCCCGTTCTCCACGAACCAGGCGAAGATGTCGCCAACGCCGCTCTGGCCGGCTTCGTAACCATAGTACCCAGGGACGATGCCACCCGCCACCACCCCGCACATCCCTTCTACCTCGCGCAAGGCGTCGCCAACCAGCATATGGCAGGTTGAGGTGCCCATGATCATCACCAGCGTGCCGGGTTCGACGTGCCCTGTTGCCGGCACGGTTACGTGTGCGTCAACGTTGGCAACCGCTACCGGCGTACCTGGTTTAAGCCCTGTCCAGCGCGCCACCTCTTCGCTCAGCCCGCCCGCCTTGTCGCCTAGCGCCAGCAGCTCGAGCGACATCTTCTGGTCTACCACCTCGGCAAAGTCAGGGTGGAGGGCGGCAAAGAAACCTCGTGACGGAAAGCCGCCATTCTGATAGATGGCCTTGTAGCCGGCGGTGCAGGCGTTGCGGGTCTCCACGCCGGTGAGCTGCCAGACCACCCAGTCGGTGGCCTCGATGAGCCGGTCGGCCTGGTGATAGATCTCCGGCGCCTCGGCCAGGATCTGTAACGCCTTGCTAAAAAACCACTCCGAGGAGATCTTGCCGCCGTAGCGCGCCAACCAGGGCTCGCCCAGCCTGCGGGCCGTCTCGTTGATCTGGTCGGCCTGCGGCTGCGCCGCGTGGTGCTTCCAGAGCTTGACCCAGGCGTGCGGGTTATGGCGGTGCTGCGGCAAACGGCACAGCGGTGTACCGTCCTTTAGTACCGGCAGCATGGTGCAGGAGGTGAAGTCGATGCCGATGCCGATCACCTCGTCAGGGCTAACGCCGCCCTGCTTGAGAACGTCTGGAATGGTGCGCTTTAAGACCTCGATATAGTCATCCGGGTTTTGTAGCGCCCAGTCGGGGGGTAGGGGCTGGTCGCTGCCGGGCAGCCGCTCGTCGATGACGCCGTCGGCGTAAGGGTGGACCGCGGTGGCGATCTCCGCCCCGTCGCTGACGCGCACCAAGAGTGCCCGGCCCGATTCCGTGCCGAAGTCGATGCCGATGGTATACATGTTCACCCCTTCAATGGGTTGCCGTCACCCTCACACAGTTTAAGTGATCGAGCGACGGCATGGGTCCGTGGTTAATCAGAGCGCGACAGGCTATCAGGCAAGGTCAAACACCAGCGCAGTGAACGAGTGCGGCTCCAGTGTAATGGTAAACGACTGACCAGCGGCAATCAGCGCCTGCTCGCGAACCCCGACCTGATCGGGGGTAGCAAAGGTGTTCTGGGCCTTAATGTCAGGGCCGTTGACGATAAAGGCTTTGGCCGGGCCGGCAAAGCGTCCACGGGTTAGCTCAACGCTGGTTTCGCTGGCCTTGCTGTCGGTCCGGTTGACCAGATAGACTGCCAGCTTCTTCCCCGGCGTATCCAGTGTGGCGGACACATCCAGCGTCCTTAAGCCGGCAAACTCGGGTGTCGAGAAGGTATCTCCTGACCAGTGTACGTCGAGCGCAGTGTCACCACAGGTCCGGCTATAGACCTCGAAGGGATAGAAGGTAGTTTGCAGCACTAGCCCGTCAGGACGGGTATAGATCGGCGCAATGACGTTGACGATCTGGGCGATGTTAGCCATCTTGACCGTCTTGGCGTGACGGATAAAGGCGTTAAAGTGCATGGCGACAACCAGCGCATCTTCAAGGTTGTAGATCTCTTCTAACTTGCCTTCGTTGCCTACGCGATACCAGACGTTCCACTCATCGACAGCAATGGGGATGTCGTGTTTGAGCTTAAGCGCTGACGACATGGCCCGAATGATGCCTTCAGTAGCGCTCAGGTAGTCTTCGAACCGCTCTGAGATGGCCATATAGCTGGCGAAGTCGTTGTCAGCAAAGCCGCGATTGCGGTTGTTGCCGACATACCAGTGAATGGCGATGTAATCGATTAAGTTTTGCCGGGTGAACGGGGTTATGTAAGCAGCGTGCTCCATGAGAAGCTGAACGCGCTCCACGAAGGATTTATCCCATAATGACACGGCTGCAGCCAGCAGTTTGATGCTGGGATCGGTCCACTTCATCACCTTGGCGTACTCGGTGTAGGCTCGAGCATACTCCTCGGGTGTTTTCATCCCGATCTGCCAGGGGCCGTCCACTTCGTTGCCGATCCCCCAGTATTTGACACCATGCGGCGCCTCGTAACCGTGCGATTGGCGCAGCTTAACCAGCGCGGTATCTTTGGTGCCGTTGCAGTACTCGAGCCAGTCACGGGCTTCGCGCAT
>JAGXSO010000050.1 GCA_018333775.1 Truepera sp.
CCGGCCCGGCCTTGCCGATGACCAGATCACAAGCCGCCAGATAGTCGGCCATGTTGTCAACAAAGCCGCGCACCGCCAGCTGCGACGACGCGAAGGCTCGTAGCGTCCCTGCTAAAGCCTCGTTGCGCCCGGCAATAACCACTACTTGCGGGGTTTGCGGCAGCGCCAACAGCGTCCGCACCACCGCTACAGCGTTGGCTCCCACCCCCTCGCCGCCCAGGGATACCAAGCAGGTAAAGCGCTCCGGCAGGCCCAGGCAGGCTCGAGCCTCCGCCTGGCTTAGCGGCCGCAAGAAGGCCTGCTGCACCGGATAGCCCACTATGTCGATCTTATCGGCACTCACGCCTAGCCGCACCAGGTCGTTAAGCACCGGGCGGGACGGCACCGCGAAGTGATCGGCCTCCGGCTCGGCCCACAGCGCACTGGCATCCAGCGGTTCGGTGGCAAAGGTCAACACCGGCGTGCTCAAGTCGTAGCGCCGCCGGCTCCGGGTGAGCGTAAAGGTCAAGAAGCCGTGATTGGCGACGATCAGCGCGGGCGGCTGGGCCTGGAAGTGCTGAGCGGCAGCTTTGGCCACCTCGTCTAACGAACGCCGCAGTACCCGCCGCGTGACGGCTGGGAAGGCGTCGATCAGCCGCTGCCCGGAGCGGGCCGTCCAGGGGTGCGCCAGCATCCAGCGCCACTGCGCCTTGTGGCGATGGTCCTGCACAGCAAATCCAAGATCGCTCAGCAGGTCGGAGATGGTGAGGTCGAACTGGCCCGGATAATCAGCCTCCAGCGCCTGGGCCATAGCCCGCGCCGTCGCTACGTGCCCTCCTCCCGCCGCGATGGTGGCAAAGGCGATGTGCGGGCGTGTCATGAAACTATCATACCGAGCCGCTAAAAGTTGCACCATGACGGCGTAGGAGTTTAGCCGGTCACGCTTCGCTGTAGCCCCTGCTGCCAGCTTAGCAGCGGCTGATAGCCTAACTCCTGCTGGGCTGCCGCGAGCGAGAAGTGGAGGTCTCGGCGCATCAGCGCGGCAGCGTAGCGGCTGATGGGCGGAGCCTCCTTGGGCCGAACCGCCGTCCATACCCCCTCCACGGCGTGACCGAGCAGAGCTGCCGCCCCCCCTGGGACCATTAGCCAGCGCGGCGCCACGCCGAGCAAGCGGGCCAACTCCGCCAACACTTCGTGCCAGGTCGGCGCCCCCTCGTCGGCGATCAGATAGAGGCGGTTAGCCGCCGCCGGGACGGTCGCCGCCAGCAACAGCCCTTCAGCCAGATTGCCGACGTAGGCGGTGTTGATAACAGCGCGCCCACCCTCTACCAGCGGAAAGAGGCCGCGCCGCAAAGCGGCCATCAGCCGCGATAAGATCGGGTCGCGCGGGCCGAACGGCCACACTCCGGGCCGGACGATGACCGGCTCGAGCCCCTTAGCCCGCTCTACCAACAGCTCAGCGATTACCTTAGAGCGAGCATAGGCGTTGAGGTCGCCGTCACGGGGAGTAGCTCTAGGGTCGGCATCGCGGTAGCCCCGATAACGGTGTACGGCCACGCTCGAGACCAGCACCAGCCGCCTCACCCCGGCAAGCTCAGCTTCGCGCAGCACGCGTTCGGTGCCCACTACGTTGGCCTGATAAAACGGCTCCCAGGGGCCCCATTCGGCCACCCGGGCGGCGGCGTGAACCACTACCTCGATCCCGTCAAAGGCGCCTGTTAAGCTCTCAGAGTTAGTGATATCGGCGCGGACCAGCTCGAGCTCAGCCCTTACCGCGGCCAGGTTATCCAGCACCCCCCAGGGGCTGACCAGGGCGCGCACCTGGTGCCCGGCTGCTAACAGCCGCTCGGACAAGTGGCTGCCGATAAAACCGTGAGCGCCGGTAACAGCTACCTTCATGGCAACAGCAACCCCTGGAAGTAGAGCGAGAAGAGGTCGTTGCTGAGGCCGATGATCAGATGCAGCACAATGGGCCACAGTAGCGAGCGGCTGCGCAGGGCCAACACCGCGAAAACCAGCCCGAAGGGGATGGCCAGCAGCATCTCCGGCAGCGGCTTGCCAAGGTGGATCAAGGCTGAGGCGGCGGCTTGCAGCCAGACGGCAGCCTTCACTCCCCACAGGGGCTTAAGGGTGTGCAGCATGAAACCGCGAAAGAAAAACTCATAAGCGACGTAATATGCAGCATATAGCAGGCTCCACAGCAACAGGTTGGTGATGGTAGCTCCGGCCCAGGCGCCGGCCCAGGGATAGGTGGCCTGGATCTCCGGCAGGCGCGCCCCGATGGCCAACCCCGGCACTACCAGGATGGTCAGCAGCGCTGTTGCCCCAGCACCGAAGCGGATGTCTCCCAGGCCCAGGCCGAACTCCCGCCAGGGCTCGCGGCAGGCCAGTAAGACCACCAATGGGACAATGAAGAGCAGCAGCAGCGCCCACCCGATGGTAGTGAGCGCCGCTTCCAGGCTGCGCGGAACACCGGCCAAATGCGGGCCAGGGCTGCCCAGATACCAGAAGAGGCTTGACAGTAGCAGCGCCAGGCCGAGATATAACGTCGGCTTGGCGGGCAGCACAAGCGTTTTAAGTTCGGCTGCTAGCGCGCGCAGCATTTACAAGGGCTTCTGATAGAGCCGGTAGGTCTTGGCTAGATAGCCACCGGCAGCCTTGATACCGTTGTTCATGGCTTCGTTGTCCTCAAGAATCCAGCTACCTTCGCAGCGCCGATAGCCCTTGGCAGTGCCGCGCCGGAAGACTTCGCGAATCAGCACCAGCTCGAGCCCGGTGCGGCGGAACTCCGGCAACAGCCCCAGGATGGGGAGACGGATCTGGTTGATGTAGCGCTTGCGCCTGAGCAGCGTGAAGATCCCCCAGGGCAGCAGGCGGCCCCGGATGCGCTTTAAGACCTGATTTAAGTCGGGCAGGCCGATAGCTAACCCGGCCACCTTCCCCTCGACCTCGGCGATCAGGGCGACATCGGGGTCGATGATCAGTTTGAGCTCAGCGGCCAGGTGGTCAAACTCGGCGTCGGTATACTTGACAAAGCCCCAATTCGGCTCCCAGGCCTCGTTGTAGACCCGCTTAAGGAGAGCTAGCTCGCGGTCTAACTGCTTGAGGTTGGCCGGGCGTATCACCGGCTTGAGACGCTGCTCGATCCGCTCGACCAGCCTGAGCAGCCGTTCGCCCAAGCCGCGCTCCTCATCGTTCAACCAGGCGTAGAGGTCTTTGATCTTCTGGTAGCCTGCCGCCTCGACATAGCCAGGGTAGCTCGGCGGATTATAGGGCATCATGATAAAGGGGTCTACATCAAAACCGCTGATCTGCAACCCTGACCCGTCGTTCATGCTGGGGTTGGCCGGGCCGCGCAGTGCGCTGCGGCCAAGCTCCACAGCCCAGCCTTCCACCGTTGCTAGCAGGGCGTGGGCCGCCTCCTGGCTGGCGGCCTCGAAGAAGCCAAAAAAGGCCAGGTTGTCGTTATGGGTGGCGTTGTGGTTGTCATCGTCGATGCCAGCGATCCGCCCGACAACTTCACCCCCTTGCTCGGCCAGGTAAAGCGCCATGCGGGCGTGCTGGTAGAAGGGATTCTTTTTGGGGTTGAACTTAGCCCACTCGTTAATCAGCAACGGCGCTACCCAGTGCGGGTCATGCCGGTACAGCGCAAAGGGGTACTCGATGAAGCGCTTAAGATCGCGCCGACTGATTACTGGCCGGATCACTACGGCGCTCATGCCGGTAGCTGCGCCCGAAACGCAGCGCTAATACTGGCGCTTGAGCGAGAGGGCTCTGAAAATCGCTTTAGTATGCGCCTCATGTTACCCCGCAATCACACCGAGCTGCCGTCCCACCATCGCAAAAGCGTCCAGCAGCCGCTTAAGCTGCTCAGGCGTGTGGTTAGCGTTGACGCTGGTGCGGATGATCGCCTGCCCCACCGGCACGCCGGGCGGCAAGGCCGGGGTGGTGAAGACACCGGCATCCCACAAGCCCCGCCAGAAGATGACTGCCAGCTCATCAGGGCCTATTAGCACCGGCGCGATCGGTGTCTCGGAACCGAGCGTATCAAAGCCCAGGCTGTTCAAGCCGTCATGCAGCAGCTTGACGTTATGCCAGAGCTGCTCGCGGTGCCAGGGCTCGCTCTCGATGATGTCTAGCGCCTTGAGTGCTGCTGCCATCTGCATAGCGGGCAGCGCTGCGGTGAAGATAAAGGGTCGTGCCTTGTGCTTGATCCAGTTAATAACTTTGCGCTCGCCAGCCACAAAGCCGCCTACGGAAGCGAACGACTTGGAAAAGGTGCCGAAGATTAGATCGACCTGGTCTTCGAGCCCAAAATGCTCGGCGGTACCGCGCCCCCCTTCACCCAACACGCCGGAGGCGTGGGCGTCGTCAACCATCACCCGCGCACCGTGTTGGCGGGCAATAGCCACGATCTCGGGAAGCTTGGCGATATGCCCGCTCATCGAAAAGACGCCGTCGGTTACAATCAGCCGCCCCCCGGGCTTATGGGCATCCTTGGCCAGCAGCCGCTCGAGCTCGTCCATGTCATTATGCTCGTACTTGCGCAGTGTGCCAAAGGAGAGCCGGGCCGCGTCATAGAGGCAGGCATGGTTCTCCCGGTCGAAGTAAAGAATATCTTGGCGCCCGGCTAGCGCGCTAATCACTCCCAGCGAGCCTAAGTAACCGGCGCTAAAGGTCAAGGCTGCGGGTTTGCGGAAGAAATCGGCCAGGCGGAGCTCGAGCTCCTCGTGCAGCGTCAGGGTGCCGGTCAAGAAGCGCGAGCCGGTGCAGCTGGTGCCGAAGTCGTTAAGCGCCGCGCGCGCCGCCTCTTTAAGGCGCGGGTCTTGGGTTAAGCCCAGATAATCGTTTGAGCCGGTGATTACCATCTCGCGGCCTTCGACGGTGACAGTACCACCATGCTGGGCCGCAATAGGACGGAAAAATGGGTGCAGCCCGAGCGCCGCTGCCTCGTCCGCGCGGGTGAACGCGAACGCCTTGGCAAAGATATCGCGGCTCGTCTCTAGTGCCTCCTCGACCCCCTGGGGGTGGTTGGTGATGCTGGCAGCGTGTGACAAAAAGTCCTCCAGAGCCTTTAGCTGTGCCCAGGGCACATGTCGCACAACTATAGCATAGGCATAGCATAGGCAGCGCCTAGAGTGTGGCCCTGTGAAGTGGTAAGCTCGCTTGGCGCTTTGGCGCTCTGAAGGGGTTTCATGAAGGTAGCGGTGATTCAGTTTCCTGGCTCGAACTGCGACGACGACGCACGCTATGCGCTGGCCGGACTAGGGGCCGAAGCGGTGATGATCTGGCACCGCGAGCGCGATCTTAAGGGCGCCGGTGCGGTGGTCATCCCCGGCGGCTTCAGTTACGGCGACTACCTGCGCAGCGGTGCGCTGGCCGCCCTGTCGCCGGTGATGGACTCAGTGCGCGCCTTTGCCGCTCGCGGTGGGCCGGTAGTGGGGATCTGCAACGGCTTTCAGATCTTAACCGAAGCGGGCTTGCTGCCGGGGCAACTAGCCCGCAATCCGTCGCTCCACTTTTTGTGCCAAACGGTAATGCTGCGGGTTGAGCGGAGCGACACCGCCTTCACCCGCGGCTATACCCCAGGCCAGCTGCTGCGCCTGCCGATCGCCCACAATGAGGGCTCTTACTACGCCGACCGCGATATGCTGGCCCGGCTCGAAGGTGACGGGCTCGTGATCTTTCGCTACGCCGATGCCCAGGGCGAACTCAGCGCGGCGGCCAACGTTAATCAGAGCCTCCATAGCATCGCCGGGATTGTCAGCGAGAGCGGCAATGTGCTGGGCATGATGCCCCACCCCGAGCGGGCTACCGAGCCGCTGTTAGGTTCTGCAGACGGCTTGCCACTGCTTCGTGCGCTGCTTGAGGCTGGTTTATGCTAAGGCGATGGACACCCGACTGAGAGACCGCGCTGCTGATTTTGGCCTGTCGCCCGAAGAGTTCGACCTAGTGGTAGCAGCCCTGGGGCGCCAACCGAACGCGCTCGAGGCGGCCATGTTTGGCGCGCTGTGGAGCGAGCACTGCGGCTACAAGAACTCCCGCCCGCTCTTAAGGCGCCTCCCCACCCAGGGCCCGCAGGTGTTGCAAGGGCCCGGCGAGAACGCCGGCGTGGTCGATGCCGGTGACGGCTGGGCGGTAGCCTTTAAGATGGAGTCGCACAATCACCCCTCGGCTGTTGAGCCGGTGCAGGGGGCGGCTACCGGGGTAGGCGGCATTTTGCGCGATATCTTTGCCATGGGGGCGCGGCCCGTGGCGGTGCTTGACAGCCTGCGCTTCGGTGAGCTTACCAACCCGCGCAGCCGCTACCTGCTGGCCGGTGTAGTACACGGCATCGCCAGCTACGGCAACGCAGTGGGCGTGCCTACCGTGGGCGGCGAGATCAGCTTCCACCCCTGTTACCAGGAGAACCCGCTGGTTAACGTCATGGCGATCGGGCTCTTGCGCCATCAGGACTTACAGCGCGGCACCGTCGGTACGGTCGGTAATAAGCTCGTCTACGTCGGCTCCAAGACCGGGCGGGACGGCTTAGGCGGGGCCGTGTTCGCCTCGGCTGACCTGAGCGACAGTTCTGAAGCCGACCGCCCAGCGGTGCAGGTAGGCGACCCGTTCATGGAGAAGCTCTTGCTCGAGGCGTGCCTGGAGGCCATCGCTAAGGGGCTGGTGGTCGGCGTGCAAGACATGGGGGCGGCCGGGCTTACCAGCAGCGTGGGGGAGATGGCGCACCGGGCCGGATTGGGGGTAGACCTGTTGGTCGATAAGGTGCCGCGCCGCGAAACCGGCATGACGCCGTTAGAGGTCATGCTCTCGGAGTCGCAAGAGCGGATGGTGTTAGCCGTTAGGCCCGACCAAGAGGAGGCGCTCCTGGCCTTACTGGCGCACTGGGAGCTCGACGCGGTAACGATCGGCGAGGTTAGGGCCCATGGCCGCTTCCGCATCTTTGACGGCGCTATGGTGGCCGACCTGCCGGTTAAGGCGCTCAACGAAGCGCCGACCTACACCCGCGCCGGGGTAGAGGACCCCGAGATTAAGGCCCGGCGCGAGACCGTAATCGAGGTGCCGATGCCGCGCGATCTGGGTCAGGCGCTGCTGATGCTAATCAATAGCCCCACCATCGCCAGCAAGGCGCCGGTCTATATCCAGTACGACCACCAGGTGATGACCAACACCGTGCTCCTCCCCGGCCAGGCCGACGCCGCAGTGCTGCGCATCAAAGGGAGTCGCCGAGGGATAGCCGCTAGCACCGACTGCAACCCGCGCTACTGCTACCTCGACCCCTACTTGGGTGCTAAGCACGCGGTGGCTGAAGCGGCCCGTAACGTGGCTTGCGTAGGCGCGAGGCCCTGGGCTATTACCAACAACCTCAACTTTGGCAACCCTACTCGGGAGGATGTCTACTACCAGCTACAGCAGGCCGTTGAAGGGCTCAAAGACGCTTGCTTGGCCCTTAATACCCCGGTCACCGGCGGCAACGTCAGCCTTTATAACCAGTACCGCGCCGGCGGCGAGCTGCGTTCCATCCACCCGACTCCGGCGGTCGGCATGATCGGGGTGCTTGACGACGTTACCCGTCACGCCACCACAGCCTTTAAGCGCGAGGGGGACGTGGTGCTGCTTATTGGCGAGAACAGCGGCGAGTTGGGGGCCAGCGAGTATCTAGCCCGCCTGCACGGCCTGGAGGCAGGCCGCCCGCCCAGCCTCGATCTTGAGCGCGAAAAAGCCGTGCAAGACGCGGTCATTGCGCTGATAAGCGCGGGTCTTTGCGACACCGCTCACGACTGTAGCGAAGGGGGCCTGGCGGTGGCGTTAGCCGAGATGGCCATCGCCGGCAGCCGGGGTGCTACCCTTGAACTGCCAGGCGCCATCCGGCCCGACGCGCTGTTGTTTGGTGAAGCCGCCTCACGGATCGTGGTGGCGCTCTCGCCCGAGCGGCTGGCGCCCGCCCTGGCTCTGCTTAACCAGGCCGGCGTGCCGTATACCAACCTGGGCGCGGTTGATGGTCATTACTTCACTCTTGCCTACCCTGGTGGTCAACTGCGACTAGCCTTAGCAGACCTCACAATGGCCTTCCAACAACCGCTGAAAGATGCCTTAGCATGACCTGGTCACTTGACAAACCCCGTGAGGAGTGCGGTGTCTTTGCCGTGCACCTCACTACCCCAGCGGACGTGGCCGCGTTGTGCCATCTAGGGCTCTTCGCCTTGCAGCACCGCGGCCAGGAGTCGTGCGGCATCTGCGTCTCGGATGGCGCCGAGATCGCCATCGAAAAGGATATGGGGCTGGTCTCGGAGGTCTTTACCGAAGAGCGCCTCGCTAAGCTGCGCCTGCCGGCGGCGCGTACCGGCATCGGCCATACCCGCTACTCGACTACCGGCTCGTCGCTGCGCTTTAACGCCCAACCGCTCACGGTGCGCTCCAACAAGGGGATCTTAGCGCTAGCGCATAACGGCAACTTCACTAACGCTAAAGTTATCCGCAACCAGATGCTCGAGGACGGCGCGGTGTTTCAGACCACTAACGACAGTGAGGTGATGATTAACCTGATCGCCCGCTACAGCCACCTCTCGCTTGAAGAGGCCACCGCCCGGGTGATGGGCGAGTTGCAAGGCGGCTTTGCGGTGGTGCTTATGGACAAGACCAAGGTGCTGGGCCTGCGCGACGCCCACGGCGTGCGCCCACTGGTCATCGGGCGGCTGCCTGGCGGCTACGCCTTGGCCTCCGAGCCTGCCGCGCTCGCCATTATCGGCGCCGAGTTCGTGCGTGACGTGCGGCCCGGCGAGCTAGTGGTCGCCGACGACCGGGGTTTGCACTCGCGCCAGGTGCTAACCCCCCAGCCTACTCCTTGCGCCTTTGAGTGGATCTACTTTGCCCGTGGCGACGGTGCCCTGGACGGGGCCGACGTGCATGAGGCGCGGCTGAGGATGGGCGAAATCCTGGCGCGAGAGGCGCCGGTCGAAGCCGACGTGATAGTCGGCGTGCCCGACTCAGGGCTGGCGGCTGCGATCGGCTATGCTCGAGCCAGCGGCATCCCGTATGATCTTGGCCTCTACAAGTCGCCCTATGCCGGGCGGACCTTCATTAACCCCAACCAGCGCCTGCGCGAGCTTAAGGTGCATCTTAAGCTCACACCTACCGCTGCTATTAGGGGGAAGCGGGTGGTGCTGGTTGATGACTCCATCGTGCGCGGCACTACCAGCGGGCGCATCGTGCAGATGCTGCGCGACGCTGGGGCCAGGGAAGTCCACTTCCGCGTCAGCAGTCCGCCCATTAAGTACCCCTGCTACTACGGCATCGATACCGCCGCCCGGCAGGAGCTGGCCGCCGCCACGATGAGCCTTGAGGAGATCCGCACCAAGATCGGTGCCGACACGCTCTACTTCATCAGCGAAGCCGGGCTGTCCCGAGCCATCGGTATCGCTGAAACCTGTCTGGCCTGCTTTAACGGCGCCTACCCCGCCGGGCATCCGGGCGAAGAGGCTGCCAAGGAGGGGCTCGAGCTGCCCTTGTTCGAGTTGGCCTCTTGACCTGCTTGAGCTTGCCGGCATAGCCAACGGCTGCACTAAACGATGACGGTGCGATGAAGCCCTTATAGCGATGGCCAAAGTAGCATGACTATCGTGCCAAGCTGGCCGCACCTTAGTGGCTGAGGCTGAATTTCGATGTTCGCCGAACTTGCGGTTTGCCGGAGTGGCCGTATATAATCGTAGCTCGGGAGCCGGGTGAACGCTTTTGCGGCAATCCGGAAAACCCTCCCAGCGCGGCGATGTAGCTCAGCCGGTTAGAGCACACGACTCATAATCGTGGGGTCGACGGTTCAAGTCCGTCCATCGCTACCACTTAAGAGACGCCAATTAAGAGACGCCAAAACGCGCGGTTTTCAGGCTGCGCGTTGTCTCATTCTGGACGTGGTATACCATGGTGATGAACGCGGGTCCTGGCTGCAAACATGGCTTAGTTGGAACGGTCGGGCGAAGCCTTGTGTTAGCTGTACCAGTCCAAGCTTAAAGGAGGACGGAAATGACCGAAACCAGCAAGTGCCCGGTAACGGGTAGAACTAGCAACCCCGCTGCCGGTAGCGGCCCCACCAACCGCGACTGGTGGCCTAATCAGTTGAGGCTCGAGCTCTTGCACCAGCATTCCAGCAAGCCAAATCCGATGGGACAGGGCTTCAACTACCGTGAAGAGTTCCAAAGCCTCGACTTTGCGGCGCTCAAGCAAGACCTGGCCAAACTGATGACCGAGTCGCAGGACTGGTGGCCAGCCGACTTCGGGCATTACGGCCCTTTGTTTATCCGCATGGCCTGGCACAGCGCCGGAACCTACCGCATTGGCGATGGGCGCGGCGGGGGTGGCCGGGGCCAGCAGCGCTTCGCCCCAATCAACAGCTGGCCCGATAACGTGAACCTGGACAAGGCCCGCCGGCTGCTGTGGCCCATCAAGCAAAAGTATGGCCGCAAGGTCTCCTGGGCCGACCTGATGATACTGGCCGGCAATGTCGCCCTGGAGACCATGGGCTTCAAGACCTTTGGCTTTGGCGGTGGCCGCGAAGACGTCTGGGAGCCGGATCAGGATGTCTACTGGGGCCGCGAGACGGCCTGGCTCGAGGACAAACGCTACTCCGGCGAGCGGGAGCTGGAGAATCCACTAGCTGCCGTGCAGATGGGCCTGATCTACGTCAACCCGGAAGGCCCGGATGGCAACCCCGACCCAGTGGCGGCGGTAAAGGATATCCGCGAGACCTTCGCCCGCATGGGCATGACTGACGAAGAGACGGTGGCGCTGATTGCCGGCGGCCACACCTTCGGCAAAGCCCACGGGGCCGGGCCGGCCTCGCACCTGGGGCCCGAGCCCGAAGCCGCCGGCCTCGAGGAGCAGGGCCTGGGCTGGCGCAGCAGCTTTGGCAGCGGTAAGGGCGGCGACACCATCACCAGCGGCCTGGAAGTGACCTGGACCACCACCCCCACCAGATGGAGCAGCAACTTTTTATGGAATCTGTTCGGCTTCGAGTGGGAGCTGACCAAGAGCCCAGCCGGCGCATACCAGTGGCAGCCCAAGCACGGCATGGGCGTGGGCACCGTACCCGATGCCCACGATAAGTCCAAGCGGCATGCGCCGGCCATGCTGACCACCGATCTGTCGCTGCGCTTCGACCCGGTGTATGAACAGATCTCGCGGCGCTTCATGGAAAACCCCGATCAGTTCGCCGACGCCTTCGCCCGGGCCTGGTTCAAGCTAACCCACCGCGACATGGGGCCGCGCGCGCGCTACCTCGGGCCAGAGGTTCCTGCCGAAGAGCTGATCTGGCAAGACCCCATCCCCGCCGTCAACCACCGGCTGATTGATGAGCAGGACGCTACCTATCTGGCGGATCGAATTCTGGCCTCGGGCTTGTCGGTAGCTGCACTGGTCTACACCGCCTGGGCCTCGGCCTCCACCTTCCGCGGCTCCGACAAGCGCGGCGGTGCCAACGGCGCACGAATTCGCCTGGCCCCGCAAAAAGACTGGGAAGTCAACCAGCCGGCCCAGCTTGCTAAGGTGCTGGAGGTGCTGGAGGGTATTCAGCGTGAGTTCAACAGCGCTGCCCCGGACGGCAAAAAGGTCTCACTGGCTGATCTGATTGTGCTGGCTGGCTGCGCTGCGGTGGAGCAGGCCGCCCGCAGTACCGGTTACCAGGTAAAGGTTCCCTTCCAGCCGGGCCGTATGGACGCGCTGCAGGAGCAGACCGACCCGGCCTCGTTTGCACTGCTCGAGCCCATTGCCGACGGTTTTCGCAACTATCTCAAGGGCCAGTA
Source organism: Truepera sp. (assembly GCA_018333775.1). Next base: position 11,772 of record JAGXSO010000050.1, read on the forward strand.
CAGCGTACCGGCCGAGGCGCTGCTGGTTGATAAAGCCCAGTTACTCACCCTTACCGCCCCGGAAATGACCGTCCTGCTGGGGGGGATGCGGGTGCTGGACGCCAACTTCGCCCACGCCCAGCACGGCGTTTTCACCCAGCGGCCCGGGGCGCTTACCAACGACTTCTTCGTCAACCTGCTGGACATGAGCACCGCGTGGAAAGCGGTTAGCGAGGCCCAGGAGGTGTTTGAGGGGCACCATCGCAAGACCGGCGAAGTAAAGTGGAGCGGCACCCGCGTTGATCTGGTCTTCGGCTCGAACTCTCAGCTTAGGGCTATCGCCGAGGTCTACGCCAGCGCCGATGCCCAGGAGAAGTTTGTGCACGACTTTGTTGCGGCCTGGCACAAGGTGATGAGCCTGGACCGCTTTGATCTGGTCTGATTGCGACGGATACATTGGAGGTCGAATAGAGCCGGGGTGCGTGTGCGTGCTCGGCCAGGGCTCGAGCATACCCCGTGTATCCCAGAAGACACTCCCTGCTCAGTACGGGCCTATACTGCGGTTTGGTCTTGAGGCGCGGTTCTCCGCACCCCGCTGCCCCCCCGGCGGAGAACCCCTCAGGGCCTTTTTTTTATCTCTCACTTTCGGCCGCCTGTAACACCGCCTGATAGGCCGGGCTGTCACCAGGGCTCAACTGATGAAGCAGCGCCTAGATCGTCACCGAGCTGATGACGGCCATCTAGCGCGCCTGCTTGGCCTCCGCCAGCACCCGCAGGGCAGCGCCGACCGCCGCTCCGTAAGGGACGGGACGGCCCAGCTCGCGCAGCACGTCTTCAAGGATAGCCGCTACTGTCACGGCGTCGTAAGCGTCGGCATAGCCCATCAGCGAAGGGCGGAACAGCCGCTCCTTAAGGTGATCCTGGCCGCCGGCGATGCGCGCCCCGCGCGCGGCGAAGCCCTTGACGATAGCCGGAGCATCCAGACCGTCCGGGGCCAGCAGCGCCGCTACTGCTGGGCTGACCCGCTCGGCGAAGACCCGGCAGCCGACCGCCTCGCCTGCCGCTAACACCGCCCGGCTTAAGCGCTCACGCCGGGTCCAGACGCGCTCTAGGCCTTCCTCCAGCAATAGCTCCAGCGCCACCTTAAGGCCCATTACCAGGCTCACTGCCGGGGTGTAGGCGGTCTCTCCCTGGCGTTGCTGAGCGCGCTCCTTGCGCAGATCTAGGTAGAAGCTGGGGTTTAAGTTGCGCTCGCTGGCCCAGGCGCGCTCCGACAGCCAGGCGAAGGCCAGGCCGGGCGGGGTCAAGAGCCCTTTCTGACTGCCTGCGAATACGCCGTCTAGCCCCCAGTTGCGGGGCCGCAGCTCGGTCACACCCAGGCTGGTCACGGCATCGACCAGCACCAGCGCCTCGGGGAGAACCTCCCGCACTGCGGCGGCAATGGCGGCTACATTGTGCAGGACGCCGGTCGAGGTCTCGGAGTGGACTACCGTCACGGCGTAAGCATCGCGGTGCGCTTGCAGCAGCGGCGCTAGCTCCGCCAGGTCGAAGTCCCGGCCCCAGGCCACGGCGTGCTCTACCACGGTGTAACCGTAGCGGTGGGCCAGCTTGACCCAGCGCTCGCCAAACTTGCCCGCCGCGAGGCCGATGACTTTGGCGCCGCGCGGCACGCAGGCTAACAAACCAGCTTCAAAAGCCGAGGTGCCGCTGCCGGCCAGGATGATGACGTCGTCGCCGGGCACGCAGGCTACCTTCGCTAGCCCCTCGCGGACTTGCAGCATGGCCTCCTTGAAGGCTGTTGTGCGGTGGTGCGGCACCCTAGCGGTCGCCTCGAGCACCTGGGGCGGCACCTCGACCGGCCCAGGGGCGTACAGACGCGCTTTCATAACAGCACCATCTGCAAGCTGTGGATGACTTCGCCAAGATTGCGCAGCACGTCCAGTACCTCCTCGCTCGGTACGGTATCGAGCGTCAGAACAAACATGGCCAGGCCGCCGTTAGCGAGTCGGCCCAGCTGCATGCCGGAGATATTGACCCCGGCATTACCCAGCACCGTACCGACCTTGCCGATAGCGCCGGGCCGGTCGTAGTTGGTGCAGACCAGCATCGCCCCCTCGGGCCGGATCTCGAGCGGGTAGCCGTTGATCGACACGATGCGGGGGTGATCGTCCAGCACCGCGCCGCCCACACTCACCGCGCCCTCGTCGGTATAGAGCGTCACCAGCACGTGGCGGGTATAGCCGCGGCTGCGGGTAGCGGTGACTTTAGAGACGCGGATGTCGCGCTCCTTGGCGATGGAGGGGGCGCTGACGTAGTTGGGCGGCTCGGTCAGGATCGGCTCGAGCACCCCCTTAGTGACCGCCACGGCGATCGGGTCAGGCTCGATGGGGAAGGGGCCAAAGAACTCGACCTGAATCTCGCGGAGCCGCCCCTTGGCCAGTTGCACCACCATCTTGCCCAGCGCTTCACCCAGCGTTAGGTAGCCCCCCAAGGCTGCTACCACTTCGGGAGCCAGGGCCGGCGCGTTCACTAGCCCCAACGAATAGTCGCCGCGCAGGGCGCGCACCGTGCGCTCCAAGATCTCCGAGCCGATCCGGGCCTGGGCCTCGGCGGTATTGGCGCCCAGATGCGAGGTCAGCACCACCCGGTCGTGGTGCAAGAGTGGGTGATCGGGCTTGGGCGGCTCGTCTTCAAAGACATCGAGCCCGGCTCCGAAGAGTTTGCCCGCTTCGAGCGCTCTAAAGAGCGCCTGCTCGTTTATCAGCCCGCCGCGCGCAGCGTTGACCACCACCGCCCCATCGGGCAGCAGCGCCAGTTCAGCCTCACCGATAATGCCCTTGGTCTCCTCGGTCAGCGGGGTGTGCAGGGTCAGGAAGTTAGCGTGCTTTAGCATCTCGTGCAGGTTATCGAACAGCTCGACGCCAAGCTCTGTGGCCCGGTGCCGGCTGATCCGGGGGTCGTAAGCCATCACCCGCATTCCCAAACCCTGAGCGTAGCCGGCCACCAGCGAACCGATCCGTCCCAGCCCGACGATCCCCAGCCGCGCCCCCTTGACCTCGCGCCCCAGGAACTTGCGGTCCCACTCGCCACGGCGGATCAACCGGTCGGCTCGAGCCACCCCCCGCGCGGCGCTGAGCATCAGGGTGATAGCCAGCTCCGCCGCTGAAACGTTGTTGGCGTCCGGCGCGTTGACTACCAACAGACCCCGGCGGCTGGCTGCATCGATATCGATATTATCGACCCCCACGCCGCCGCGCCCGATCACTTGCAGGCGCGTGGCGGCCTCGAGCAAGGCCGCGTCCACCTTGGTGCGGCTCCGCACGATCAGCGCGTGGTAGTCGGGAATGATCTGGAGCAGCTCGGCTCTGGCGATCCCCTCGCGGTAATCGAGACTGACATCCGGATAGTGGGCATCGCCCAGGTTGATGCTGTCAGCGACCAGGACTCTAAACATGGAGGCACTATAGCAGGTATGGCTCGAGCCCAACAAAAAAGGCTTCATGTGGGAGACATGAAGCCGGAAGAGAAGCGGGAGTGAGGCGTTGGGAGCTACCTCAGATCCACGCTGTTAGTGTAATCCGGCAACTCTTACAGAATTCTTACAGAGCGGGGCTGTTCAAGCTTCAAGCGTGAGAGGTGAGAAGTAGGAGGTGGGTTGTAGGAGTTTCCCACTGCCCACACCCCACTTCCTGCATTCCTCTACGGGTTGACGCGCAGCGGCACGCTATAAGGCACGCCGTTCAGCGTCAGGGTAAAGGTGATCGGCCCCGGCGCAAAGGTGAGCCAGACCCCCTCGACTCGCTGCCCACCGCGCACGATGCCGCGATAGACCGCTGCTGTATCGCCGGCCACGGTGGTTGCGGTCACTACCGCCTCCTGTTCGGGGATGCCGGCCTCGATGGGCCAGGCGAAGGCGGCGCGGCGCGGAGTAAGGCGGAGCACCTCCACGGTGACATTGGGTTGTGGCAGGGGCCGTGGCGGCACATTGACAATCAGCCGCACTGTCCCACTCACGGCCTCGCCAACCGGCGGGTCTTGCAGCACCACCCCGGGCGGCAGATTGAGGTTTCCGACTTCGCTGACGGTGACAGCAAGCCCGTTGCGAGCCGCCAACGCTTCGGCTTCATCGCGCGACAGGCCGATAAAGGTGGGAGCGGTGTCCTCAAAGTTAGCCATGCCACTTCCCACCACTGTCAGCCGCAGAGTTACCGAGTCGGCGGCAACCAGCACGCCCGGCTCGAGATTCTGCCCCACCACCGTCCCGACCGGCTGCCGAGGGATAGGGACCTCCTCGATCTCGATGGTGCCGGTAACGCCTGCTACTCGAGCCAAGAAAAAGGCGTCCTCACGACTTAACCCGCGCAGGTCGGGGAGGAAGGTGCTGGTCCGGATAGGACCGTTGCTAACGAGCAGATCGACCCGGCTTCCCTGTGGGACCTGGCTGCCCGCAGCAGGCTGCTGCCCTAGCACCGTTCCAGCCTCGACGTTGGCGGGGATGCGGGCAACTTCGCCTAAGCTAAGCCGCTGCTGCTGCAACAGCCGCGCTACCTCGTTGCCCTCAAGCTGCTGCCCGCGCAAATCGGGAACTTCGCCAGAGACCAGCTGACCGTAAGGTACGGCGTAACGGACCAAGACGGTGCGCCCCGGACGAATCTGGCTCCCTTCCTGGGGATCAATCCCGACTACCGTGCCGAGGGCCTGACCTGATGGAGTCGGCTCGGCCTGTGCCTGCAAACCCAACTGATACAGCGTGTTAAGCACGCTATTAACCTCCTGCCCAGCAACCCTCGGCAGGATTACGGTGCCCCGCTCTTGTAGCGCCAGCCCCACCCCCAACAGTACGATACCGAGTAGGGCCAGCAGTACACCCGGCGCCAGCGCTAGCAGCCAGGGTGCCAGCCCTTTGTGCCGCGGCGATGACGGCGCTGCCACGGCGGGCGGCGGTGCGGCTAAGGTACCGGCAAAAGCCAGGCCGTAGACGCGCGGCTTGCCGTCAGCAGCAAGCCGGATGTCGGCCTCTTCCGGGCGGTAGTCAAAAGCTTCTAGTACCTGGTTAATGGCAGCACTGGGGTGGCTCTGCTGATTCGGTGGCGGAGTATACCAGGCCACATAGGTCGCTCCTGGGCGGGCTACTACGTCGTGCAGGGCAGCTGCATCCTCTCGGCGCAGCGCACGCAGCACCTGGCGGTAGCGCTCAAAGGCCGCCTCGGCCTGGCTGCCCACCAAGGTGTACCAGATAATGCGCACCGCCGTGCCATCAGCAGCGGTGGCCTCAAATAATGTCTGCTCGGCGCTAAGGGGGCGCTCAGCAATGATTTCGTAGCGACCATCGAGTAACATAGAGCCGCTACGAAACCGATACCATCCGCCGGGTCGGTTAGCCTTCCGAGGCGGGGCGAGGCTCTAGCGTCGGCTTGAGGCGCTCGGCCTCCATAGCCTTGCGGCGCTGGCGCTCGGCCTCAGCGCTGGCGCGGCGCGACTCCTCTTCCACGGCGCGATCGGCGGCAACCGCTTCTTCAACAATCCAGGCGGTGATCTCTTGGGCCGACTGCCCAGCCAGCGCTTTTTCAACGGCGGCCTTGACTAGCCGCCCGTCAAGCGTCTCGCGAATCAGGAGCGCCTCAGCCACTGCCACTACCGCCTGCCAGTGCTCGCTGATGACTCGCTCGGCAGACTCGTAGCTCTGGCGCAAGATAGCGTGTACCTGCGACTCGAGCTGGCGGGCGGTCTCCTCGGAAAAGTCCTTGCGGCGGGAGATCTCGCCGCCCAAAAAGACCGGGCCGGAGTCAGAGCCCCAGGCCACGTATTCCTCGCCGCCCATGCCCAGGTCAAAGACCATCTGCTTGGCCAGTTCGGTGGCCTGGCGCAGATCGTTGGAGGCGCCGCTGCTGATGGTGCCGGTTAGCTTCTTCTCAGCCACGCGCCCACCGAAGGCCACAATCAACTGGCGCTCAAAGCGCTCGCGGCTAAAGAACATCTCCTCTTTGGCCAGCGGCGCCATAAAGCCTCCGGCGTTGCCGCGCGGCATAATAGTCACCTTACGGATCTCGCCGAGGCCGGGCTGCAAAGTGAAGGCTACTGCATGACCGGCCTCGTGGTAAGCCAGCATCCGGCGTTCCCCTTCGGTCGGCACCAGACTGCCGCGCCGCAGCCCCAGCACGATGCGGTCGAGCGCCTCGTTGAAGTCGCTCCAGGAGATGATCTGCTTATTGTTACGAGCGGCGATCAGCGCAGCCTCGTTAGTCAGGTTCTCCAGGTCGGCGCCCGAGAACATCGGGGTAGCCTCAGCCACACGGTGCAGGTCAACATCACCGGCGATGGGCTTGTTCCGCACATGCACCTTGAGGATCTGCTCGCGCTCGCGCTGCGTGGGTAGGCCGATGGTGACCTGGCGATCGAAGCGGCCGGGGCGCAACAGGGCCGGGTCGAGGATGTCGGGGCGGTTAGTGGCGGCCAGGATGATAACCGAGGTGTCTTTCTCGAAGCCGTCCATCTCCGCGAGGATCTGGTTTAAGGTCTGCTCGCGCTCGTCGTGTCCGCCACCGATGCCGGCGCCGCGGCGGCGCCCGATGGAGTCGATCTCGTCGATGAAGATGATGGCCGGGGCGCTCTTGCGCGCCTCCTCGAAGAGGTTGCGCACGCGGCTAGCACCTACGCCCACAAACATCTCCATGAACTCTGAAGCCGATACGGTTAAGAAGGGGACGTTGGCCTCGCCAGCCACGGCTCGAGCCAGCAACGTCTTGCCGGTGCCCGGCGGGCCGACCAGCAAGACCCCCTTGGGTATCTCGGCGCCCATGCGCAGGTACTTTTGCGGGCTCTTTAAGAAATCCACGATCTCTTTGAGCTCCTGCTTGGCCTCGGCGTGACCGGCTACGTCCTCAAAGGTGGTCTTGACCTTGTTCTCCTTGCCGTAGGTCTTGGCCCGCGACTGCCCAAACTGCATCACCTGGCTGGGACCACCCTGGGCACGCATGAAGATGAACCAGAAAAAGGCGATCAGGATAGCGATCGGCAAGAGCGTGAGCAGGAAGCCGAGCCACGGCGACTGCCGCTGGAACTGATAAGTGACCCCCTGCGCTTCCAACAACTCGATCAGCGCCATATCCGGGACGCTGCCGGTAGCTGCCGTGGTCGAGAAGTTCCGCACGGTTTGCAAGGTGCCACCTAGCTCGAGCTGGATTTCGCGGGCGAACTCACCGGTGATGGTGTCGTTGCGAATTACGACATTGGCGACGTTACCGGCCTCGATCTGGCGCCTGAACTCCGAGTAAGGGATCTCCCTATTGGGCGTACCGGTGCCGAACTGGCTAAACAAGAAGACGCCAATGATGATGACTGCTACCAGCAACCAAGGGTTAAACGAACGTCTCAAAGCGGTCCCTCCAAGTAGCCCGCAAGCCCGTCAGTTAGCCAGACGGGCCTCAGTAGGCTCAGGGTAGCACCTTTGCGTGAGAGCGCGCTGTAAGCTATCGGACCATGGTGGGTTGTGTAGGGTGGGTTGTAGGTTGTAGACAGATGCCTTTCCCACATCCTACTACCCACACCCTACCACCTAACTAAAACGATAGCCCTTCGGCACTACCACAATCCCCTCTTCGACCGTGAAGCCGCGCCTCCGGTCATCATCGAGGTTAACGCCGATCTGCGTCCCTTCCGGGATGTCAACGTCTTTGTCGATAATGGCGTTTTTAATCACGCAGTGGCGCCTTACCCTGACTTCGTCAAAGAGCGCTGAGCGTTCGACCAAGCTATAACTATCGACTCGCACCCGGCGGGCTAAGACCGACTCGCGCACGGTGGCGCCGGAGATAATCACCCCGCCTGCCACCATGCTGTTAAGGGCCTGCCCGCGCCGGTCGCCGGCCTCATGAACGAACTTGGCCGGAGGGGAGAACTCGGCCGAGGAGCGCAGCGGCCAGTCGTAGTTGTAAAGGTCAAACTCCGGCTCGACCGCTATGAGGTCCATATTGGCCTCCCAGTAGCTCTTGATGGTTCCTACATCGCGCCAGTAGGTGTTCTGCCCGGTCTGGCCGGGGATGGGGTTGTGGGCAAAGTCGTAAGCACGGAGCTTCAAGCCCTCGTCAAGCGCCGTCGGCAGTACATTCTTGCCAAAGTCATGTTCGGACTCCTTGCGGGCTGCGTCGCGCTTGAGTAAATCGATCAGCAGATCGGCATTGAAGAGGTAATTACCCATCGAAGCCAGGGCATGGGTAGAGCGCTGCGGCATCGGTTTGGGGTGTTGCGGTTTCTCTTGAAACTCGGTGATCCGAAAATCGTTATTGACCTGCAAGATGCCAAAGCGTGACGCCTCTGGCAGCGGCACCGGATAGGCGGCAATACTGATGTCGGCCTGGTTGTCCAGGTGCGCCTCGACCATGTGCGAGATGTCCATCTTATAGATGTGATCACCGCTGAAAATGGCGATAATATCAGCGGCATGATTCTCGATTAAGTGGATATTTTGGTAAATGGCATCGGCAGTGCCGCGATACCACTCGGCACCAAGCTCCTCGTAGAGATACATCTGCGCCGGCGCCAGAGTGATGAAGTAGTCGGTCAGAAACCCGCCGAAGCGCCAGTTGCGCTGGATATGCTCGGTTAGGGATTGCGCCTTGAACTGCGTTAGCACATAGATGCTGTAAATGCCGGAGTTGATCATGTTATTAAGGGCGAAGTCGATGATCCGGTACTTGCCCCCAAAGGGGACGGCGGGCTTGGTACGCCTCCAGGTGAGGGGGTGAAGCCGGGTCCCGCGGCCACCCGCCAGCACCATGCCCACCACCTTAGCGCTGCGCAGTCCTTTGAGCTTCATCGTGTCCTCCCAACGAGCTATGCTGCTATCACTATATACCGCGCGAGCACAACTAGCTGGTTAGCCGGTCAATAATCACTCTCGCTTCGCTCAGGTCAAATGGTTAGAAAAAGTAGGTGGTAGGCAGTGGATAGCAGGTTGTGGGGTGTGGGTTGTAGGTCGTGGGGATTTTCCTACTTCCCACTGCCCACTACCTACAACCTGTTGCTGACCTACCGAAACGCTCAATACGGAGGGCGGTGTGCTAGGTATGGCGTGCTATGGAAGCCCTCGAGCCTGGGACAAGTTCTCATCGAGGGTGTTAGTATACTGCCGCTATGACGTTACGCACCCTCAGTTTAGTTCTGGTCACCCTCGCCGTTCTCGCCTTCGCCGGGACTCGCCTCACCGCTCAGGAGCAGCCCACCCGGATAGTTTTCATCGACTCGCAGCGCCTAATTGCCGCCCATCCGGCCGGCCAGGAAGCGGCCCGCTTGCAGGAGCAGGCGCGGCAGGAGATCGACGCGCTGCGCGCCGATATCGAGCCGATTGTACGAAAGGCCCAGGCCGGGCTCGAGGTTACCCCTGACGAACGCGCCCTCTACGACACCTTGGTGCGGAGCCTAGAGGCGGTGCAGCAGCGCTGGTTAGAGGAGATTGCGGCGGCTTCGCAGCCGGCCCTGCAGGCGGTCGATAACGCCATCCGCCAGCTGGCCACCGAACGCGGCTTCGCCATCGTGCTAGACGGGCGAGTAGCGGCCGAATCGGGCCTGGTGGTCTACGCGCAAGACAATCTGGATATCACCGAGCAGGTGCTCGAGCGTATCCGCTAATCCTTTAGCCTCTCCAGCAATCGGCGCTGCGCTTCGCTCAGTGCCGATTGCGCTAGCAGGTCAGGCCGCCGCTGAAGGGTCCGTAGCAGCGCCTGCTCTTGCCGCCAGGCGGCGATCTGCGCATGGTGCCCGCTCAGCAGCACCTCCGGGACGCTGGCGCCCTCAAAGACTGGCGGGCGGGTGTACTCCGGGTAGTCCAGCAGCCCGGTGCTAAACGAGTCCTGGGCATGGCTGTCGGCGTCACCCAAGACCCCGGGGATGAGCCGCGCAGTGGCCTCAATCAGCGCCAGCGCGGCTACTTCGCCCCCCATCAGCACGTAATCACCGAGGCTGATTTCACGGCTGACATAGCGCTCGAGCCGGGCATCGAAGCCCTCGTAGCGGCCACACAGCAGGACCAGGTGCTGCTTGCCGGCTAGCTCTGAAGCTAGCTGTTGTGTGAATGGCTCGCCAGCGGGGGTGAGCAGGATGATCTCAGCGGGCTCCGGCGCGTCGGCTTTGGCCTCGGCGATGGCCTTGGCGGCGATGTCGACCCGGATGATCATCCCCGCCCCACCGCCGTAAGGGGCGTCGTCAACGCTGCGGTGCCGGTCGGTGGCATAGGCGCGCAGATCGCGCAGCGCAAAGGAGATCAACCCTTGTCTAGCAGCGCGTCCCAAGAGCCCTTCTTCGGTCCAGGGCTTAAGCAGTTGGGGAAATAAGCTCAGGACGGTGTACTTCATGCCGGCTCGAAGAGCCCCTCGGGGGGGTTGCGGATGTCGATTGCGTCGCCCACAGTTACATAAGGCGCGGCCAACGGCACTAGGTGTATAGCCCTTTGGGCGCCGACTACCAACAGCCGTTGGCCGCCGGCCTCGAGCAGGTCACGGACGACCCCAAACGGCTGACCGTCGCGCAGCACCGGCCTGCCGATTAATGCCTCAACATAACCGTAAGCTTCGCCCGGCAAGGCGATGCGTGGAGCATAGACCGGCTCATTGACCAGCCGCTTGGCGGCCTCGATGCTCAGCACGCCCGCCAGATAGAGCACCGTCTGCTGGGGCATCACCTCGACCCGCTTGAGCGTGACCACCCCCAAAGGCGGCACAAAGACCTGCTTTAACTCCACAATCGCAGCCTGCTCGGCCTGGCCCAAGCCATAAAAACGCAAGCCCCCCTCGAGCTTGAAGGTCTTGCCTAGTGTGCCGATCTGGCTATACCCCTCGGGCACAGGGTGGCTTAACGGCGCCATCAGCGCTGAGGGCTTAATTGTCGGGCG
>JAGXSO010000051.1 GCA_018333775.1 Truepera sp.
AATAAGGCTTCGCCCGAGTAATAAGGCTTCGCCCGAGTAATAAGGCTTCGCCCGAGTAATAAGGCTTCGCCCGAGTAATAAGGCTTCGCCCGAGTAATTGCGTAAACCACGTCTTAGCCGGTGACAAGAGCGTATGCTGGCGCTATGGCCGTACCCTCTAAACTACAAGCCATTGTGGAGGCGTTCAAACAGACGCCCAAGCCGCTTAGGTTGCAGCTGCTGCTTGATTACACCAACAAGGTCGCCTCGCTGCCGCCGCACTTAGCCGGCCGGCTCGACGCTATGGAGCAGGTGCATGAATGCCAGACGCCGCTCTTTGTGGCCACCGAGGTCCAAGACGGCCGGGTCAGGCTGTATTTTTACGCCCCTCCGGAGGCGCCTACTACCCGAGGCTTTGCCGGCATCTTGAGCGAGGGCCTCAGCGGCTTAAGCCCGGAGGAGGTGCTTAACACCCCCGAGCAGTTCTACACCGTGATGGGGCTAGCCGAAGTGATCTCGCCGCTGCGGTTGCGCGGGATGGCCGCCATCTTGGCCCGCCTCAAGCGGCAGCTACGCGAGCGGTTGCCTGCAGGATGACCTGGCGCGGTGGGTCATGGGGCACGGGTGAGGCGCCAGGTCTTAACCTGAAACGGCCGGATGTCTGGCGACTCGGCCAGGGGGCGCTCGAGCAGATCGACCTCGCCGGCTAGCTGCCAGCCCTCGGGTAGTGTCAGTTTAAGCCCTCCCCGCGCCCCTTGCGGTTCGTAGACGCGCAGGATCAGATCATGGCCGTCTTCCGCGCCCTTGAGCGCACCCAGTGCTACCGGCAGCCCTTCCAGGCGCAGCGGTTGCCAGGCCGTTTCGCGCGCTGCTCTCACAGGGTGCGCCCTTAGCGGCTGATTAAGGTCTTCAGCCTCCATCAGTACGCCGCCCTCCAGCCAGGAACCGCTGTAAGGATAGATGGCGTAGCGGAAACGGTGCTCACCTTCGTCGGCATAGGGGTCGGGGAGGACAGGTGAGCGCAGTATGGTTAGGCCCAGTTCGCTAGGCAGAGCGTGATGGCCGTAGCGCCCGTCATTTAGCAGGGCTACCCCGTAACCCGGCTCGCTCAGAGTGGCGAAGCGGTGAGCGGCCACCTCGAAGCGGGCGGCGTCCCAGGTGGTATTGCTGTGGGTAGGGCGCCGCACTACGCCGTAGGCCGTTTCAAAGGTGGCGTACTCGGAGCGCACCGCTACCGGAAAGCGGGTTTTTAAGAGCCAGTGCCGCTCGTGCCAAGCGAGGTGGGTAGCGAACTCCAGGCGCGCCGAGTTAGCCCACAGCCGCAGCTCCTGGGTAATCAGGCTAGCGCGGAAGCGCCGCGTTAGGCGCAGTGCGACCCGATGGGGGCCGGCTTCGATGACCTCGCTGCCGGCTAAGTCGGTAATCTCCTGACCTTGCGCCCGATAGTCCACATCGATGTCCCAAGCGTCCCAGTTGCGCGGCTTGTCGACGTAGGCCCAGAGCTGATTGCCGCGCCCAGCCAGCACCTCGCGCCCGGCGCGTTTGTCCCAGATCCGAGCCAGGGTGCCGTCTTCAGCTAACTCTATGCGCACCAGGGCATTCTCCAGATGGCGCTGAGAGACGCTTAGCCCTGCCGGCGGCGCACAGTCCAGGCGGATGGAGGCGGCCAGGCCGGGCACTGGGCGCCGGTCGCTGACAACGAAGCCGCCGTCTACTGCCTGGGCACCGGGAACGGCCTCGCTAAGCTCCACCCGCACCGGGCGCTCGGTGAGCTCTGGATTGACGATCAAGAGGCCGGGGCGCTCGCCGGGCGCCACCGCACCGGCTAGCTGCTGAAGCCCATCGTGCGCTACGGCTGCGGCTTGGGCTGTTACCGTGGCTAACTCGCGCTCGGCCTGCGCGTAGACCTCGCCGATGGAGGAGCCTGGCAGGATGTCGTGAAACTGGTTTTTTAGCAGCTCGCGCCAGAGGGGCTCGAGCGATCCCGGAGCCTTGCCGCCTTGCAGCATCGGGAGGTTGATGCCTTGCAGAGCGATGAGGCTGGTCATTACTTCGGCAGCCAGCAGGCTGCGCTCGGCCTGGCGGTGCAGGCGCTTGGTGCGGCCCTGGCTGCTCAGGGTGCCGCGGTGCAGCTCGAGGTAGATCTCGCCCAGCCAGACCGGCAGCGTTTCGGTCTGAGCGGTCTGGTGGAGGCGCGCAAAGTAGTCATCAACCCGCCCCCAGCGCGTCTGGGGCAGCGCCGGTAGCACTTCGGCAGCGCGTTGGCGCTCGAGCATTTCGATAGTCGTCCCACCGCCCCCGTCACCATAGCCGAGGGTCAGGAGCCCTTCGGGATGATGCTGCTTGCCGCGGTAGTTACTCCATACCGCGTGCAGCGTCTCGGCCTCGAAGAGGCCGTTATAGCCATCCCGCGGGTTCAAGAAGGTGTGGGCCAAGAGGCGGGTGCCGTCGAGGCCTTCCCACCAGAACAGGTCATAGGGGAAGCGGTTGGTCTCATTCCAGTTGGTCTTGGTGGTAAAGAAGCTGTCGATCCCGGCTAGTTTATAGATTTGTGGCAGCGCCGGGGCGAAGCCGAAGCAGTCAGGTAGCCAGCCGACGCGGTGCAGGTGGCCGAAGTGCTGTTCAAAGTAGCGCTGGCCGTACAGGAGCTGCCGCGCTAGCGACTCGCCGGTCGGCATGTTGGTGTCAGGCTCGACCCACATGCCGCCGATCGGCTCCCAGCGGCCCGCTTGCGCATAAGCCTTGATGCCGGCTAGCAGGTTCGGGTCATCCTCTTCCAGCCAGGCGTAGTACTGCGCATGCGACTGGTTGAAGGTGAACTCGGGGTAGCGTGCCAGCAGAGACAGCATCCCAGAGAAGGTCCGCTGCGCTTTGCGACGGGTCTCCTCAATCGGCCACAGCCAGGCCAGATCGATATGGGCGTGGCCCGAGAGGAGTAGCCTCCCCTGGGGCGGATAGCGGGTTTGCAGCTCGCGCAGCTCGCGCTTAAGCTGTTCGTGAGCCGATATTACGCTGCCGCGCTGAGCTTCGCTCAAGGCCGGCGGATGGCTGCTTAGACCGCTCGGGGCTTGCCACAGGCGGTTAAACAGCTCGCTCCCCTGTAAGCGAGGCAGATAGTCCGGGGTGTGGCTGGGCCAGTCGAGGATGGTGAGCGAGCGTTCGGCGGCGCGCAGCAAGACTGGTGCCACCTCCTGCTCGGCGAGCTTTTGGGAGGTTTCGAGAACCAGGCTGAGCAGGCGGCAGTAGCTGTCTAGTGCTGTATCGAGCCAGATCGCACGGGCTAAGCGCAGGCGCGGGTCGGGGTGCGGAACGCCAAACGGGAGCCGGGCGACCATCTCGATCTTAAGGCTAAAAGTGTCGGCCTGCAACGGGAAACGCTGATGGTAAGGGTCGAGGCCGAACTGCTCTTGGCTGCGGGCGTAGGCGACGGTTAACAGGCTTTCGCCGCCGACGTCGAGCTCGAGCCAGGTCTCGGCGATGGGCCAGGCCGCGGGGATAGCAACTTCGGGGTGGGCTAACTGCTGCACGGCGTCCCGCTCGGGCCAGGGAGCGCCCAGCGCCAACGGCAGACCGTTAAACGACCATTGGGTGAGGTCTAGGTGATCACGGACCAGCCAGAACCGGAGCTCATCGAGGCGGACCTTGAGCCGCTCGAGCCGTTGCGGAGTGGAAATGGTCATAGGGCATCCTTTACTGGCCGGCATCGGGCGCGACCCAAACGTTAATTATCTTATCACCGACAACCGCTAGACAAGATCAAAACCAGCCTTGTCACCCCCTGCAAAGAGCTGCGCACACTGTTGTTGACAGCCAGAATAGCCTTGAGTCCGGAGACCCCCTTAAGCGATTGCGTTAGCGCCGGGCGCAGCAGGGCGAACGATTGTGCGATCCGCCCGCCAAACACCAGGCACTCTGCGCCAAAGGGGATGACATGCCGTTCGCGGATAAAGTTGCCTAACGTTGTTGCGACCTCGCTAAAGACGCTAGCCGCCTCCGCTTCACCCTGGCTGGCCCGCTGGGCGATCTCCGCCACCTCGAGCCTCAGCCCGGTCAGCGCCTGATAGCGGGCGATCAGCTGATGCCGCCCGACGTAATGATCGAGTATGCCGCCTTGGTAGGGTTGCCCGGCAATCCAACCGAGCGGCGGCACACCCGGTCCGTCCGCGACCACCTCACCATCGACCACAAACGCGCTACCGACGCCGCTGCCGATGGTAAAAGCGATAACCCGGCGGTAACGCCGGGCGGCGCCCAACCAGGCTTGGCCGCGAGCAAAGCTCCAGCTATCGACATCGAACACGAGGGGTAACGATGGTGGCAGCGCCAGCCTCCGGCGCAGCTCCTGCATAACGTTGACCCCGTAGAGATGGTCGTACTTGCCGAGGTTTTGCATCAGGCTGATACCGCGCTGATAGTCAAAGGGTCCGCAGATAGCGATGCCGATCCCTACCGGCGTCAGCCGGGCCCCTTGAGCGCGGGCCAAGCAGCTCTTTAGCGCGTCGGTGAAGGCCCCCAGAAGCTCTTCCGCCGTGCCGGAGGAGTCGATGGCGATGCGGCTTAAGTTAGTTAGCTGGCCGTCCTGCCGGACGAGGCCGGTCGTGAGCGAGGTCCCACCGACATCCATGGCGATGACGTGCCGGGTCACGGTTGGGGTCCGGGTTTAATAAACGCCTTGATGACCTTGGCGGGGACGGTGCCCCGGTTGGTCAGGCGGTAAGTGTTGGCGGCGGCGGGCACCACAAAGGTTTCGGCATAGCTGAACAGTTGCTGGGCGCCTGGCCCGGCCTCGAGCAGTACAGCTTCGCCTGCTACCAGCGTGAGGACATGTACGGAGCCCTCAGTCGCGACCTCCACGCGATCATCGAATTCGAGGCGATGCACATCGTAGAAGTGCTCCCGGTGAGTAGGCAGATGCACTACTTGCCAGCTCGGCCCTGACGCGAGCAGACGTGGCTGCGAGATCAGCTCATGATGGACGCGCCGGCCCTGGCGCTGGAAGTCCAGGTTGGCCAGGGCCCGCGCAACGTTGAGCGGCCGGGGTCGTCCGTCTAGGTCGGGCCGCAGCCAGTCATACAGCTTGAAGGTAAAGATGTAAGGTGTGGCGCTGATTTCGAGCACCAACGCATCCTGGCCGGAGCAATGAATGGTGCCGCTGGGAATCAGGTACAGCGCGTGCCGGCGTGCCGGCACGGTCATCACGAAGGCCTCGACCTCCAGCGGTAAGGAGTCAGACAGCGCCTGTTCGAAGCCTTGCGGGTCGATACCGCCTTGAAACCCCAGATAGACTTTCGCGCCAGGTTTGGCGTCCATAATGTAATACGCCTCGTCCTGCGTGAAGCGCTCGCCAAACTGGCGAATATACTCCGGTCGGGGGTGGCATTGCAGCGAGAGGTTGCCGCCGTCGAAGGTATCCAGATAGTCGAAGCGGATAGGGAAGTCGTAACCGAAGCGCTCGGCGCTATCGCCCAGGACGGCGCGGTGGTTCTGGTACATCAGGAGATCGAAGGAGACCTCCAGCCGTTGGCCCGTGCTCTCGAACACCAGGCCGTTTTCAGGAGTGATCAGCTCGAACGACCAGGCGTAGTTAGGAGCGTCCTGCGGCAGGTCGGGGATCGTCTTTTTGAGCCACTGACCGCCCCAGGGGCCGGGCTCGAACCAGGGGCGCGCCCGGAAGTAGGTGTGCGCCATGCGCTCGAGCCCAGCGCGTAGCGTCTCACCGGTCATAAAGGCGGGATCGTCGGGGTTCTGCGCGTCAACGATCAGGTCGAGGTGGGGCAGCAGCTCGGCTTTGTGCCGATTGAGCGCGACCCAGTCCACAAAGTAGCACCGTTTGTACATTGCTTTGGGGTCGTCTGCCGAACTGCGGCCCAAGTTAGCGATGCTGCCGGCGCGGGCTCGGTACTGAATCTCGTTTTTAGGCACGTCGAGGTATATCAGGAACGCTTCAGTCCAACCGGCCAGCGCGGCGCCGGTGCCGTAGAGGATGCTCACCCCCGAGGCGGGGCGCAACTCATTAAGTTTGGCCTGATCGAAGAAGTCCTTAAGCGACCCGGTGAAGCGCGTGCCAAAAAGCGGGTCGTCGCCTAAAAACGGCGCCACTAATCGCGCTATCTCCGCTTCTGGCCTGAGAGCTTGGTCAACTGCCAGCCAGCTAGCTTCTACCTCCACTTCCGCCAAGGCGCGCTCCAGCCGCTCGCGAAACACCGGCCAGAGCACGCCGCCATAGCCGTCAATGACGATCCGCGGGCGCCCGGCCAAGCATTCGGCCAGCGCAGCAAAGCCGCGTCCGATCTGCTGCGGGGGCCCTTCAGAGTGACTGCGCTCCGGTAGGGGATAGGCCGGGTACAGGTCGTAACGCCCCGCGGGAGCCGGGCTGTGGCAGGGTGGCAGGATGGGCTGAGTGGTGCGGCGCCAGAACATAGTTGGGCCTTGTTGACAAGGCGGATGAGGCCAGTATAAATTGGACTAGTCCAGTTGTCTAGCGACTTAAGCGCTACCGTGCGCGAGTTGCTGCTGGGGCGGCGCGGGAGTCGGTATGCCGGAGATCCAGACCATCTACCTGATCCACCACAGCCATACCGATATCGGCTACACCGTCGATCAGCCGATTCTCTGGGACCTGGCCACCCGCTTTATCGACGAGGCGCTTAAGCTAGCCGACAGGTATGCCGACCATGAGGGGGACGGGGCTTTCCGCTGGACCGTCGAGACGACGGCGACGCTGCAAGCCTGGCTGCGCTACGCCTCAAGTCGGGACATTGCGCGCCTGCAAGCGCTTGAGCGCGCCGGGCGGATCGAGATCACCGGGATGTTGGCCCACCTGACCCCACTGGTGGACACCGATCAGCTAATCGAGTCGCTGCAGTTCGTGCGCACGCTGCGAGAAGATTACGGCTTCACCGTCAGGCACGCCATGCACTGCGATGTGAACGGCGTCAACTGGCCCTTTGTCGATGTCCTGTTAGATTGCGGCATCGAAGGGTTCACCATGGCGATTAACTCGCACTTCGGCGGGCCCATGGCCCCCCGGCCCTACCCGTTTTTGTGGCAGGGGCCATCGGGGCGCAGCCTGCCCGTTTTCAACGGCTGGCCCTATGATAAAGGCTGGCGCGAAGGGATCGGCCGCAACGCTGAGGAGTTTGAGGCCGTGCGCTGGCCCCGCCTGCAAGCCTACCTTCAGGAGATCGACTACCCCCTGCCGATCCTGCTGTTGCAAAGCTATCACCCGTATGGCGACAACGGCTCGGCCTTTGATTTTACGCCGTTTATCGAGGCCTGGAACGCCCAGGGCAAGCAGCCGCGCCTGGTCATGGCGACGCCCCGCATCTGGTGGGAGGCCGTTAAACCTTACCTGAGCGAGCTTAGGACCTTTCGCGGCGACTGGACGGACTTCTGGAACTTCGGCTGTGCTAGCTCGGCTCGCGAAGTGGCCATCAACCGCCGGAGCCGCGAGATGCTGCGCCACGCCGATGCCCTCTTTGCCGCTCTCGGCGGTGCGGGCCGTTGGGCGCGGCAGTCCTTCGCCCGGCACCGCGACGCTGCCTACTGGAACCTGCACCTCTGGGACGAGCATACCTGGGGAGCTGACATTTCCATCCGGCAGCCGGAAAGCGAGGACACGCACAGCCAGTGGTACCACAAGGCCAGTTACGCCTATACCGCCCGCAGCCTGAGCCGGCTGTTGCGGCGCGACGCCCTGGCGGACTTTGCACAGCTGGTGGAGCGCAAGCAGCCTGAAGATCTACTGGTCTTCAATCCACTCCCCTGGCGGCGCACGCTGAGCGGTCCGGTCCCGGCTTTTACCCTTAACCCGCGTGGAGTAGCGAGCGATACCACCGCGGGCCGCCATCATCAGGATCGCGACGCTGTCCTGAACGAAGTCAAGGAGGTGGCTGGCCAGTGGGCGCTGCCGCCTACTACGGTGGAGGGGTGCGGTTACACCGTGGTCCCGCGGTGCTCGCTCGTCAAGCTTGAGACCTGGCTTAGCGAGGAGGCGACGGTAGAGAATCACCGCTACCGCCTCACCTTTGATCGCGAGCGGGGCGGGATCGTCTCGCTTTACGATAAGCGGCTCGAGCATGAGTGGGTGGATACTAACGCGCCGTATCGCCTAAACCAGTACCTGCACGAGCAGGTAGCGGACTCTACTCACGACTGGCCGCGCCGGCTCCTGTTCGACCAGCACTGGGACGCCCCGCTAGCGGAGATCCCGCCGGGCTGGCGGCCGGGCTGGCGGGCGCGCCGCAGCGCTCCCAGCCGACTCCTGGCCCACCAGGTGAGGCGCACGCCGCTGGGGATCACGGTGGTGCAGACCATAGCGGCTCCCGGTTGCGCCGGTCCGCTGACGCAAGAGGTTAGCCTGCCTGCTGATGGCGACTACCTCGAGTGCTTGTCGCGTTGGCAACTGGGCCTCAGCGACCACCCCGAAGCTACCTATCTCGTCTTTCCGTTCGAGCTGCCCGGGGCCACTGCGCGTATCGATGTGGGCGCACAGGCCATCATCCCCGAGGTGGATCAGCTCCCTGGGGTCTGCCGGGACTACTTCACAGTGCAAAACTGGGTGGACTTCTCTAATGATCAGCAGGGCGTCACCATCACCATGCCCGAGAACCCGATGGTGCAGCTAGGCGATTTTCACTTCGGGCATTACCAGCGCCAGTTCGTCCTGGGCCGTCCGTACCTGATCGGCTGGGTCACTAACAACTATTGGGAGACCAACTTCCGTGCGCACCAGCCGGGACAGGTTATGGCCCGCTACCGCCTCTACCCGCACGCCGGGCCTTTTAACGAAACAGCTGCGCACAGAGTGGGCCGTGAGGCGGCGCAAGCTACGCCCCTTATCCAACATCTCGGCGAGCTTGCCAGCTCTACCGTGCTGCCCAGCCAGGGGGCGCTGCTGTCGCTGCCGGAGGGGCCGGTTCAGACCCTCCACCTTGAGTTTGATCCGGCGGGTCAGGTCTCCGAGCACGGGTGGTGCCTGTCGGTGCGGCTGCTGAATGCCTCAGATGCGCCCCAGACGGCAGTCATCGGCTCGGGGTGGCTCGAGCTGACCGGCGCCACGCGCTGCGATCTGCTCGGCCGGCCCCAGGCAGCGCTCGAGCTGCACAACGGGCGCGTCAGTTGTGAACTTGAAGCTCGGCGGGCAGCCGTGATTAAGCTGCAAGTCCGCTATCGGCTATAGATCGGCTATAGGAGGAAAGCATGAAGCAACCAACCCCCCCACTGCGACTCGCCATCATCGGCGCCGGCGGCATCTCGCAAGCCCACGCGGCAGGCATCCTGGCACACCCGGACAAGCTCGTCTGCACGGCCCTGTGCGATGTCTCGGACGAGCAGCTTAAGCTGCGCAGCGAGCAGCTCGGCCACAACCCGGCGCTGTTTCACGACTGGCGCGTGATGCTGGCTGACTACCGGGAGATCGATGCGGTGATTATCGCCTTACCCCACCACCTGCACGGGGTGGCGGTCCTGGACGCCGTTGCCGCCAACAAGCACATTCTCTGCGAAAAGCCGCTCTGCACCAGCTTAGAGCAGGCTGACGCCATCGTTAACGCCCTCCGCGGCACCGGGCTGGTGTTCATGCCCGGTCACAACCAGCTCTTTGCCCCCATGGTGCGCGAGATCAAGCAGCGCTTAGTCAGCGGCGCCATTGGGCAACTCCGCTGGTTGCGCTCGCAGGACTGCTTT
>JAGXSO010000052.1 GCA_018333775.1 Truepera sp.
GACTCCGCCGATCTGATCGACGCCATCAGGCGCGTGGCCGAGGGCGAAACGCTGCTCAATGCCGAGATGGCGGCCAGCATCCTCGATGAGTTTAAGAAGATCAAGGAGGAGCTGCCTCACCACCCCGAGCACCCCCTTTCCGAGCTAACTGAGCGCGAGGCGATGATCTTGCGCTACTTGGCCCGCGGCGACTCCAATCAGCAGATCGCCGAGGCGCTAAATGTTAGCGAAAAGACGGTGCGCAATCGCTTGTCGGAGATATTCTCCAAACTGCGCCTCAATAACCGCACCCAGGCGGCGCTGTACGCCCTGCGGGAAGGGATCGCCACGCTCAAGGACGAGATGTGACCTATACGGTAGCATCTGGCTAGCTAGCGATGTGGCGAAATGCGTCTCGGAGGCAATTTATGGTGATGTCGTAGTGAGCGATGACTATCCTAGTGCCTAGCCAAGAGGTACTGATCGGCTTGCTCAGGCGTATCTGTCAGACTCCGGCGCCGACCTTTGCCGAAACGGCGCGAGGCGAGCTGATTGCCGAGCTGTGGCAGCAAGCAGGGGCTGAGGTAAGCCGCGATAGCGTAGGTAACGTCATGGCTGAGCTAGCGGGTAGCGGGCCGCGGGTGCTGCTGGCCGCTCACCTCGATACGATCTTTGACCCCGACACCGATGTCACCGTGAAAGAGAGCGGGGGCCGGCTCTGCGCGCCGGGCATCGGCGACAACAGCGCCAGCCTGGCTATCGTCACCGCGCTGCTGCAGGCGCTGCAAGCGGCACCCGAGGCACCCCCCCGCCCGCGCCTCACGCTGGCGGCCACGGTAGGCGAAGAGGGGTTGGGTGACCTGCGCGGCATCCGTCAGCTGCTCTCGCTGCGCCCTCAGGACTTCGACCTGATGATAGCGGTAGACGGCCACTTGGGGACCATCGTCCACGCTGCGGTGGGCTCTAAGCGCTACGAGGTGGAGCTAAGCGCCAAGGGCGGACATTCCTGGGGTGACTTCCCCAGCCCCAGCGCGGTCCATGCGCTAGGCGAAGCGATCCAGGCGCTCACCCGGCTGAAGCTGCCGAGCGCACCGCGCACCACCTTCAACGTGGGGCAGGTGTGGGGTGGTACCAGCATTAACGCTATCGCCCAGCGGGCCGGATTCAATCTCGACCTGCGCAGCCTTGACGCCGGCGTGCTGGCCAGCCTGGAAGCCGAGGCAGTAGCGCGGCTCCGCCGGGTGGCCAAGCGCCACGGCGTAGAGCTCACACTGCGCGTAGTCGGTAATCGGCCTGCCGCCACCGTTCCTAATGAGCAGCTGGTGACCGCGGCCCAGGCGGCGCTATTAGAGGTCGGTGTCACCCCCTGCCTCAGCGCCGGCAGTACCGACGCCAATGCCGCTATGGCGGTCGGCCTGCCAGCCATTGCTTTTGGCGTCTATCATGGCGGTGACGCGCACCGCTTAACGGAGTGGCTCGAGCCCGCCTCGCTGCGGTTAGGCTACCGGGCGCTGTGGCGGCTGCTAGAGTCGCTTGCAGGAGCCTAAGGAGGGCGGATCCGTTGCCTTCGCCGCGTTAGAGCGCACTAGCGCTCGCGAGGCTTTATGGCTATAATCTGGCTAGAATGCCGTACGAGATCATTTTGGCCCCGGAGGCAATATTGGATCTCGACGAACTGAAGGCCAATGTCCGCACCGAGGTCCGTGAAGGGATCGAAACGCATCTTCGGCACGAACCCGAGAGGCTCAGTCGGAGCCGCATCAAGCGGCTCCGAAAACTCTCGCAACCGCAGTACCGTCTTCGGATCGACGACGTACGAGTGTTCTACGACGTAAGGGAGCAGTATGTTGAGGTGTTGGCGATAGTGCCGAAATCGGAGGCTGCAACATGGCTGGCGAGGCACGGAAAGTCAGAAGGAAAGTGAAGGAAGTCCCATTGGCGAAAGTCAAGGACGGCCTGTCGCGGTATCTCCGCGAGGCGGCAACCGGTGAAATCGTGATCACCCGCCACGGCAGACCCGCGGGAGTGCTCATCGGCTTTGAGTCGGAGGACGACTGGTTCGACTACCGACTGGAAAACGATCTGCGGTTCCTGCAAAGGATCGAGCGGGCGCGCCAGAGCCTTCGTGCGGGCCGTGGCACGAAACTGGAAGACGTAAAGTGACAGTGGGCTCTAACCGGGTGGTCGAAAGCGACGTGCGGCAAGAACCGCTGCGTACGCTTCACCACGGAGGCTAGACGCTGGGCGCCTTGAGGTGAGTGTGATCCTCAGGTAGATTGTGCGTATGGATGATGAGACCCTCACCCGTGAGCAAGCGATTGCGCGCCTGCGATCCGCCGAGGCGGCGATCCGGCGCCTCGGTGTGCGGCGCCTGGCGCTATTCGGCTCGGTTCTCCGGAACCAAGCCACACCAGCGAGTGACGTAGATGTGCTTGTAGAGTTCGACCCCGCGATGAAGACGCTGGACAGCTTTATGGAGTTGGCTTTTCTGCTGGATGAAGTTCTTGGGCGGCGTGTTGATGTTGTCACGACGGAGGCACTCAGTCCATACCTTGGCCCGCACATTCTTCGTGAGGCGGAGGATGTCCTTTGGGCCGCTTGAGTACCTGCGTCACATCCGGGAGGAGGCCGAGTTCCTCGCGGAACGAGCGGCTACGCTCTCCAAGGCGGACTTCCTGAAGGATGAGCTGCTGCGACGAGGCTTTGTCCGCAGTATCGAGATCATGGGTGAGGCCGCGAAGCAGATCCCGGAGGATTTCCAGGCAAAGCATGCGCAGGTGCCGTGGTGTGTCATGGCCGGCATGCGAGATCGTTTGATCCACGGCTACTTCACGGTAGACTACGACATCGTGTGGGACGTGGCTGCCAATCGTGCGGCGGCTCTGAAGGAGACGATCGACCAGATCCTGACTCAAGAAGGCGGGCCAGAGCCCTAACTCTGCATGCATACCCCGCGCCTAACCAGGCGCTCAAGCGGATGCGGGGCCATCCATGCTTTGAGCTGGTTCCGGTGCAACTTGAAGGTGTCTGGCTCTCATTGGCTTCTGCGCCAGCCCCGCACCACTTAGCTTGACCGTTAAGCTGCCGTCCCTCTTTCTTGCTACAATTCATATATGAAAACCGTTTCCGTGACCGCTCATTTTGATGGAGAGCGCATCCTTCTGGACGAAGCGCTGGAGCTCGAGCCTAATACGAAACTGATCGTTACGGTTTTACCAGGACAAGACTCTGAACGTGCCCTGTGGCAGTCGCTCGCTGAGCGCAGCCTTGCTGGTGCCTATGTAGATGATGAAGAGGAATACTCCCTAAACGATGTCAAAGTGGTCAATCCCGCATATGAAGGCAGGTGATATCGCTCTGACCCCCTTGCCGCAGGCCGATGGGACGGTTAAAAATCGCCCTGCTCTTGTTTTGCGTGAAATGCCGTCCTACCGAGACTTTCTTGTGTGTGGCGTCTCTACCCAGTTACACCAAGAGGTGAAAGGATTTGATGAAATTATCAACACGTTAGATGCCGACTTCCCATCAAGTGGTCTTAAAACTGCTTCCCTTAGCAGGCTCGGCTTCCTAGCCACCTTGCCTCGCAAGAGCCTCGTTGGGTCCATTGGTTCGGTTGCTCCGGAGCGTCATAGGCGATTGTTGCAAAGGCTGAGCGATTATCTTGTCCAATAAACAGCTTGACCAGTTGCTGCAAGGGACGCAGCCGCGCTTTGCCTGGACTCTGGTTTAGAATCAGGGAGAGGCTTGGTTTATTCGCCTTGGCCGCGCCCTTGAGCTAAGCCGTTAGCGAGCCTTGGAGACGACGGATCGGGCATCCAAGATGAATCTCTTCGTGTATACTCGAGGCCTCGTCCGAGGTGTGAGAGAAGACCATCTTATCGCTGGAGTCGCTCAAGGGGATCTAAGGAGGGCGATGACCACCCGGCATTCCATCTGTTGCATTGTTAGGCACGGACTTGGGCGCCCATCCGATTTGGCGTGCTATGCCGCACGTGCGGTATAATCTACTAGTCCGGCCTAAAGGCTTTCGAGAGTTGAGGTGATGACATGAAGATTAAAGATCTAATAAGTGAAGCAGGGTCTCTGCCGGTAGAGGAGCGCGCTCGGAGTCAGAACTCGACAAGAAATGGGCAGCAGTTGGCCGGAGGCGTCTGGCAGAGATTCGGTCGGGTGCCATTGCAGCCGTCCCAGGCGAGTAGGTTTTTGCGAAGATATGGAATAGTTTCGAGGGATGAGTTTTCACTTTCATCCGGACGCAGAGGCGGAGCCTTCTGAGGCCATTCAATTACTATGAAGATGTGGAACCGGGCCTCGGGCATAATTTTGCCGTTGAAGTGTATTCGGCGGTGCAACGCGCCATCGCTTATCCGCGTGCCTGGATGGTTCTCGAGGGTGAAGTCCGACGCTCATTAGTGCGGCGATTCCCATATGGGGTAAGAAGCTGATGGGATTCTGGTTGTCGCGGTAATGCATTTGCATCGTGAACCAGACTGGGGCGGGCGTGAGATGCTGGCGCTCAACTCGGACTGCCTCAGTCGCTGCGCTTCTTCGGCAACCGGTTAGCGCAGTCCTTGGGGAGACGGGCGCCGAGTCGGCAGCGGATGGTACAATGCACCGCAGATGGAGAGGGTCATGACAAAAAGGCTCACGGCTATTGTCGAGCGCGAGGGCGAGGGCTATGTGGCTTTGTGCCCCGAGCTGGACATTGCCAGTCAAGGCGAGACCATAGAGGAGGCCCGGAACAACCTCCGTGAGGCGCTCGAGCTCTTCTTTGAGATTGCTCCTGCGGAGGAGGTGCAGCGCCGGCTGCACGATGAAGTGTATGTCACCCAACTAGAAATCGCCGTAGGTGGGTAGTCTCCGGCCACTGTCCGGCCGGGAGGTCTGCGGCATTCTTGGGCGGCATGGCTTTTTGGAGGTGCGCAGGCGGGGCAGTCACATCGTGATGCAAAGGCACACGGCAGAGGGCAGCACCACAGTCCCGGTGCCGGACCACAAGGAACTGCGGCTGGGAACCTTGCGCTCCATAATCCGGCAATCAGGAGTTCCTCGAAGCGAGTTTGAGCGATAGAGATCGACTACATCAGTGCAGCTAGGCTACCGGCCAGAACGTCTTGGGCGACAGGTCCTTCCATGACTGGCGGCACGCGGCCCTCTCGGGCTATAGTGCTTTGCGGAAAGGGGCTAGCATGATCGACCTCAAGAACCTCCACAAGTCGTTCGGCCCGGTACATGCCGTGACCGATCTGAGCTTTTCGGTTAAGGCCGGCGAGGTATTTGGGCTCTTGGGCCCCAACGGCGCCGGCAAAACCACCACCTTGCGCATCCTGGCCACCCTGCTTAAGCCGGATCGGGGGCAGGCTACGGTGGGCGGCTTTGATATTTTGACCCAGGCCGAACAGGTGCGCTCCAGCATCGGTGTGGTCAACGGTGGCATGGGGCTTTATGACCGCCTGACGGGCCGCGAGGTGCTGCACTACTTCGGTAAGCTCTACCGCTTAACCCCGCCGCAGATCGAAGCCCGCATTGAGGTGCTCGACGCGCTGCTCGAGCTTGGCGATACCCTGAAGCGCCGCTGCGATCAGTTCTCGACCGGCATGAAGCAGAAGATCGTGATCGCCCGGGCAGTCATCCACGACCCGCCCATTATCTTTTTCGACGAGGCCACCGTGGGCCTTGACGTGATGGCGCGGCGGGCGGTTATTAACTTTGTCAAGCGCTACCCTAGCGACAGCCGCACGGTAATTTACTCCACCCATGTGATGAGCGAGGTCGAGGAGCTGTGCGACCGCGCCGCCATCATCTACCAGGGTCGGCTGGTGGCGTTGGACAGCGTCGCGGCGCTCAAAGCCCAACACGGCGCTAAGAGCCTTGAGCAGGCCTTTTTCGCCACTGTGGAAGGGAGCCAGGAGGTCTTGGCATGAGGCGTGAACTGATCCTGCACGTAGCCAGAAAAGAGATCCTCTCGACCCTGCGCGATCGGCGGGCCATCATCAGCAACCTGCTAATCCCCTTTTTGGTGCTGCCCATCGTCATCTTTGGCCTCCCTTACTTTCTGGGCGGGCTGTTTCAGCGCGAGGCCGAAGCGGTTACCGTGGTTGGCGTGAGAGGGCTTAACGACATCCCCAGCGAATTGCGCAGCTTACTGGTGGCTCATAATATTAGCCTGGAAGAGGTGGCCGACCCGTTCGCCAGCGTTGAGACCGACCAGTATCTGGCTGCCCTGGCTGTTCCGGCGGGCGTGGCCGAGGCGCTTGCCGGCGGTGAGCGCGTCACCCTACAAATTTTCAGCAAGCACGGCAACATGCGCAGCGAGCTTGCTGCCCGCAGGTTGCAAAGCGCGGTCGATGCCTATCGCGAAATGCTGGTGGCACAGCGGCTGGCCGCTGCCGGGCTCGATCCGGCGGTGCTCGAGCCGGTAGCGCTGAACAACATCGACGCCAGCCTGCCGGCGGAGCGCGCAGCCGGTCAGCTCGGCTGGCTGATCCCCTTCTTCATCGTTATTTGGATGCTGGCCGGCGCGCAGATGACCGCCATCGACGCCACCGCCGGCGAGAAGGAGCGCGGCACGCTGGAGGTATTGTTAGTCGCTCCCATCCGGCGCCTCGAAGTGGTCCTAGGCAAGTTCCTGGCCACTACGGTGTTCGGCCTCTCGGCGGGGCTGATGGCTATTCTCGGCTACCTGCTGAGCGGAACCTTGCTGCACCGGCTCTTGGGCGAGGGGATGGGAGAGATAATGCAGATTATGGGCGGCACCCTCAACGTCAGCCCTGGCGGTATTGCGCTGCTCGTACTCACCTCAGTGCTTACGGCCGCGCTGATGGCGGCGCTGCTGATCGGCATCACCATGTTCGCCCGCTCCTTTAAGGAGGCTCAGTCGTATGTGGCGCCGCTCTCGATCATCCTGATCGTGCCGGTGATCGGCTTGCAGTTCGCTGACTTCTTTGCCCTGACAGCCCCCATTTACCTGGTGCCGGTGTTAAACACCCTGCTGGTGATGGACGGCATCATTAAGGCCAGCGCCACCCCGCTGCAACTCATCCTGACCTGGGGCTCGAGCCTGGTCTACACCGCGCTGCTGCTTGGCTTCGCCTACCGGAACTTCCGCCGGGAGGATGTCCTGTTTAGAACGTAGCTGGTCTGGATCGGCTTGTCAGCGTGAGGGCAGTAGGCGGTGGGAGGAAAGCCCTCATGACCTTCCCCGATTCAGGTTTTTCTGACTAACTGCTTTGGAGTGTAAACTGACACCATGATCAGCGACCAGGAGATGGAGCACCTCAAAACCTTGGCCAGGCTCGAGCTCGGCGCCGAGGAGACGCAGTCACTTAAGGCCGATCTGAACGCGATCCTCGAGTATTTTGAGCAACTCCGTGACCTCGCTACCGAGGGCGTCGCGCCGCTGGTCCGTCCCATCGACGCGGTCAACGTCTGGCGTGACGACGTAGTCCAGGATGGTCTGCCGCAAGAATCGGTGCTGGGGCTGGCCATCGAGGCTCAGGACGGCTTTTTCAAGGTGCCGCGCACGGTCGAGTAGGTAGTGGGTGGTAGGTGGTAGGGAAAATCCCATATCCTACTTCCCACCGCTGCCTCACCCCATCCGCTCGGCGCCAAAGAAGGGGCGCAGCACGGCGGGGATGTTTACGCTGCCGTCCTGGTTCTGGTGAGTTTCCAGCAGCGCCGCCATGGTGCGCGGCAGGGCTAGCGCGCTCCCGTTTAAGGTATGCACCAACTCAATTTTCCCCTTGCCTGCCGAGCGGAAGCGGGTGGCCAGGCGCCGCGCCTGAAATGCCTCCATGTTGCTGATGCTGCTGACCTCGAGCCAGCGTTCCTGACCGGCGGCCCACACCTCTAAGTCGTACTTCTTGGACTGGGTAAAGCCCATGTCGCCGCTGCACATCAACAGCCGCCGATAGGGGAGTTCAAGGGCCGCTAACAGCCCTTCGGCTAACTCGGTCATCGCCTCGAGCGCTTGATAGCTCGCCTCGGGGTGGGTGAACTGCACCATCTCTACCTTGTCGAACTGATGTACCCGGTTGATGCCGCGCACCTCCTTGCCGTAGCTGCCGGCCTCGCGCCGGAAGCAGGGGGTGAAGGCGCAGAGCTTAATCGGCAGGAGCGTTTCATCCAGGATCTGGTCGCGGAACAGGTTGGTGACGGGCACTTCAGAAGTCGGAATCAAGTAGAGGCCGCCCTCGACCTGGTACATCTGCCCCTCCTTGTCGGGGAGTTGGCCGGTAGCGGTAGCGGTAGCAGCGTTAACCAACAGCGGCGGGATAACCTCCTCGTAACCGTGCTCCGCCAGGGTGGTCAGGAAAAAGCTGCTTAAGGCCCGCACCAGCCGCGCTCCGGGGCCGCGAAAGACCGGAAAGCCGGCCCCGGCTAACTTAACGCCGGCCTCTAGGTCGATCCAGCCCTGCTTAGTGGCTAGCTCCCAGCTCGGCCTGGGGGTAAAGGTAAAGCGCGATTTGGTGCCCTGCTCGCGCACCACCACGTTATCGTGCTCGCTCTCGCCATACGGCACGCTGTGGTGGGGGAGATTGGGGATCTCCAAGAGCAGCGCCTGCAGCTGCTCCTCCAGGCTGCGCGCGCGCTCCTCGAGTTTTTTGACCTCAGCGGAGAGTTGTGCCATGTCATGCATCAGCGCCTCGGCGCTGTGGCCCTGGCGCTTAAGCTCGCCGATCCGTTTGCTCTCGGTGTTACGGCGCGCCTGCTTGGCCTCCAGGTCGATTCTGAGCAGGCGGTACTCCTCCTCTAGCAGCAGGTAGCTATCCAACTTGGCTAGGCTGCCGTGGAGCTGCTTGGCGCGGATGGCCTGGCGCACCGCCTCGGGGTTGTCGCGGATGAATTTGGGCTCGAGCATGCCGCTTAGCCTACCAAAGGCTGCTAGGTGAAGGGGCCTCCACAGCAGCCGTCACTGCGTCTACCCTGAAGCCGTGGCAGACTAGCGCCATCGCCATCGCTGCCAGCCCTGCTAGGCCGCTGCTCGGGGGAGCAGCTAGGACCAGTAAGCGAGGCGAGACCCCAGGGAGGTCGGTCGTTATGACGGTACCCTAGAGAGTGAAGATGGTTATGCGCGGCGGCATACTGTCCCGCTCGAGAACCGGCAGTGCCTGGGGGTCGGACAGCTAGCCGACAGTCTGAGCGGCTTAAGGGTTTCGCCCCTACTTGAGTACTTGAATACTCGTTTACTTGTCTTCTGATTCTGGAGGAGCCATTGTGCTTCAGCAGCAACTCACCGGCGACAGCTTGGCTGTTGCCAACGCCATCGACAAGCAGCAGAGCCAGTTACTGGCCAGAGCCAACGTGCAAGGCGTGGGTATCGGCCACAAAATCAAGGGCGGCGTCGATACCGGCACCTTGAGCCTGACGGTCTTCGTCTCGCACAAGGTCGATCCAGGCCTGCTTTCAGACGGCGACAAGATCCCTAAGCAGGTCGATAAAATCCCGACCGACGTGATCGAGACCGGCATGATTTTTGCCGGCGGCACGCCCCAGGCCATCACTCCTGAAGAGCTCGGCGTGCAGACGCTGGCCACCCGCGTGCGCCCGGTCGAAGGGGGCTATAGTGTCGGTCACTTCAAGATCACCGCCGGCACCATGGCCACGGCGGTGTTCGATGCTACCCCCTACCCGGCCATCCCGCGGGCTTACTACATGCTGAGCAACAACCACGTCCTGGCTAACTCCAACGACGCGCGCTTAGGCGACGCCATCTTGCAACCGGGCCCGCATGATGGCGGAACCTTTCCGAACGACGTGGTGGCGCGGCTGGCGCGCTTTGTGCCGATCCGCTTCGACGGGTCGTGCAACTTCGTCGATGCCGCTATTGCCGAAGGGCCGTTCCACTGGCTCGACCGCGAGATCTACTGGATTGGCTATGTGCAGGGGGTGGCTACGGTAGATGTCGACCAGATCGTTCAGAAAACCGGGCGCACCACCAACTACACCACCGGCCGGGTGATCGCCATCAACGCCACGGTTAATGTCAACTACGGTGGCGGCAAGGTGGCTACCATGTGCCGCCAGCTAGTTACCACCAACATGTCCGCCGGGGGCGACTCCGGCAGCCTGCTGTGCGATATGAACCGGAACGCAGTGGGGCTGCTCTTCGCAGGCTCCTCGGCGGTGACCATCCACAACGACATCCGCTTCGTACAGGCGCTGCTGGGCATCCGCCTGGTCTAGAAGCCGCCCGTGTGACTTAACCTACCCGCCAAGGTTTATGATCTTCCTTGGCGGGTAGGTTTTATAGGAGGCCCAGCCATGTCCCATACCCCTACCGAACCTACAGCAGAAGGAATCCTCGCCGTACAGCTTAAGCACCAAGGCTGGCTCATGCAGCTCCCCGGTGTGGTCGGAATCGGCACCGGCCAGCACCAGGGGAAGCCCTGCCTGCTCCTGCTGGTTACGCACGCTACGGCAGCGTTAACCGAGCAGCTGCCCAGCACCCTCGACGGTTATGAGGTCCGGGTGCAAGAGACAGGTGGGCCGGTGGTGATTCAGGGTACGAGGTGAAGTTTACGCTCTGACAGGGTGGCGGCGCGACTCGGCGGCGCACGCCGACCCTCGACGATGGCAGCCAGGTGAGCCTTGAGCGCTGCTAACCCGGCGCCGGTCAGCGCCGACACGCTCAACGCCTCAAAGCGATCCTGAAGCTGATGCAGCACATCGGCTTCGGCGATGTCGCTCTTGTTGAGCACCACTACCCGCTGCTGCATAAGTCCGAGTTCGTCCAGGATGCGATTGACCGCCCTAGCGCGATCAGGCGCGCCAGGGCTGGCGGCATCGACGACATGCAACAGCAAGGTGGCGTCGTGCAACTCTTCGAGCGTAGCTCTAAAGGCGTTGAGCAGCTCATCGGGGAGGTCGCGTATAAAGCCGACGGTGTCGGTAAAGATCACTTTCTCACCCCAGGCGCCAAGCTCCGGCAACCAGCCCTCGCGGGTAGTAGGGCGCAAGGTAGCGAACAGGCGGTTCTGGCTGACCGCCTGCGATTTGCTAAGCGCGTTGAACAGGGCGGACTTGCCGGCGTTGGTGTAGCCCACCAGGGCGATGACCGGAATGGCCGAGAGGATGCGGGCTTTGCGCGCTTCGCTGCGCTGGCGCCCGAGCTCATTGACCTCGCGCTCAAGCGTGCCGATCCGGTCGCGGATGCGGCGCCGATCGACTTCCAGCTTGGTCTCACCGGGGCCGCGGGTGCCGATCCCGCCCCCGAGGCGGCTCATGGCCTGGCCACGGCCGGTCAGCCGCGTCACCTGATAGTGGAGCTGGGCCAGTTCGACCTGGAGTTGGGCCTCGCGGCCGCGGGCGTTCTGAGCAAAGATATCGAGGATCAGCTGGGTGCGGTCCAAGACCTTGAGCTGGGTCTCCCGCTCGATCTCGCGGGCCTGCGCCGGGTTAAGCTCGCGGTCGAAGATCAGCAGGTCGGCATCTTGGTGATAGGCCTTGGAGACCAGCTCCTGCAACTTGCCCCGCCCGATCAAGGTGCGCGGGTCAGGGCTGTCGCGCCGAGAGCGGCTGGCGTAGGCTACTACCGCGCCGGCGCTGCGGGCCAATTCGGCTAGCTCCTGCAAGCGGGCATCGCTGTCATGCTCGCTCTCACCGGTGTTAAGTCCGACCAGCAGAGCGCGCTCTTGGCTGCTGCGCTTAACCTCGCGCCCGCGCCCGGCTGTGGCTAGCTCCTCTTCGAGCGCCCGAATCCGCGCCAGCAGATCCAGCGTCTCGGCCTCGCGCATGCTCAGTGGGCGTTCGATCAGCCAGTCCTCCTGATCCGAGGTCGGTGGCGCCAACTGGGCGAGATGCACCGCCCCTAGCTCGAGCCCGCCCTGTGGCGCGGAGCGCACCTCGACTGCGATGAGGGCGTCAAGCCGGTTAAGAAACAGCATCGACAGGTCGCTGCCGGAGAGCCCGCCCGGCTTGAGGTGAGTATGCAGCAGCCGTAGCCCGTACAGGCGTGAGCCGGCTTCGCCTGCCAGGGGTGGCAGCGGTGTCTGGGGCGCGTCGCCGAGCGCCACCGTGACCACTCGACCACGCCGGTCGATCAGCAACGACACCGGCTTGCTTAGCTCGAGCGACAGCTCGCCCATGGCCCGCGCCAGCCCTTGACTGATCGGCTGCTCCGGAGCCAGGCGGCGCCGGTAGAGATGGCTCAAGCGTTTAAGCTGGCTGTTTTTGATCCCGGTGGTATCCCCGTGAACGCGCTCGATGGCTACACCCCTTTGCGCACTGTTACAACCGGCTGTTCCAGCCGGGACAGTAATGAAAACTGTATCGGGTTGCTGCCGACCCCTAATAAGTCATGAGTGCGTGCGCCTGGCATCTTCAGGCGACGCTTAGCGACAGGTTGCTGTGCATCATCCCCCCTAGTATAGCGCACCTGCCATGTGGCTGCACTACCTGGGTGAGACCATCCCGCCGACCGCCTCGGTTATCGCCAGCACTGCTACCAGATTGACCACAGCGCTGGCAAAGGCAGCCAGCGGGCGGTCCTGTGCGTCGATAGGCAGGCGTACACCGCCGTAGAGCTTGACCTGGCCGACCGGAAAGAAGGTGTGGGTGCGCCCCAGTACGTCGCTCAGGCGCGAGCCGGTAGGGACGGCGATACTCCCTTCAAGTAAAAAGTCGTCCAGCATAAACACCTGTCGCAGCGTCGTCTGTCCCGGCAGCGCTGGCGGCAGCGGCTGACCGCTGAGCGCTACCAGGCAGTGCTCGCGCCGCAGCACCATGAAGTTGACAGCGCCTATGGGGTCAGGCTGACGGCGTCCCCCTTGCTGTAGGTAAAGGGTCGCATCGGACAGCGGTAAAAAGGGACGGTCTTTCTGGTTGAATAGATCGGCTAGCGCCCCACCGAGCGGAGTGAAGAGCTGCCCGATGATAGTGCGCCCCGGGGTAAGGAGCTCAACAGCTTGCTTGGCTTTGGTGGTTTTGAGCATAAGCCACCTTTCTGGCGAAAATCCAGTAAATCTAACACTGGCGACCAGATTGAGAATCAGGGAAGCGGTCACACGCGTATCTCGAACGCATGCGCGTCCACCCATCACGTCGGGATCGAAGGTGATACGGTCGAAGCCTTTCATCACCATGGCGCTTTCAGTATACAGCAGCAGGGCTGCAAAATCGGTGTCGGCAGAGATGACGATGTGGCCCTACTGGACAGCACGCGCGAAGAGGGTTGGTCGGGCGCGGCCTGGAGGACGTGCTCGCGGACATTTACGGCGTCAGGTGGTGCATGATCTTAACCACGCCAGCCGCTATGCTCACCATATGGTTGCTATCGCTGAAGGAGAGGTAGTCGTTGCAGGGAGCCCAGCGGAGGTAATGACGCCCGAGATGCTCGCTATAGTCTTTGCTATCGAAGCGGAGATCATCCCTGATCCGCGCACCGGCGTGCCCCTGTGCATCCCCTATGGGCTCAGGCCCGAGGCAAATCCGAGCGTAGGGCTGTGAAGCGTGCGCCCAAGCTGCTGGTGTGCGGTAGCAAGAAGTGCCGCAAGCGCGGCAGCCTGCTCCTTATGGCGCGCCTTGGCGAGCTGCTTGCCGACCTGCCGGAGCTAAGACTTGAGCCGGTCGGCTGCCAAAAGCGCTGTCAGCACGGCTGTGTGGCGGTACTGGAGGGCAAGAAGACCAAAGTCTGGGAAGCGTGCACGCCAGAAGATGCGCTTGAGCTGGCCGAGAAGGTGCGCAAGCGGCTCACCAAGTGGCATGAGGTTGCCTGCACTTCATCGTGATACTCGAACCCCTGCGCTCAGCCAACTTCCACTGCTTCTTTCGTGGGGCGTGCCGATACGGTAATCTTATGCAGGAGATTACGCTTGATGCGCTCACCTTTACCCTTCCGCCCAGGCCTCAGGATCCGCCCTAGCTATCTAGTCCTGCTCACCGCGTTGCCCTTTGTTATCTACCTCTTTGCTACCGTTGGGAGCTACCAACGGGCGCTGAGTTTTATTGCGCCGGGATTGGGTATCACTCTGCTAGTGGCGGTGCTTGGCTACTTAGTGGCCAGTATGCTGGGCTTAGCACTAGCCGGGCTCCTGCTGCTCAAACTGGGTCGGCGCACCCTGCTGCTGTTTAGCCTGGTAGCAACGGTTATGGCGGTATTTAGCGCCTTCTTTTTTACCCGGCCCCCGGTGGACTATAGCTTGATCGGCGAACCGATCGGGCGCGTGGCGATCATCCGCGGCACTCCGGCGCGCTTAAGTGAGGTCATCCGGACCGGCACCTTCGTCCCGGAGGGCGAACCTACCCCGCTGGCGGTGCGCGCAGTAGATAGCCCGGAGGCGGCGCTCGAGCGCCTCCTGGCTGGTCAGGTCAACGCTGCTTTCCTCCCTAGCGCCCTGGTCCCCGCCGATCAGCCGGTGCTGTGGCAGGTGCGCTTTTTACCCGATAGCGCCCGCCACCCCGCCCTGGCCTTGTTGGTCCTGGCGGTGCTAGTGGCGCTGCTGACTGTGGGTGCGTGGTATAGCGGCCATCACCCGCTGGCTATCTTCGCTGAGCTGTATATCGACATCATGCGTGGCATTCCGATGCTGGTCATCATCCTCTACGTCGGCTTCCCGCTGCAAGCGGCCCTCCGCGAGGCCAGCGGCGGGCTGATCAACATGTCGCTCTTAACCCGCGGCGTGGTTGGCCTGTCACTCGGTTATGCCGCCTATCTGGCTGAAATCTTCCGGGCCGGTATCGAGGCCGTCCCCAAAGGGCAGATCGAAGCGGCACGCAGCCTGGGGCTCTCAGGCTGGCAGACCGCCCGCTTCGTGGTGCTGCCGCAAGCGCTGCGCATCGTTATGCCACCACTAGGCAACGAGTTCATCGCCATGCTTAAAGACACCTCGCTGCTCTCGGTGCTGGCGATCCGCGACATCACCCAGCGCACCCGCGAGTTCTCAGCGGCCACCTTTGAGGTCTTCCCATCCTTTAACACCGTGGCGATACTCTACATCGGCCTGACCCTGGCCGCCTCGAGCTTCTTGAAGTGGCTCGAGCGGCGCTCCAAGCGCGGTCTGTAGGCTATGCCCACCGCCTTTATCGACCTGGCCGCCTTACGTTATAATCTTGCGCAGTTGCGACAGCTTTTGCGGCCCGGCCCGGCGGTCATGGCTATGGTCAAGGCCGACGCCTACGGCCACGGTGCCGGTCCGGTAGCGCTGGCGCTGATGCGCTGCGGCGTAACCTGGTTCGGCGTGGCTACCCCCACCGAGGCGCTGGCGTTGCGTAAAGCGGGGGTAACTGGCAACATCTTGGTGTTGATGCCGGTGTACCGCGATGCCGCTGCGCTGCTCGAGCAGGAGATCGCGCTGACAATTAGCGATAAGCGTTCGCTGACGGCTCTGCTTGAACAGCGCCGGCCAGGGCAGCGTGCGCGCGTCCACCTCGAGGTCGATACCGGCATGGGTCGGCTCGGCCTGCCGCCCGAAGGGGCAGTAAGGCTGGCCGAACAGCTCGCCCGCACTCCTGACGTAATGCTAGAAGGGTTATTCACGCACTTTGCCTGCGCCGACGAACCCGACCGCAGCTTTACCGATGGGCAGATAGCGCGCTTTCAGCAGGCTCTCAGCGAGCTTAAGCGGCGCGGCCTTACCGTACCGCTGACGCACGCTGCTAATTCGGCAGGGGTGCTGGCTTATCCCGAGGCGCACTTCGACCTGGTGCGGCCCGGCATCGCCCTGTACGGCTATCATCCCAGTCCGCTGACTAAGCCGCTCAGTCCCGACCTTAAGCCGGTGATGACGCTCAGCGCGCCGGTCATCTTCGTCAAGCGGATCAAGGCCGGCCAGAGCATCTCGTATGGCGCCACGTGGCGTGCCCCCCACGACGCCACCATCGCTACCGTGCGTCTCGGCTACGCTGACGGTTACCCGCGGGCGCTAAGCAACCGGGCCCAGGTCCGGCTCCACGGCACCCTCTGCCCGGTAGTGGGGCGGGTCTGCATGGATCAGTTGATGGTCGAGGTAGGTGCGTTGGAGGTCAACATTGGCGACCGGGTGACACTATTCGGCCCGGAGGGGCCTACCGCCGAGGAGTTAGCGCAGCTAGCCGGCACCATCCCGTATGAGCTGCTGACGCGGATCGGTGAGCGGGTTGAGCGGAGTTACGCGGAATGACTGACGCTGGCGCGTCTGTGAGGGTATGGCCGTCAGGTTGCCTACTCCAGCCCTAGACCCTGACGCAACGTGTGAACGTCGGTGGGGGTTAGTTCCAACCCGCGCAGCACCGTTACCTCCTGCGGCTTAAGCGGCACAAAATCGGCTTCTAGCAGCGCTTCATTACCCCACGCGGTAAGGGTATAGTTCAAGACCGCGGCGATCTCAGCGTCAGACAGTTGTGGAAAGGCCGGCATCGGCAGGTTATAGGTCACGCCATCGATGGTGATCGGCCCCACCAGGCCGTAGAGGATCGTTTTAATCAGGAATTCACGGCCTCCGGGGACGTTATACAACTCGGGAGCGTGTCCGGCCAGCGGCGGAAAGACGCCGGGGATACCCTGGCCGGCAGGCTGGTGGCAGGCTGCGCACTGGGCGGCATAGATGGCACTCCCGTCCGGGAGGGCGACCGCTACCTCGCCAGGCTCGGCTGGGGGTGGTGGTGGTGGCGGCGGAGCGGCTAGGATAACCGCCCCCTCTTCGGCTAGCAGCTGCATGGCCAGCTCAATGGGGATGGCAGCGGTGCCATCCTCGTTAAGGCCCAGGCGCGCCAAACTGGCTTCCGCCTGCTCCCGAGTCTGCTGGTGCTGACGGGTGTCGGGCGCTACGAAGCGGCCTTGGGGTCGCACCGAGATTAGCACCAAGAAGACGGTGATCGCAAGCACGGCGCCAATTATCAGCAGCAAGCTCAAGCGCTTAAGCAGCGCCTCACCGACTAAGGGCCCCTGATTCTTAGCCATGTTCCACCGCTTTCAGCACGCGCGGGTCGTTAAGCGGTAGGAGCGGGCGGCGCTTGAGGCGGTTGACGTAGCCGGCCAGCCACAGGCCGCCGATGCCGACAATAGCTGCCAGGTCGAGCCAGTGAAGCTGGAAGCCCTCGCGCCCAAAGGCCGGCACGATCACCCAGAAGAGGTCGAACAGGCGCATGACGATAAGCCAGGCCGCGATCCAGAGCAGCGCCCGGCCCTGACTCTTGACCCAGCGGGAGAAGAGGATCACGAAGGGGATGGCAAAGTGAAAGACCACCAGAAAAAGCGCTAGCGGCGCCCAAACCTCGTTTAAGCGCAAGACGTACCAGGGGTTGGTCTCAACGAGGTTGCCCGACCAGATGATGATCAGTTGTGAAACGTTGACGTAGGCCCAGAACATGACAAAGACCAGCAGCAGATTGCCCAGGTCTTGCAGGCGCTTCTTATTAACCATCGCCGAGAGCGGCTTGACATGGCCGAGCAGCACCACTACGGCAATAACCAGCGCGATCGAGGAGATCGCCTGACCGCTCATAAACAGCAAGCCGTAGATTCCCGAGAACCACTTAGGCTCGAGCGACATCCCCCAGTCAAAGGTTGCGAAGGTTACGCTCAGCACCAGGAGGATAAGCCCGGCAGCCCCGGCGTTGCGCATCCGCAGGCTAAAACCCTGATCGCCGAGAAAGTCCTGGCGGCGCGATAAGTTTACAAACAGCATAGCCAAGCCGATCCACACTGCGAAGTAGACCACTGCTCGAGCTACGAAGAAGGGGATGTTGAGGTAGGCCGTCTTAGCCTCGACCAGCACGTACCTAGCCAGAAAGGCGGGGTCGGTCCAGGGGTAGAGCGTGGTGAGGCCAAAGAGCAACGGGATAAACAGCAGCCCTAGCAAGGGCAGCAGCGCGGCGGCGGCCTCCAGCGGGCGCTGGATCATAGCGCCCCAGGAGCCGCCGGTAAGGTGTTGCAGCATCAGCATGAACAGGCTGCCCAGGGTCAGGCCGAGCCAGAACAGGTAGGCGTAGAGGTAAGCCTGGAAGAACTGCTCGCTACTGGCCACTAGGCCGATCAGACAGAGTAACAGGCCGATTGCACCGACCATTAAGGCGCTGCGCTGGAGGCTATCAAAGCGGGGGGCAAGCGCATCTTGGGTCATTGGGAGCCCTCCAGCAGCTCCGCGGGGGCATGCTGACTGAGCTGCATGGCGCGGATGTAGGCCACGATAGCCCAGCGATCCTCAGGTGTGATTTTAGCAGCATAGCTGGCCATGCGGCCAAAACCGTTGGTGATGGCGCCGAAGAAGTAGCCATCGGGCGCGTCGCGCAGGCGCTGGGCATGAAGCGAGGTGGGCTGTGGGAAGCCGCGCTGCACCACTATGCCCAGACCATCGCCGTTGTAGTTATGGCAAGCCGCGCAGAAGGCGTTATAGCGCACCCGGCCACGCTCCAGTAGCTCAGCAGTGATCGGGAGAGGGTTGGTGGTAAGCATCATGCCACCTTCTAGTCCGGTCAGGAAAGCCTGATCGAGGCTGCGGCCGCGCGGTATGACGCCGGGCGGTAGCGGCCTGGAAGCGGCGCCGTCGGCAAATAGCGTGCTGGCATCGAGCGGTCCAAATCTGGGCTGCTCCCACATATTCCGTCCGCAACCCGGCACCAGCGCCAGGAGGATGAGCAGGGGATAGAGGTGCTTCACAGCGCAACCTCGTCCACGCGGTTAGGTTTAAGCGCCAGCAGGAAAGCTTTGGTTTTTTGCAGGTCGAACCGTCCGTCAGTAGCCTCAATGCACAGCAAGAACTTGTCGCGCGAGACCCCGGCAAAGTTGGGGGCGTTGAAGATGGGGTGGTACGGTTGCGGCAGGCCGTTGCGGGCCAGCATCAAGAGCCCGGCGGTGAAAGCGGCAAACAGCACCGACACCTCGAAGGTGATGACGATGAAGCTGGGCCAATCGTTAAGCGGCCGACCACCAATGTTGAGGAGCGGCCAAGCTATCACGTTGGCGTACCACTGCATAAAAAACCCCAGCAGCGCGCCGACTGTGCCCATGAACAGCACCGCCCAGCCAAGCCGCGTCGGCTGCATCCCTAACGCTTCGTCCAGATCGGTGACGGGGAAGGGGGTGTAGGCGTCCATCTTGGTATACCCCGCCTCACGAGCCTGGCCGGCGGCCGTAAGGATATCCTCAGGGCTGCTGAACTCGGCTACCAGGCCGTAAAGGGCAGACCCGCTCATGCTTTATTCTCCTTAGCGTGATGGTGGGTGGCCTCGTGATGAACAAGCTCCTTGACTTCGCTGCTGGCGACTGCCGGCAGAAAGCGCAGGAACAGGAACCAGAGCGTCAAGAATAACCCTATCGAGCCCAGGAACAGGGCGAAGTCCCAGGTGGTGGGTTGGTAGTTGTGCCAGGCTGAAGGCATGAAGTCACGGGTTAGCGAGACTGAGATGATTACGAAGCGCTCGAGCCACATCCCGATCGATACGAAGATGGCGATCACAAATAGCGCCCACGGGGTCCGGCGGACACTTTTGAACCAGAGCGGCTGGATGGCCAAAACGTTGAAGGCAATAAGTGCCCAGAAGGCCCAGGTATAATCGCCAAAGAGCCGGTTTAAGACCATAAAGCGCTCGAACTCGGTGCCCGAGTACCAGCCGATGAAGAGCTCAATCAGGTAACCATAGGCCACAAACAGGCCGGTAGCCAGCATCACCTTGGCGCTATTGTCGAGGTGCTTAAGGGTGATCAGACCTTCAAAGCCGAACATCTTGCGCAGCGGAATCGCGAGAATTAGCACCATAGCAAAGCCGGCAAAAAGCGCACCTGCCACGAAGTAGGGCGGCATGATGGTGTTGTTCCAGCCCGGAACCTGGGTCACCGCAAAGTCAAAGCTGATGGTGGTGTGGACTGACACTACCAGCGGAGCCGCCAGCGCCGCCAGTAGTAGGTAAGCCCGAGTGTAGCGCTGCCAGTGCTTGGCGCTGCCGCGCCACCCTAGCGACAGCGCGCCGTAGATGAGGCGGGCTACCGGGTGTTGGGCACGGTCGCGCAGCGTAGCCAGGTCGGGCAACAGGCCGATGAACCAGAACAGGGCCGAGACGCTAGCGTAGGCGGTGATGGCGAACACATCCCAGGCCAGCGGGCTGCGAAATTGCGGCCACAGATCCATGGTGTTGGGATAAGGCATCAGCCAGTAAAAGACCCAGGGCCGGCCCAGGTGCAAGATCGGAAACAGCCCGGCGCAAGCCACCGCAAATAGCGTCATGGCTTCGGCAAAGCGGTTGATCGAGGTGCGCCAGTCTTGCCGCACCAGCAACAGAATAGCCGAGATCATGGTGCCGGCATGGCCGATGCCGATCCACCAGACCAGGTTGATAATGGGAAAAGCCCAGGCGACCGGTTGATTGTTGCCGAAGATGCCCATGCCGGTGGTGATTAGCACGTAGACCGTCACCATGAACAGCATCAGCAAGGCTGCGGAGAGGCCAAAGCCCAGGAACCAGCCTAGGGGGGTCTTTAGCAGCGGCGTTAAGACCGGCTTGGTAATAAGGTCGTCTAGTGAGCCGTAAGTCTGACCGGGCGCGATGACGCGGTCGGTCTCCATCCGCTTAGAGGTCGCATCCATTTAGTCCCCTTCCGACTCGGCCAGCCGTGAGTGAGGGTTCTTGAGGCGGGCTAGATAGGTGGTGCGCGGGAAGGTATTAAGCTCCTCGAAGAAGTGGTAGTTCAAAACCGAAGCCTTGGTTTGTGAGACCTGGCTAGCCGGGTCGTTAAGGTCGCCGAAGACGATCGCCTCGGTAGGGCAGGCAGCCTGGCAGGCGGTGACAACTTCGCCGTCGCGGATGGTGCGGTTCTGATTGCTGGCATTAATCCGTGCTTCGCCAATGCGCTGAATGCAGAAGCTGCACTTTTCCATGATGCCGCGGCTGCGCACCGTGACATCAGGGTTTTTCTGCAGGGCCAGCGCGCTCGGCGTCAGTTCGGCGTATTGCAGCCAGTTGAAACGGCGCACCTTGTAGGGGCAGTTGTTGGAGCAGGCGCGGGTGCCGACGCAGCGGCTGTAGACCATCACGTTTAAACCCTCATTGTTCTGCAAGGTCGCCGTTACCGGGCAGACCGGTTCACAGGGGGCCTGATCGCAGTGCATGCAGAGTACCGGCTGCTGATATAACTCGGGGTTGTCCAGGTCGCCGCCGTAGTAACCGTCCACGCGAATCCAGTGCATCTCACGCCCCACAATCACCTGCTGCTTACCGACAATGGGGATGTTGTTCTCGGCCTGACAGGCCACCACGCAGGCGTTGCAGCCGGTACAGACCGTCTGGTCGATGACCATTCCCCAGGCGTAAGTGGGGTGCTCAAATACAAATGGCGGGTGGAGGTTAGATTCGGGATGAAAGATCGGGTGAACAAACTGGGGCCCCTCAGGTTCGGCCTGGAA
The DNA here is from genome assembly GCA_018333775.1 of Truepera sp. The sequence continues at coordinate 21,294 of JAGXSO010000052.1, forward strand.
CTTGGCCAGGGTGCCGGTGCGGATGATGTGGCGGTTGCGGGTGGTGGTGTCCATCACCTGATGGTGCTGGGCTGAGGCCAGGCGGTAGCGCTGGCCGGTGTTAGTAATCTCCAGTCCTGGGCCACCCCACGGGGCGGTGGTGGTGCGAAGAGCGTAGGCATTAAAGCCCAGGCCATTGCCGACCCGCCCGGCCCGCTCGCGGCCGTAGCCCAGGTGGAGGGTGACAGTATCCTCGGCCTGACCGGGCATGATCCAGGCGGCAGCTTCCACTGTGCGCCCGGCTAGGCTCAGGCTGAGCAGATCGTGGTTGTTAATGCCAATCCGCTCGGCCAAACTAGGACTAAGTAGCGCGGCGTTATCCCAGGTTAGCTTGGTGAAGGGCTTGGGCAGCTCCTGGAGCCAGCCGTTGTTGGCATAGCGCCCGTCTCCAACGCTTGGGTCGGGGCGCAGGATAAGCAGCGGGCCGGTGCTTACTGCCGAAGCGGGGGCCGAAAGCGCTGCCTGGTTGACGCTGAGGGTAAGCACCGGGGCCTGGCTCCCGGCTATTACGCCGTCATGTACCGCCTGTCGCCAGAACGCCTCAAAGTCGGCAACATTAGTGGCGGCCCAGGTGTCACGCACCACTTCATACGCGCTTTGCGGTGTGCCGAGCAGGGCGCTCACGAGCTCCAGCGGCGAGATGCCGTTATAGAAAGGAGCGATCAGCGGTTGCTGGATACCGGCCGTACCGTCAAAGGCGCGAGCATCGCCCCAGGCCTCCAGCTCGTGAGTCAGCGGCACGTGCCAGCCGGCTAGCGCCGAGGTCTCATCGACATAGAGGCTGTGATGGACGCTTAACGGTACACGTCCCAGGGCCGCAGCAAAGTCGAGATCGGCCGGGGCGTGGTAGGCCGGATTGCCACCCAAAATTAGCAGGGCGCTGACCTCGCCAGCGTTCATCGCCGCGACTAGGGTGCTAAGGTCGGCCAGCTGATTGACCGGTCTAACCTCGGCCGGCTCGCTATAGACCACCGTACTGCCGACGTTGCCCAGCGCTTCGTTGATGGCGTGAGCCAGCGCATGCACCTCGGCAGGCTGCGCATCGCCGGCGATCACCAGGCTGCGTCCGGCATGGGCCCGTAGATCCTCGATAAGCGTTTCGAACCAGCCTTGGGGCACGCCGGGCTCAGCAGTTTCAACCCCCACGCCGACGGCGTGCGCCACGGCCTGGGCTAGCCCCGCTACGCGGTCGGGGCGCAGCGGTAGGCGATGATCGGCCACCGAACCGGTGATGGTGGGGGTGGCCTCGACCACGTAGAGGCGGTTCATGGTATCGGTGGCGGTGCGCACCCGCCGCGCTCTGCCAAAGGCTTTGCTGTAGGCGAGCTTGCCGGGGCCGCTGCCAAGAAAGTCAGCGTCGAGCGACAGAATGATCTCGGCGTTATCCAACTGGTAGCGCGTCTCTACCGGACGGCCAAAGGCTAGCTCGGCCCCGGCCAGCGCGTAATCGCGGTGGGTAGGCTCGTACTGGTGCCAGCGTGCCTGGGGGTAGCGCGTCAGCAGCTCGCTTAACAGCCGCGCCAGACTGGGTGAGGTCACCGTCTCGGTGAGGATGCTAAAACCCTGGCCGCGCTCGCCTAACGCACTTTGCAGGGCTGCTATGAGCGCGTTGTAGTTCCCCGGCGCGCCGCCTTCCAACACGCTTGAGGAGCGGTCGGGGTCGTACATGGTGAGGACTTCGGCCTGCATCAATGCGTCGCTAGCGCCCAGGCTGGCTGGGTGCAGCAAGTTCCCCTCGACCTTGGTAGGGCGGCCCATGTGGCTTTCGACCAAGGCGCCCAAGGCGTAGCCGCCTTGAGTTAGGGCGGTAGCAAAAAAGAGCGGTTGGCCGGGGATGACCTCTTCCGGAGCGCGCACGAACGCCACAATTTTATCCGCAGGCATGGGGGGGCGCGCACAGCCCGCTAAGCCTGCCAAGGCCAAGGAGGCACCGAGGAGTTTGATAAAATCCCGGCGGTTTAGCGAGCTCTCCAAGGGCGCAGCCTGCTGAGGGAACTCAGTCTGCAAAAACTCCTGAAACTCTTCGGTATTGGCTAGTTCATCCAAGCTGCGCCAGAAAGCCTTGCCTTGGCTGTTGGCAAGCCGCTCACGGATCTCGCTGAAGTTATATATCGGCAGCGGCTTCATTGGTGGCAGGTTGAGCACTGCATGAGTAAGTCGCGATTGATGTCGTAAGCCTTAACCAGGCTGTGGCCGAAAGCGAGCTGATCAGCTGGCCGCTGCCAGTCCATGTTGAAGACCTCCTCACGGGGGCGAATATAAAGCTCTGGGGCGCGGTGGCAATCTAAGCACCAGGCCATGGTCATGGGCTCATTTTTCCACATCCCGTCCATCTGGTGGACGGGGCCGTGGCATTCGCTGCAGCCGATGCCACTATTAATGTGGGCGCTGTGATCAAAGATAGCGTGATCAGCCAGGTCGTGGACGCGATTCCAGGCGATACGTGTGTCGGTGTCCCAGCTGACCTGAACTACTGCCAACCGCGGATCGCCGACGAGGATCTGCGTGTGGCAGCTCATACAGGTCTCGGTCGAGGGGATGCCGGCAAAGGCAGCGGTGTCAACCGCGGTATGGCAGTAGAGGCAAGAGAGGCCAAGCTCGCCGGCGTGCAGTCTGTGGGAGAAGGCCACCGGCTGCTCTACCGGCACCCCTACCCGGTCGTTGGCGATACGAGCATAGGCGGCCATGACCCAGACCAGCACCACGGCAAAGATTAGGCCGCCGATAATGCTCCACTTGGCGAAGGCGTTGGCATTAGGGGGAAAGAGTTGGGCCATTAACAATCCTCGTCTCTCACGGGGATAAATCCCAAATAAAGCGGTAGTCAGACCTCGGGTTAGGCAAACCTATCGCCCACGTGCCCGTTATGGCCTAGCACGTCGGCATGGCTTGGAGGCAGTAACAAAGTTGGTGAAAAATAGACGTGCGGGTGACAACATACATTCATACAAAGCCCTCCAGTTCACCGGACCTGTGGCGGATACCACCTGCTAACGCTGCCAACTTATCACACTGTCGGAACGAGAGGGTGAGAAGCCCTTGCTGGTCCATACATCAGCCATTATATGGAGCAGTCAATGTGAACTTGCGGGACATTTGTCCTGAACTAGTCCAAAACAACAACCTGCGGCTCGAGCACGGCCATGAACCTACTATCCCAAGTAGGCAAAGGGACTGCTTCGCGGAGCCTGCACTGAGGGATGAAGCGCTCGCAACGCTGCGCGCCTCGTCGCGCCTGTCCCGAGTACAGCGTGGGGAACCGCCGCCGGGCGCATAACGATCCCGCTATTGCCGTGAACGGAGGCAGCTATTAGCGAGGCCTGGGTAACGCAACCGGCGACAAGAGCTTCTGCAACCCCGACCCCCAAGTCGGCAACATCTTCACGTTGTCACGTTGTCTCGCTCATAGCCACAGACACGCCCCCGTAGTAGAGGCGTGTCTGTGGTTTTTGATCTTGGTGGCGCCGTTAGCTATGACGGCGGAAAAGGTCTGGCCAAGACTTGATTACTGCCAGCGATTACTGCAACCGCGCAAGCGTCTTGGCGATGATCGCTTCCATCTCCTCGTTTGCGCTTAGCATCACCTCTGCCACTGCCGGTTGCATCATGGCGGCAAACATGGCGATGTTCATGCGGGAGATGATCACCCGGCCATCGCTGGTCTGGTAAATAGCCACCCGGCAAGGGATCATCGAGGCGACATAGCGGGTTTCATCGTTGCCCATCAGCGCGGCAGTGAAGCGGCCACTGCAAGGCTCGAAGATCAGAACCGGGTCCAGGGTAAATCCGCGAGCGGACAGGATGCCGCTGATATTGTGAACGTGAAGCATGCTCCAGCCGGCCGCTCGTACCTCTTCCTGGAAGACCTCAACCGTGCGCACCAGGTTGGCTGGGCTCTGATTCTCTAGAAACATGTCGCGCCCTCCCGGTGCAGAATCCGCCTGGTTATTGGCAAATCCGAGCGTGGCGGTCAGCAGTGCCGCCAGGATGATCATCACCGAGGCCGGCTTATGAACGCCCGGCCTGTTTGCTAGCCAATAGTTAAGCTGTCTGAACATGATATTCCTCCACTTTCATACCCCTGTTGGGTAAGATCTCACCGCTTATTGTTAAGCGGCGGCCTGGTCGGAGTCTAAGCACCTTATCGCCGAAGGTTACAGCAAGTTGCGAGTCTGAGCTGCGTTGCCATGACCGCGTCCTAGCGTCAATGGCGGCGTCAACTGTGATCAGCAGCCCAGCTTCAGCTCCCTTCTCTAGTAGGTTCGCCCACAAAGCGTCCTCAACCTCTCGGTCGGTGGGGCTTGCTCCTGATGAACAGAATATACCCCCCAGGGGTATTGTGTCAAGCCTTCGTTGCTTTGCAACGCTTTCACCTTTAACGACCGGCTATACTCAAGCATGAATGACACTTCAGTTGATCTGGGCCAGCTGCTGACCAAGGCCAGGCAAGCGAGCCGTAGCTTGGCGGAGGCCGATCGCAACGGTGCATTGCGCGCTCTGGCTGAGCAGCTAGAAGCTGAAGAGGAGGCCATTCTGACGGCTAATGCTGAGGATGTTGCCGCTGAGCGCGCTAGGGGTACGGCGGCGGCGCTGCTCGATCGGCTCAGCCTGAGCCCGGCGCGCTTGGCAGCTATGGCTGAGGGAGTGAGGCAGGTCGCCACTCTACCTGACCCGCTCGGCCGCGTTCTGGAAGGCAAGATCCTGCAGAACGGCCTGCGAGTTCGCAAGGTGACGGTGCCGTTCGGGGTGATCGGCATGATCTACGAATCGCGGCCTAACGTGACGATAGACGCTGCTACCCTGGCCATCAAAGCTGGGAGTGCCGCAGTACTGCGCGGCTCGGCCAGCGCCCTGGCCAGCAACCGTGCCTTAGTGGCGGCCCTGCGCCGCGCCCTGGCCAAGGTCGGCCTGCCCATGGACGCCGTTCAGCTTATCGACTCCGCCGACCGGGAGCTAGTCACCGAGCTGTTGGCCGCGCGCGGACGGGTCGATCTAGTCATCCCCCGCGGTGGCCATGCGCTGATCAGCCATGTGGTAGAGCACGCCAAGGTGCCGGTAATCGAGACCGGTGTCGGCAACTGCCATGTCTATGTCGATGCCAGTGCCGATCTAGTCAGGGCCAAGGCGATTATCCTCAACGCCAAGGTGCAGCGCCCCGGTGTCTGCAACGCTGCCGAGACGCTCCTAGTGCATCGCGTAGTGGCCGACGCCTTCCTCCCCGAGGCGTTAGCTGCCTTGGCCGGGCACGGTGTGGCGCTGTACGGCTGTCCGCGCACTCGTGCCATCTACCCCGCAGCGCAGCCTGCTACAGCAGAGGACTGGGCTACTGAGTATCTCGACCTCAAACTGGCGGTTAGGGTGGTGGACGACCTCGAGGTGGCCCTGGAGCATATCCACCGCTACGGCACCCAGCACAGCGAGGCGATCGTAACCGAGTCGCTGACCAGTGCCCGGCGCTTTCAGGACCAAATCGACGCGGCGGCGGTCTACGTCAACGCCAGCACCCGTTTTACCGATGGCTTTGAGTTCGGTTTGGGCGCCGAGATCGGTATCAGCACCCAGAAACTCCATGCTCGGGGGCCGATGGGGCTGGCTGAGCTAGTGACCAGTAAGTACCTGATCGAGGGGGCGGGGCAGGTAAGGCAGTAACCGATAGCCACACCTGGCTTGGCGACGTCAGCTTCGGCACATCATCAGCTCAACGCGGCGATAATGTCCCTCGCCCTCTTGCTTCAAAGCCCGGCCACACTCAGCAGCCCTTGGCCGATAGTTATGAGTTCGTACCACCAGCCCGGCAGCAACCCGAGCAGCACCGTGCCGATGGCAGTCACCGCGACGACTGCCTGGGTAGTGCGGCTAAAGGGTTGAGGGGGGTCGTACTCGGCTTCGTGGAAGTACATAGCCCGCACCACCCCGAAGTAATAGAACGCTGCCACCACGCTGGTGACGATGGCTAATACCGCTAGTGCGACATAGCCCGCAGTAATGGCGGCGGTAAAGACGAAAATTTTAGCGACAAAGCCTGCCAGCGGTGGGATCCCAGCCAGACTTAAGAGGAAAATGGTCAAGGCGAGAGCCAACCAGGGGCGGGTACGGCCCAGGCCGTTAAAGCGCTCGATGGCGTCGCCGTGGTCGTTCTTGTCGGTGAGCAGCGTCAGCACGGCGAAGGCGCCCACATTCATCAGGGTATAGGCCAAGAGGTACCAGATAGCAGCGCGCATCCCGGCGTCGCTGGCTGCCAGCACCGCCAGCCCCAGGTAACCGGCATGAGCTACTGCCGAGTAGGCTAGTAGCCGCTTGACTCCGCGCTGCATCAGCGCGCCGAAGTTGGCCACAATCAGGGTGACGGCGATCAGCACCGCAAACGCCTGCGTTAGCATGGGAGCGAGTTCGGGAAAGATGCTAGCAAAGACACGAATGAGAGCGGCCACCACGGCGGTTTTGACCACTACGCTCATGAAAGCGGTGACCGGGGTAGGGGCACCGGTATAAACATCGGGCGCCCACTGATGAAAGGGGACCAGTGCAAGTTTGAAGCCGAGGCCTACCAGCAGCATCAGCCCGCCTAAGCTGGCTAGCCACAGCTGAGTGAAGCCGTCGGCTCCGAGCGCGGCAGCAATTTCGGTGAAGACAAAGCTGCCGGTAGCGCCAAAGGTGAGCGCGATGCCGTAGATGAAGAAGGCCGCGGCGAAGGCGCCGAGTAGAAAGTACTTCATGCCGGCCTCTTCACTCTCTTTGGCGTGCGTGCGCCAGGTTGAGAGCACATAGACAGCTAGTGACATGATCTCGAGGCCGAGAATTAGCGTAATCAGGTCGCCGGCGGCAGCTACCACCACCGCTCCGGTAGCGCTCAGGAGTAAGAGCGGGTAGTACTCCGGCTGCTCGAGCCCGCTCCGCTTAAGATAATCCCAGCTGAGCGCTATCGCTAACGCTGTGCCAAGCAGAATTATGAAAGTAAAGGCGGTGCTGGGCAGGTCGGCTAAGTAGCTGAGGCCGAAGCTGCT
>JAGXSO010000053.1 GCA_018333775.1 Truepera sp.
CCCGCCGGTGCTTGCCGCAGCTTCCACGCCGCCCGCCTCGCTCGGCTTGTAGCCGAGCTTTTTCATCAGCGGGATGGTGAACGCCCCAGAGGTGGCCACATTGGCGATGGCGCTGCCGGAGATCGAGCCCATGAAGCCCGATGCCACCACCGCCGCTTTGGCCGGGCCACCGCGCTGCCGCCCCGTCGCGGCGTAGGCCAGGTTAATAAAAAACTTGCCTGCACCGCTCATCTCCAGGAAGGCCCCAAACAGCACAAAGGTAAACACCACTGTGGCCGCTACCCCGAGCGGCACGCCGAAGATCCCTTCCTGACCCAGGAAGAGCGTGCCGACGATGCGCTCTATGGGGTAGCCGCGATGCGCCAGGACGTCGGGGAGCAACTCGCCAAGCCAGGGCAGGTGGCCGCGCGGCCCGGCCATGGCGTAGATGATGAAGCTGAGGCCGATAATGGTAAAGGTTAGGCCAAGAACCCGCCGCGTGGCCTCGAGCAGCACCACCACACCGATGGCCCCAGCCCGGATGTCTGGCATGGTAAAGAAACCCGTTCTGGCCAGCACCGCATCCAGGTTGAGCAAGAGGTACCCGAAGGAATAGATAACCCCCGCGATGAACAGTCCGTCGATAAGCCAACTGAAGATGGTTCGTCTGCGGTCAAATGGGAAGACCAAAAACACCACCAGCAGCACCAGTATCAGGTGTATGCCGCGCTGATGGAAGAGGTTGAGTGGTTGAATGCCGGAGGTATAGAGCTGGAAGGCGCCTAGCGCCAAAGCTAGCAGGGTCACGATGCCCCCGATCCAGGGGCCGGCGGCAGGCCGTATCGGCGTGGATTCGGGGGAGCTGGTCGCCAGGGTGCTCATGGTGCTATCACTGGGAAGGCCAGCACCTCGAAGCGGACGCGCCCGCCGGGGTAAAGCTCGCTCAGCTGGTAGCGCCGTCCCTGTACCACTAACACGGTGGGGGCCAGGCTCGAGCCCAGCCTGAAGTACACGCCGGAGATCACCTCGCCGATATTAGCGATATGATAGCCCCCCTCAGGCGAGAAGCGCAGCTCGCCGCGTCCTGGGGTATAGCCCATACCGGCCAGATCGAGGTTAGGAGCGTAAGCATCAGTCAGGACCACCGCGCCATCGCGCCAGGCGAACAGATCCCTAAGCCAGACACCGCTGACCGAGTGACGCCAGTGTAGCTCCCAGCGTAGCTCGGGGATCGCTACCCGCAGGATTACCTCTCCCCCGTCGGCCACTACCCTTAGCACCGGGCTCGGCCCACTGGCGAGCGCAGCAGGCAGAAGGAACGCCAGAGGCAAGCCGAGAAGCCTGCTCACCATGCCGAGCCGCTTCATTCAGGCGCCCATTATTCTCCACGCAGATGGTCGGGAACGCTCAGACCAATCGCCTCAAAGTAGCGGATGGCGCCAGGGTGGAGCGGGATCGGTGAGTTCAGAGCTAGCTCCGGCACAGTTTCGTAGGCTGCGGAGTGAATCGCTCGCACTACGTGGATATTCTCAAAGAGCGCCCTAGTGAACTGATAGGCCAGCTCCTCGGGCATCTCGGCGGCGACGATGATCAGGTTGGGCGTAGCGATACTAGTGGTTTCAGCGATGCCGCGATAGGCGCCCGCAGGGAAGCTGTAGGGGATAAAAGTGGGGTCGGCGGCACTGGCCCGCTCGAGCTCTTCGGCGCTGATCGGCACCAGCCGGATCTGGGCAACTTCAGCCAGGCTCAATACTGCGCCGGTCGGCACACCGCCCGACCAGAAGCCAGCGTCGATAACGCCGTCGCGCAGGGCATCGGCCGTCTCGCTGACCGAAAGGCGATGCACACTGAAGTCTCCGAAGGTGATACCGTTGGCTTCCAGGATGGTGCGGGCTGAGACTTCAGTCCCCGAGCCGGGGGAGCCGACTGAGACGCGCCTGCCGCGCAGATCGGTCAGGCTGTTGATCCCCGACCCGTCCAGGGTGATGATATGAACCGCGTTGTGGTGGGAGATGCCAATAGCGCGCAGGTTGGGCAAGCGCGGGAGCTCGCCGCCTGGGCCGAAGCGACCCGTCCCCTTAAAAGCCATCAGCACCGTGTCGGCCAGCGCCAGCCCGATGTCGGAGTCGCCCCGGGAAACGAGCCCCACGTTTTCTACCGAGGCGCCAGTGACCTCGACCGTCGCGCTGAAGCCCGGCAGCTGCTCATTAATGATCTGTGCGTAGCCGCCGCCTAAAGGGTAATACACGCCGCCGGTACCGCCGGTAGCAATCGAAAGGCGCTGCTGGGCATAAGCCCCTACCGCTAACGCTAGTAGTAACAATGCCAATACCCGCTTGAGCTGCATAAGTATTACCTCCAAACTAGTTTAACGAGCATAAGCCGCCCACTGTTAGCAGTCTGCCTGTATACCCCTCGCCAGGTACACAACCTCCTCTTCTTGCTGCCTCGCTCGCTCCCTTACTTTGCATTGATCTACTTATAACGTCTCACTCTCCACTCCTTGTCTATCGGACACAAAAACAGAACCCGTCACAAGCAGTCACGTTGGGTTAGCGGAAACTCCTGCTTCCTGCTAATCGGGTAAGCTGGCGTCATGGCCACGACTGCCGACTTTTTGATCATCGGGGGCGGGATTATCGGCCTGGCTATCGCCCGCGAGCTAAGGGGCCGCTACCCGGAGGCGCGCCTGCTGCTGATTGACAAAGAAGCGCGACTCGGCGCGCACGCCAGCGGCCGCAACAGCGGGGTGTTGCACGCGGGCTTTTACTACAGCGCCGACTCGCTCAAGGCGCGCTTCACCCGCGACGGTAACCGCCTGCTCACCACCTACGCCTTAGAACACAGACTTAAACTCAACCGGTGCGGCAAATTGGTGGTGGCTAAGACTGCACCGGAGGTGGAGGGGCTTAAAGAGCTTAAGCGCCGGGGCGACGTTAACGGAGTCGAAACCCACCTGATCGATCTTAACGAGGCCAGAGGGCTCGAGCCCCGCGTCAAGAGTATCGACTTAGCGCTCTGGTCACCGACCGCCGCCACAGTCGATCCCAGCGAGATAGTGCAGGCGCTGGCCCGCGAGGCTCAAGCCAAAGGGCTCATCATCATGACCAACACGCCCTACCTGGGCCGCCAAGGCCGGGCGGTGAAAACTCCTAGGGGCCTGATCGAGGCGGGCTATGTGATTAACGCCTCCGGGCTCTACGCCGACAAAATCGCGCAAGAGTTCGGCCTGGCCCAGCGCTACCGCATCCTCCCCTTCAAGGGGCTCTACCTTTACAGCAGCGAACCGCCTGGCGCCCTAAGCCGGCACATCTATCCCGTTCCAGACCTGCATAACCCGTTTTTGGGGGTGCATCTAACCGTTACCGTGGATGGCCACGTTAAGATCGGCCCGACCGCCATCCCGGCCTTCTGGCGTGAGCACTATGATGGATTGGCTAACTTCAAGCTCTTTGAGAGCCTCAGCATCTTGCGTGACGAAGTTGCGCTGTTTATCCGCAACGACTTCGGCTTCCGCCAGTTGGCCGTTACCGAACTGAAAAAGTACGCACGGAGCCATCTGGTGGCGCAAGCCGCCGAGCTGGCAACGGGTGTCTCGATGGCCAACTTCCGCCGTTGGGGTAGGCCCGGCATTCGGGCTCAGCTCTATGACAGGGTGGCGCGTAAGCTGGTCACCGACTTCGTGATTGAGCAAGACAGCCACTCCCTACACGTCTTGAACGCAGTTTCACCGGCCTTTACGGCGGCGCTGCCGTTTGCCGCCTACGTGGTAGATCGCCTCTCACTAGCCTCTACCTGAGCAGTTGCCACTAGTCCAACATCGCCTTCTCCGTCACCCTAATTCTGGCCACCTTGCGAAATTGCTAAATCAGTAAGGATCAGTAAGTGGTCGAAGGGTGCTACTCCCCAGCACGCAGATGGTCGGGAACGCGCAGGCCGAGCTCCTCGAGGGCGCGGATGGCGCCGGGGTGCAGCGGAATCGGCGAGTTTAGGGCCAGCTCCGGCACGGTCTCGTAGGCCGTTACGTGAATCGCCCGTACTACCGCGATATGCTCAAAGAGCGCCCGCGTGAACTGATAGGCCAGCTCTTCGGACATCTCGGCGGCGACGAAGACCACATTAGGAATGCCGACGCTGGGTGTCTCGGGTATGCCGCGGTAGACGCCCGCAGAGAAGGTGTAGGGAAACAGCGTAGGATCGGCGGCATGAGCCCTTTCAGCTTCTGTGGCGCTGATCGGCACCAGCCGGATCCGGTGAGTTTCGGCCAGGCTAAGAACCGCCCCGGTCGGCACGCCGCCCACCCAGGTGGCAGCGTCGATGACGCCGTCGCGCAGGGCGTCGGTAGCCTCGCCGACCGATAGCCGGTGCACGCTGAAGTCCCCGAAGGTGATACCGTTGGCTTCCAGGATGGTACGGGTTGTAACTTCGGTGCCAGAACCGGGCGGGCCGACTGAGACACGTCTGCCGCGAAGATCGGGCAGGCTGTAAATCCCTGATCCTTCGAGAGTGATGATGTGAAACCCGCTGGTATAGGCGACGGTAATAGCCCGCAGGTTGGGCAACCGCGGCAGTTCGCCGCCGGGGCCGAAGCGCCCTGTCCCCAGATAGGCCGCCAGCAGCACGTCGGCCGTAGCTAGCCCGATGTCAGAGTCTCCGCGCGAGACAAGGCCCACGTTCTCCACCGAGGCGCCAGTAACCTCGACGGTGGCGGTGAAGCCCGGCAGCTGCTCATTAATGATCTGCGCGTAGCCGCCGCCGACCGGATAGTAAACGCCACCGGTGCCGCCGGTGGCAATCGAAAGGCGCTGCTGGGCATAGGCCCCTACCGCTAACATTAGCAACGCTAGTACCAATATCCGCTTGAGTTGCATAGCAATACCTCCGCCGGGGTCGAACTTTGTCATGATTTTACCCTGTCCACTATGAGTAGTCCAGAGTTGCACTGCTGGCAAAGTATACAGCCCCTTCAGTAGACTAAGCGGATGGAAGGACTGCTCATCGCGCAAGCGCTGCGCACCTTAACCCCGCTGCTACCCAGCCCGCGCCTGAGCTGGCGCTTCCCAGACCCACACACCTTTGTGCTGCCGCTAAAAACGGGGGCGCTGTGGCTGTATAACCGCCCGCCCAACCCCCGGCTGGCCTACCTGGCGGAGTTCCCGCCGCCCGGAGGCACGCACAGCGGCTTTCAAGAGCTGCTGGTCGCCAAGGTTGCGGGCAACCTCATCAGCATCGAGCAGCTCAAGCTAGATCGTGTGGTGAGGTGCGAGTTTGCCGCCAGTGAGGGGTTTGTCAGCACCCCACCGGTGACCATAATCGCCGAGCTGACCGGGCGCCACTGCAACCTGATCCTGGTAGATGCCAAAGGGGTGATTCTGGGGCAAGCGCGCGAGGTGAGTGCCGAGGTGAACCGTTTCCGACAGCTTAAGAGCGGCCTGCCCTACGCGCCGCCGCCGCCTTACCAGAAGCTCGAGCCGCGCACCGCCAGCGACGAAGTGCTCAGCCAGGCGCTTATCGGTCAACCGCTCGACGCCGTAAAACGCCGCCTTGATGGCTTTGGGCCGCAGCTCACCCAGGCGCTGGCCCAGCGGGCCGGCCTGGCGCTCAACCAGCCCCTCAGCGCTGAGGCGGTAGCGCACTTGCTACCCATCTTGCGCCAGGTAGTAGAGCGGCCCAGCGCAGCGCTAAACGCAGTTGACGCGGACATCGCTGCGCTGCGCCAGCAAGACCGCTGGCAGCAACAGCGGCAGGTCGTGCAAGAAGGGCTAAGTAAGCGCCTCAAGCTGCTCACTAACCAGCTTGACGATGCGGCCAAGGCGCTAGCGGCCGCCGCCGAGGCCGCCGACTTGCGGCGCCGCGCCGAAGTGCTGTTGGCTTATGCCCGGCAGGTACCAGAAGGAGCCCGTGAGGTAACTCTCACCGACTTTACCGGCGAACCGCTGACCGTAGCGCTCGAGCCCGGACTAGGCGCCGTAGCCACCGCTCAGAAGCTCTTTGAGCAGGCCAAAAAGCGCGAACAGCGGGCACGGCAGGCCGAGGCCAAAGCCCAAACCATACAGGCCGAACTCGACCAGACCCAGGGGCTGCTGGCGCGGCTTGAAGAGCTCTCCCCTGCCGAGCTGGCCGCGCTGGCCGAGCAGGCCAGACCGCACCGGGCGCAGTTTCGCGCTCCTCCGGGGATCCGCTACACCAGCCCACAGGGGTTTGCCGTTCTGGTCGGGCGCAACGCGCAGGACAACGACACCGTGACCTTTAAGCTGGCCAAGAGCCGCGACCTCTGGCTGCATGTCCAGGGCTATACCGGCTCGCATGTGGTGATCCAGGCCGAGGGGCGCGAGGTGCCCTTCGAGACCATCCTGTTCGCCGCGCAGTTGGCGGCGGCGTACTCCCGGGCGCGCCACTCCGACAACGTGCCGGTCGATTACACTCTGAGAAAACATGTCTGGAAGGCCAAGGGCGGCGCACCGGGGGCGGTCTATTTGACCCAGCAGAAGACTGTTTACGTCACGCCCAATCGCAATCCCGACGGCGCCGCCTGACCCGCTCATCGTTGGCCTAATCCTCAGGCCGCCATGATCGGGCTATAGGGTGTGGGCTGTGGGTTGTCCCACTGACCACTACCCACAACCTACTACCCCGCCTTTAATCGTCGAAGGGGTCGCCGCTCTCGTTGGGCAGGTGGCGGGTATCGTTGACACGCTCGACGATCACCTCGTGCTCCTTGACCAGGATGCGGGTGATGCTGGTCGGGCGCAGGAAGAGGCGCTTGCGCCAGCGGGGGTGCTCGAGCCCCAGGCAGTGGCTAAGCAGCATCTGGATGGTGCCTGAGTGGGTAAAGGCCACTACATGCCCCTTATCGGGAAGTTCATTCATCCAGGCGACGGCGCGGCGGCGCAGCTCGGCATACGACTCGCCGCCCGGCGTGGCGGTATTAAACGGCTCGGCCATCCACTGCGCCCAGGCAGCGTCTTGCTGGTTTTCGGCCATGGTCTTGCCCTCAAACTGCCCGAAGTTCAGCTCCATCAAGCGGGGCTCGAGCCGCAGTTCGCGGCCCGGCAGGGCGAGTTGGGCCGTGCTCACGGTGCGTCTAAGCGGACTGCAATAGATCAGATCGACGTTGCCGAGTTTAACTAAGCGCTTGCCGAGCGACCTGGCTTGAGCCTGTCCCTGGGTTGAAAGCGGGATGTCGCTATGTCCTTGAAATTTGCCGCTGCTGTTCCACTCGGTGAGCGCATGACGGATCAGGGTAAGCTGCAACATTCACCTTAAAGTGTAACGCATTTTGGCCCCTGTTTGGTCAGGGCCTGGGCGCCATGTGTTAAGT
>JAGXSO010000054.1 GCA_018333775.1 Truepera sp.
CCGCGACAGCGGAACGCTGAGGGGTCATCGTGGGGTATGGGGTGGTCGGGCCAGTGTCCGCAGCAGCCTCTATATGGCGGCTTTGGTAGCAACTAGATTCAATCCCGCTATTCGTGCTTTCTATGAGCGGCTCCTCAATCAGGGTAAGGCTAAGAAGGTTGCCCTTGTCGCTGCCATGCGTAAGCTGCTCGTCATCCTCAACGCCATGCTTCGTACTAACTCCCCCTTTCGTACTGCTTCAGCAACCGCAGGGGCTTGACTTTTAAGACGGTTGCTTTCTCCTTTGCACGGGCGGGACGTTCCGGTATCCTGCGCTAGCCTCGAGGCGGCGGCCGTGCAAGGGCGGTCTTGGTTGGGGCCTCCATATTCATCACCTCCTTTTCCTTTTAGAACTCCCCCAGGCTGCCCTGACGCCGGGCCTGGTTGAGGCCCCAGCGCAGGACCAGGGCGCCCAGGGGCAGGCTGATTGCACCCCAGAGGAGCAGCGCGCCCAGGGGGGCGGCCAGCTCGTGGGGGCCGGCAGCTCCGGTAAGCGACAGGCGCAGGGCGTGCAGCGCCTGGGTGGTCGGCAGCAGCCAGGAGATGGTCTGGAGCCAGGCCGGTAGGATCGAGACGGGGTAAAGCACCCCGGAGAGCAGCCCGGTGAGGGTGGTAAAGACCCAGGTGATGGGGTCGCCCTGCTTTGAAACCAGCAAAATGCCTGCCGAGGCCAGGCCCATCCCGAGCAGGGCGAAGGTGAGCAATAGTAGGGACGCCGCCAACCCCAGCAGGTTTACCTGAAGTGGCACGCCAAATAGCAGTACCAGGATGGTCAGTATGGCGCTTGCACTCACAACCGTGGCCAGGAAGTTCATGAGGCCCTCGTACAGCATCAGGTGTACCAGCGGTGTGCGGCTGATCAGTAGATGCTCGAGGGTGCCCATCTTCATCTCCAGGCGCACGAAGGCCCCAAAGGTTGAGAGCGCCATGCCCACAAAGGCGGTAAAGACCGAGCCCGTAATCAAAAACGCCAGGATGTTGCCACCGTACTGCGCGATGGCCGGGAAGGTATTCCCATCCTGCAAGAAGAGGCCCAGCAGGGCAAACTGCAGCAGGCCGATCACGCCCGAGGCGATGCCGAGCACCAGGGCCAGCCGGTACGAGAGGCTGGTCCAGAGGTTGTGCAACACGAAGAGCCACAGCTTTTGAGTGTGGACCAGTATCATGCCACCGCCTCCAAAAAGAACTCCTCGAGCGTGGTCTGGCTCTGATTGATCTGCACCAGCGGCAGATTTAAGGAACCAAGCGAGGCGAGCAGCGGGCCAAGCTCGGCGGTGGCCTCGGCCAGCACCCTCGGCACCGCGTCGGGGGAGTGCTGGACGGCTAGCTCCAAGGCTTCCAGATAGCGGCATTGCCGCCAGAGGATCTCGAGCAGATCAAGAGGCCTTGGCTCGGGTTCCAGGCCGGGAATCGGGCGGTATCCTTCCGGGCCGGGGCGCAAAGGTAGAGGCGGCGATAGGCGCTCGTGCAGCGCGACCATGAATGGCTCGTATGCTCCATCGGCCATCTGCCACAGCTCCACAACCTCCGGGTCAGCTAGCCGGCCCTCAGCCAGCGCCAGCGCCTCAGCCCGGCTTAAACGCAGTTCGGCCGGCCCTAGCAGCAACGCATCGGCAGCGAGGGGGAAGTCGTCCGGCAGCCGGTTGAAGTGTAGAATTACGCGATTAGTATCCCTCTGGAAACCCAGCAGGGCGGCTGCGAAGGCCGGGCCGTACTCGGCGTTTGAAACGGAAAAGGTAAAGGGGCCCAAGAGCTTTAGGTGGCGCTTTAACACGTTGATTCCGTAGCCGTAGGGCATGCCGTAGCCAATAAATGGGCTGCCCAGGACCCTTGTGACCGCCTCGGCCAGTTTGTTGCCCTGCACCACCGGGTCGTCGGCGTCAACGGGGGACAGCTCACACCAGACAAGAGGCTGCTGCGGGGTATGAAGCGCGGCGAACAGGTGCGGCCCGCCCCAGCGAGCATCCGCTACCAGCAAGACCGGCCCTCGATGGTCTTGCAGCCTTGCATGTAGCTTGCCTGACCACCCCATGCTCCTCCCTTAGCTAACAGTATGCACCCTCCGGTTACTGCGTAGAGTGAGCAAATTGACACCGCTACCAGCGATAATACCCTGGCCCTCTCACCGTGATCTTCGGCTAGGCTCACAGCTCTACAACTAGGTGGGCGGGGTCATCGGCCTCTGGCGCTCATAGCTACCGGGACATTCGTATCCAAGACATCAGTTGATGTATCATCAGTGCGGCTAGAGGGAGATCGACCATGCGCACCACCATCAATCTGGATGACCGGCTGCTCAGCGAAGCTCAGCGCCTTACTGGCGTGAAGGAGCGCACCGCCCTCATCCACGAAGGGCTACGGGCGCTGATCGAGCGCGAGAGCGCTCGGCGGTTGGCCAAGCTTGGCGGCAGTGAGCCGCAGTTGCACTATGTCCCCTGACGACGCACCAAGCCTGCATGATACTGGTCGACACCTCAGTCTGGATCGACCACCTCCGCAAAGGCAGCCCCACGCTGGCTAAGGCGCTAGAAGAGAATCGGGTCTTGATGCACCCCTTTATCCTGGGCGAATTGGCCTGCGGTAATCTCCGGAACCGCGAGATGCTGCTCGGGTTGCTCAGCGAGCTCCCCACCGCGCCCAGGGCCACCGACCCCGAGGCCCTGACCTTCACTAAAGAGCACGCCCTGATGGGCCGGGGCCTCGGCTACCCCGATCTCCACCTGCTGGCCTCAGTCGCCCTGGCCGATGGCGCGCGGCTGTGGACCACAGACAAAGCTTTGCATGCGGTGGCTGTGGAGCTGGGTGTCGCACACGCGGTACGATAAACCCCTGACCATAA
The DNA here is from genome assembly GCA_018333775.1 of Truepera sp. The sequence continues at coordinate 2,879 of JAGXSO010000054.1, forward strand.
CTCATACCAATCTCGTGCCCATCACCATGAAGAGGCGTGCTTGGGCGTCATCCTCGCGCTTTTGGTAGCATTCCCACACGCGGCGGAGGTCGGCCGTGCGGTTCAGCCAGCCTGCTAGACCTGGAAGGCCACCCAAAACAGCAGCAGCGCGCTGGCCCCGATACCCATAAGCAGAAGCACCAGGCGCCAGCCCGGCACGGCCGGCAGCCAGGGAAGGCGCGCGGTCGCCGGTAGGCTGGCGGCGAGCAGTGCGGCGGTTGCCGACGCCCCCGCCCACCAGAACAGTTCGGGAACGACGGCCCATGCTCCCACCTTCCACTTTAGCGTCAGAATGAAAGCAGCATAAAGACTCGCCGACGCCAGATTGATGCGACCCGCCGGTACCTTCGCATGGCCCGAGAGCGTGGCGAGGGCGTGGGCTCTGTAGCTGTGAGCCGCTAGCGGTGCCAAGACGACCAAGAACAGGGTGAGGCCCAGAGAGAACCAGTCCCGCGGCGGCTTTGGCAAGGCGTATTCGCCGCGCAGCAGACTGACGGCCAGCGCGTCGCCATCGTGGCTGGCGTTGCTGAGCAGCACCAGTCCGCGTTGGCGCTCGGGCAGAAAACCGACAAAGGCGTAGTAGCCGCCGGTGCGGCCATTGTGCCAGATTATGGTCTCGCCGTCGCGCCGGGTGATCGCCCAGCCAAGGCCGCTCGCCCATTCACCGGCTTCGTCGCTCCAGTGGATAGCCAGGCTCACGCCCAGTGGGCTGTCCGGCCTGGCGGTCATCGCGGCATGCAAGAAGCGTCGCATCTCGGCCAGATTCGAACTCAGGCCGCCGGCGGGGTTGTAGGCGTCGAGCGTCCAGTTCTGCGTGGGGCGCAGGTTGCCGCGATGCGGTCGCGCCAGCCGGGGGTCGCCCAGCACCTCGCGGGTGAACTGCGTGTGCAGCAGACCCAGGGGCTTTAGTACTCGCTCTGTCATCAGGCTTTCGTAGGGCTGGCCCGCGGCGCGCTCCAGCAGGCGTCCGAGCAGGGCCGGGCCCAGATTGGAATAGGCAAAACGCCCGCGCGTGCCGAGCTCGTCCGCGCTGAGCGCGGCGACCGCATCGAAGATGTCATCCGGCTTCAGGCCGCCATAGGGGTTGGCCGGATGGCGCACCACGCGCCAGTGCATCTCCAAGGTCTCGGGTAGGCGCGGCAGGCCGGAGGTGTGCGTCGCCAGTTCACGCAGGGTGATCTCTGCCACTTGCGGGTCGAGGCGTCGATCCCCCGGCATCAGTTGGCCGACGGTAGTGCCCAGGGAAACGGTCCCGTCCGCCACCATTTCGGCCAGCAGGATGCCGGTCATGACCTTGGTCACCGAGCCGATCTCGAACAGCGTCCCGGCGTGAACCTCCCGTTGGCGTCCTGGGTTGCCGGCAGTGGCGATCTGCACCCCCTCCGGCGTCAACAGGGCCACGGCAACAGCCGGCGCACGCCGGGTATCCTTTACATAAGCGGTGACGGTCTCTTGCAGCGGTAAGACCGGCGTAGAGTGCGCCGCCAGGCCAAGCGCAAACACAAACGGGCATAACAGCCCGGCGAGCGGCCCCCTCAGGCTGTAACACGCTACCAACATCCGCTTATGCCACAAGTTCCCGCTCTCAAACATGGCAGTTCACCAGCCAAATAATAGCCTGTGCCAGGGTTAGACTATCCAAAGACGGCTTTCAGTCGGACCCTTTTGACCTCGCCCACACGTTCTGCGCCGGTAGTTAAGCAGTGCAGACTGGTGAGTCTGGTACAGGCGCCGCCGCGGAGTAATCATTCATGTGCGCTCGTCGTTTAGCTTTAATCCCGGCACCATCGTCACCAGACTCGCCGCTACGGAGCAAGCTATGAAAACAGATCGTCCGGTAACGGGTGTGGCCTTGGACCGCAGCCACGTCCGCATCAACCTGCTAGGTGTCCCTGATCTCCCCGGCGTGGCAGCCAGAGTTTTCACCGCCCTCGGTAACGCCGGGGTGAGTGTGGATATGATCATTCAAGGGGTGCCGGGAAACGACTCGAGCCGCCAGCAGATGGCCTTTACCCTCAACCGCGATACGGTTGCTGACGCGCTCGAGGCCGTAGCGCCGGTCCTGGCCGAGATCGGCGGTCGCGCCGAGGCCGATCCGACCATTGCCAAGGTGTCGATTGTGGGGATCGCCATCGGCTCAACGCCGGGCATCGCCGGGCGGATGTTTGCAGCGATAGCTTCGGTTGGCGCCAACATTGAGATGATCGCCACCAGCGAGGTCCGCATCTCGGTAGTGATCCCCGCCGACAAGGCCGAAGAAGCCGTGCGGGCCGTGCATCAGGCGTTTGAACTGGACAAGCCTAACGCGCTGCTGGGCTGACGCTTTGGCAGCTCAACCGCCCCTGGCGGCCTCCTCTTTTACCTCAGGACGAAAACTGTGCCGCACGCTC
>JAGXSO010000055.1 GCA_018333775.1 Truepera sp.
GCCAGATAGCTCTCGAACTCGCGGCGCATGTCGCGCCCGAACTGCACCAGTTGGCGGTCGACCTCTTCAAGGGTGCGGCGGTCGCCTTCCAGCAGCGCCAGGCGCTCGCGTACTACCTGCTCATACACAGTGCCTACGTGCTGGGCTACCCCGAGCGGGTTAAGCAGTTTGAGCTTAAGGCGCTCGTCGCCCTGGAGCGTCTCGGCGATAAAGCGCTCGAGCCCGCGCAGCCCGGAAGCCTCAACCCCAGCCTCGTCTCCTGCCTGCTTGGCCCGGAAAGCCTGCTTGGCGCTAACTCCAAACACCTGCGGGGTGAGGCCGAGCGCCTCCCGGGCGTGCACAGTGACAAACTCCAACACCTGGCGCCTATCCGCCTCGCTCTCCAAGATGTCGAGCTTGTTAACCACGATGACGATCTTTTTCCCCCATGAGGCGATCAGTTCCAAAAAGGCCCGCTCCGACTCGGTAAAGGGGCGGTCGGCGTTGGTTACAAAGAGCACCAGATCAGCCCGCGGCACGAAGCGCTCGGTCAGCTCCTGATGGCGCTTAATGACCGCGTTGGTGCCTGGCGTATCGACGAAGGCCACCTCGCGCAGCAGCGGCAAGGGGGCCTCGCGGCGCAACAGGAAGCCGCCCTCGTCGGTCTCCTTGGCCTGCTCGCCGTAGGTGAGAATGGTAATCCGGTCGGTAGTAGGGGTGACGCCCTCAAGCATCACCGCCTGGCCTAGCAGGGCGTTGAGGACAGTAGACTTGCCGGCGTTGTATTCGCCGACGACCACCAGCATAAAGAGCCCTTCGAGGTCGCGCAGGGCGCTTTTCAGCTCGGCGAGGTCGCCGCTGGCTGCATCGAGCTTGCCGAGCACGGTGCGCAGGTCGGCAATCGCTAACCGCTCGCGGTTCAAGAGGTCGCGCACGGCCTCGTCCATGGTCAGATCCATGCTTCACCCTATCATGCAGGATTAGCCAGCGAGAGAAAAGTTGAGGAGGAATTGCCCGTGAACTATCGTTCACCACCAAGGATGAAAAGGCGATCAGCCTTTCAGCTGGTACGGCTTCGCCTCGGCGCGCCCTTCGGGGTGCAAGGCTTTGCCCGAGTAATAAGGCTTCGCCCGAGCAATAAGGCTTCGCCCGAGTAATAAGGCTTCGCCCGAGTAATAAGGCTTCGCCCGAGTAATTCCGCGAAGCGCTGACCAGGCTATCAGCTTTAAGCCGACTGATAGACTGAGAGCCTGATAGCCTAGCAGCCTGATAGGCTTGCCCCTACTTGAATACTCGAATACTTGACGACTGATTGTCGGAGGAGCGCTTACTCGTTTCTCACTCCTCTTTCCTCTTTTCTCGTTTCTTACTGAAGCTCGTGCGGTATCCTTATCTTATGAACCATGCACTTACTGAACTGAAGGAGCGCCTAGCCGTCATCAGCGACCTCCACGAGGCCGCCGCCCTCCTCTCCTGGGATCAGCACACCTATATGCCGACCGGCGCTACGGCGGCGCGGGGCCAGCAGCTCGCTACCTTAAGCAAGCTCAGCCATCAGCTCTTTACCGACCCCGCTATCGGTGACCTGCTAACTATGCTCGAGGCTGCCCCACTAGCGCCCGACTCCGACGAGGCGGCCCTGGTCAAAGTGACGCGGCGCCTGTATGAGCGCGCTACTAAACTCCCCAGCGACTTCGTTGAGGAGTTCGCCAAGCTCCGCACCCAAGCGCAGCAGCGCTGGGCCGAAGCACGCCGCGCTAAGGACTTCGCGCACTTTGCGCCGCTGTTGCAAGAGATCGTGGTGATGACCCGCCGCGAGGCGGACTACCTGGGCTACCTTGATCACCCCTATGACGCCCTGCTAGATGGTTATGAGCCCGGTATGCGGACCGCCGAGGTGAAGCGCGTCTTTGCCGAGCTTAAGGGCCCCACCGTAGCTCTGGTGCAGGCCATCAAGGCGCAAGGCCGCCTTAGCGACGCGCCGCTGCGCCAGCCCTTTGCTGAGGCCAAGCAAGAGGCGTTCGCCCTGGAGATGGCCCAGACTTTCGGCTACGATCTGTCGCACGGTAGGCTAGACCGCACCGTCCATCCCTTTGCCCAGAGCATCAGCAAGTACGATGTGCGGATCACCACCCGCTATAATCCTGAGTACCTGGTCCCGGCGCTGTTCGGCACGCTGCACGAGACCGGCCATGCGCTGTACGAGCAGGGGGTGGCCGATGAGTACTACCGGAGCCCGCTCGGGTCGGTGCAGAGCTTGGGCCTGCACGAGTCGCAGTCGCGGCTGTGGGAGAACTTAGTCGGACGCAGCCGCGGCTTCTGGCAGTACGCCTATCCTAAACTTCGGGCCTACTTCCCTGAGCTTAACGGGGTGCCGCTCGAAGAGTTCTATGCCGCCATCAACCGCGTCGAGCCGAGCTTTATCCGCGTCGAAGCCGACGAGGTCACCTATAATCTGCATATTATGCTCCGCTTCGAGCTCGAGCTGGCCCTGCTCGAGGGGTCGCTGGCCGTGCCGGACATCCCTGACGCCTGGAACGCCAAGATGGCTGAGTACCTGGGCCAGACCCCGCCCGACGATGCGCTGGGCTGCCTGCAAGATATCCACTGGTCGATGGGCGGCATCGGCTACTTCCCGACCTATACCTTGGGCAATGTGATGAGCGTGCAGCTATTCGAGGCGGCCAAGCGCGCCCACCCCGAGCTCGAGCTAGAGATCGCCCAAGGCCGCTTCGCGACGCTGCTGACCTGGCTGCGCGACAACGTCCACCGGCACGGCGCCAAGTACCAGGCCGATGAGCTGTTACAGCGCGCTACCGGCAGCCGGCTTGACCCTGAGCCGTACCTCGGCTACTTGACAACCAAGTATCAGACGCTCTACGGCCTTGCTTAACGATCAAGATCTACAGCGCTTTATTGCCGAGCTTGGGATCGAGGCGGTGCTGGTCTATCCCGACCGCCCCACGCCGACCGTCCCGGCTGCCGCCGAGGCGCTCGGGGTAAGGCCGCAAGAGATCGTTAAGAGCCTGGTCTTCTTGGTGCGAGGCGAGCCGTGGCTAGTTATTGCCGCCGGCGAGGCGCGGGTTAGCTTTAGGCGCTTGCGCGAGGAGCTTGGCGTCTCGCGGCGCAAGTTGCGGCTTGCTAGCGCCGAGGAGGCGCTAGAAATCACCGGCTTTGCGGTCGGCGCCATGCCGCCGTTTGGCCACCTTGCCCCGCTGCGGACCATAATTGATAGCCTCAGCGTGCCTAGCCAAGACAGCAAGCTGCTATACGGCGGGGGCGGTACCCAGGCTGCTATGCTGCGGTTAAGTGTTGCCACCTTGCGAACAGTCACCCAAGGGCGCTGGCTCCCGCTGACCGCAGGGGAGGAGGAGGAGTGATGATACGAATCTTGCTGGCTGTGCTGCTGCTCGGCCTTAGCCTGGCCCACGCCCGCATCGGCGAGGAGCTGGAGCGCGTTTTGGCGGTGCTTAAGCCCTTTGAGCTGAGCCAACTGGAGAGCGGTGAATATACCGCTGGTGACTTTAAGCTCACTTTTGAAGAGCGCGGGGGGCTCCTCTACAGCCTTTCCGGCAGCGGCTTGCTCGATGAGGACGGCATCGCTCTGGCCTCACAAGCCATCGGCGCGGCTACCGGCTACCTGGAGGGGATCGCCGCACCGGTTAGGCAGTTTTTCGAGACGGAAGTCGGCGAGCTGTCCGGCCGCGGTCCTGTTCCGTATAGAGTTGAGGAGTACACGCTTACCCTCGATGTCTCCGGCGATGCTGCCCCCTTCATGGTGACCTTCCGGCTAACGCTGCCGGCCGTTCCTGAGGAGCTATTCCCGCCTGCCCGCCACACGCTAGGACCGGCAGACGCCCCCTACGTAATCCGCGAGTTCAGCGACTTTCAATGCCCGGCCTGCGCCAACTTCTACCGCGTGAGCCTGCCCCTCATCAAGGAGCAGCTCCTGGCACGGGGCGACGTACGCTTTGAGTTTCACTACCTGCCACTGGAAGGTCCTTTTATTAACTCCTTCCCAGCTGCTGAAGCCGCTGAGTGCGTGGCTTACCTTAACGGCCCGGAAGGTTTCTGGCGGTTTCACAGCGCGCTCTTTACCCACCAGCGGACCTGGGCCAACCTCGAAAACCCCACCAGCTACTTTGTGGAGCTAGCCGCTGACCAAGGGCTGGCTACCGAAGGGCTTGTGACCTGCCTAAGCGAGCGCACCTTCTATATCACGGTGCGCGAGGCGCAAACCCACGCCATGCAGGTGCTGGGCTTGCGCAGCACCCCGTCAGTCTTCTTGGGTGGTTATCGGGTGCGCAACCACACTAACCTTGACGATTACCTGCGGGCTATGGCGCTGCAAGACGCCTTGGCGCTAGACGAGTAAGGACTACCAGCGGCGCAGTCCGCTAAGAAGCATAGCCAAGAGCACCAGCAAGCCGCCTAGCCAGCCTAATAAGCTCAAGGTCTCGCCGAGCCACAGGTAGGCAAAGAAGGCCGCAAATACTGGCTCCAAGACGAAGATCACCGCTGCCGCATAGGCGGGCACCACCCGCTGGGCATAGGTCTGAGCTACCGTAGCGATAGCTGTAGCTGCTACCGCAAGATAGGCAAGCGCCCCCCAGGTCGCAACGGGGATCTCCGGGATCAGGCTCAGGTGTGGCAGCGCCCACAGCCAGGCTAGCGCGGCCATCGGCCAGAGCTGTACCGCCGAGAGCGACAGCGCCGAAGCCTTGCCTGCCACCTCGCCCAGATAGACCACGTAATAGGCGTAAAAGACGGCTGTAGCCAGGATCCACAGGTCGCCGCTGTTGATGCCGTCCACACTCGTTAGCGTCAACAACCCTAGGCCGGTGAGGGCTACCAGGGCGGCCAGATAGGCCTTAGGGGGGATGCGGTTTTTAAACCACCAGCTGCCGATAATAGGGGTCAAGATAACGTTGAGGCCGGTAATAAAGGCTGCCTTGGAGGCAGTAGTGAGGCTTAAACCGATGGTCTGGGTGGCAAAACCGGCAAAGGCCAACAGCCCTAAGATCAAGGCCGGACGCCAGGCCCGGCGATCAAGCCGCACCCAGGCCAGCGCCAGCGCCGCCAGGGTAAAGCGGATGGCCAATAAGAGCGGCACCGGCAGCACTTCAAGCGCTTCCTTGACGATGGCAAAGGTCGATCCCCAGACGACGGTGATGGCAATAAGGGTAAGCACTCCAACCAGCGGCGACACACCGGCGATTCTTGCATACCGATTGTCAGCGAGTCGACCGGCAATCTACATGAACGATTTGCCACGGTTCTCGTGAGTCATTAGATTAGAATAGTGGCTATGAAAAACCTGACTATCACCATATGAACGGCCAAGCCTTCCGCATCGGTTATGGTGAAGATACCCATGCTCTAGCGGCTGGGCGCCTACTGATCGTTGGCGGCGTGCCGATTGCTAGCCCGCATGGCGCCGTGGCGCATAGCGACGGTGACGTGCTGCTGCATGCACTGGCTGATGCCTTGCTGGCTGGCTATGCGCTCGGCGACATTGGCGAGTACTATCCGCCAACGGAAGCGTCCTTTAAGGATATGGACAGCGCGGAGATAGTTAAGGGCGTGCTGGCTATCCTGGATCAGCACGCTGCCGGCTTCTCGGTTGTCAACGTGGCCGCGGTAGTAACCCTAGACCAGCCTAGACTCGGACCTTACCGGCAGCGGATGCAAGCGCGGATAGCGGAGTTGCTATCGCTTGAACCGGAGCGGGTCGGCGCGACCTTCAAGACCAGCGAAGGGCTGGCGCCGGGGCATATTCAGGCGCGGGTGACGGTGCTGCTAGTTTCCTGATGCTGGCCGGCCAAATAAAAAGCCCCCTCGAGCGAGGGGGCTTGCTAGCGCTGCCGCTCTTACGGGCGGAAGCTCACACCCAAAGCAATGGTCGGGTAGAGCTGGCTGTAGGGTGCGACAGGCACCACGTTAAAGTAGTAGTCAACTGTCGCTTCCAGGAACAGGCCCAGGTTGCGGGTAAAGTTGAACTCCAGGCCGAGCAGGCCGCCAGCGAAGGGGCCCTCATTGACCTGACCCCAGTTGGCTAGATTAAAGGTATAGCCACCGCCGGCACCGACATAGGCGTTCAAGTTGCCGCCTAAGTTGAGGCGATAGATCAGATGGGCTGCGCCGGTTAAGCTACCGGCTTCAATCGGGCTCTGGCGACCGTAATCGATCGTGGCTCTGGCTCCGATTCCCCACAGGATGTTGTCGAAGCCGACCTTGAGGCGAGCGCCGAAGCGGAGATCTTGCAGCGCGGTGAAGGTGTCGATCTCACCAAAACCGGCCAAGCCCACATAGAACGGACCGCGCACCGGCACTACCGGCTCAACCACGGGGACGGGGACTTCAACCGGCTCAACCGGCACTGGCTCGACTACTGGCGGGGCGACAACTACCTCACCGGGAGGGCCTGCAGGACCAGGCGGGCCGGGAGGACCTTCGGGGCCTTGCGGGCCAACTGGGCCGGGAGGGCCAGCTGGGCCAACTGGGCCGGGCGGTCCGGGCGGTCCAGCCGGGCCTTGCGGTCCAGGCGGGCCTTGCAGTACACCAGCAGCGATATCGGCGCGGATGGCATCGAGTTCGGCAGTGAGCTGAGCTAGCTGCGCCCGCAGCAGTTCGATCTCACTCAGGAGAGTCTGCTCGAGCGTGCCGACCCGCGCTCCGAGGGCGTCAAGGTCGGCGGCTAGCTCCGCTACGGCGTTGCGTAGCGCAGCGATTTCGGTCTCGCTGAACGCCCGCAGGGCGGCCATATCGCGCTCGACAACGTCGAGCAGGCGGCTCACGACTAGCGCCGCCTGGTAACGGGTGAAGCCCTCGTTACCGCGGAAGGTGCCGTCCGGGAAGCCGATGACGATGCCTAGCTCGGCGACCCGAGCCACCGCGTCAGCGGCCCAATGCCCCGCCGGGATGTCCGCGAACGGTTGAGCCTGTGCCAGGGCACCGCTCAAGGTCGCGGCGGCAAGTAGGGTGATTAGTAACTTTCTCATAACCCGATGTTACCTCCTATGACTTTGCTTACTCTTTGCTGCGCGGTAGGCTTACCCTATCACGCACGATCTGCTCGTCACCGCTACCGCATTGGCTACGGCAGTGCAAATCCCGCGTTGAGTATGGCACGTAAGCCAGAGTGTTCGATGAAATCGAAGTGAGAAGATGAGAAGAAATTAACTTGTGAAAAAGCTCGCGTTAAGCGCTGATGCTGCAATAATAACGTCCTGGTCAGACTATATCAAGCAACCTTGAGTGCGCCGCTATCTTTCTTGATACTTCACATAGAGGATGCCACCTTCGACCTGAGTGTCATAAAGACGGATTTTTTTGACCGCCGGCAGGGTAGGCTTGCCGGTAGCAAGATCGAACTTGGCGCCGTGTCGACCACACTTCACCGCCCCTTCAAGCAGTTCGCCATCGTGGAGGATACCGTTGTCGTGAGTGCAGCGGTCCTCCAGAGCGTAGAACATCCCGCCCTGATATACCACTAACACCTCGCGCCCGGCCACTTCCACCGGCCTCATGCTGTTATCGGTAAAATCCGCCACCTTGCCTACCGCAATGCGTCCTTCAGATACGGCCATAACCTCTCCCAAAAAACAGTATTCAAGTATTCGAGTGTTCAAGTAGGGACAAGCCTTTCAGGCTGCTAGGCTATCAGGCTCTCATACCGGCCTCCAGAATTATTGGGTTTGTCATCGCGACCCTGAGGCAAAGCCGAAGGGGAAGCGATCTCAGGCAGGGCGAGTACACGCTAGCGTGATTCTCGGGATTGCTTCGTCGCTTCGCTCCTCGCAATGACATTTGGGTTCCATGATTTCGAAAAGCGCCCTCAGACTATCAGTCGGCTTAAAGCTGATAGCCTGACTAGCTGACAGCCTGATCGCCTTTTCATCCCTGGTACGCCTTCGCTCGGCACTAGGTACTAGGTACTCAGCACAGGCCCCGACCTGCTCTAGAGCTTCTCTTTCACGCCCGGTACACCGAGCTTGGCCTGCACCACCCGCTCGACATACTCAGCCACTTTGGGCAGCGTGACGCGGCTCATCACCTCGTGCAAAAAGCCCGTGACCAGCAGGTGTTCGGCCACCTCGGGCGGCAGCCCGCGGCTCATTAAGTAGAAGCGCTGGTCTTCCGGGACCGGGCTGGTGGTGGAGCCGTGCGAGCAGCGCACGTCGTTGGCACCGATCTCCAGCTGCGGGATCGAGACCGCTTGGGACTCGGCATCAAGTAGCAGGTTGCGGTTAGTCTGGTAGGCATCGGTCTTCTGTGCTCCCGGCTCGACTTTGATGATGCCGGAGTAGACCGCCGTGCTGTTGTCGCGCAGCGCACCCTTGAAGAGCAGGTCGCTGCGAGCATGGTCGGCGACGTGATGCTGCAAGGTGTACTGGTTGTAGTGCTGCCCCTCGTCGGCAAAGTACAGGCCCAGCATCTCCGAGTCGGCACCTGGCCCCTCGAGCCGGCACTCTACCTCGGCCCTGGCCGCATCGGCTCCCAGGCTGACCGAAAGCGACTCCAGGCGGCTGTCGCGAGCCAAGTGAGCGCGCACCTTGCTGAGCTGCACCACATTGCGGCTCCAGTTCTGGAGGTTGACGTAGCGCAGCTTGGCGCCGTCCAGCAGGACGATCTCGATGGCTGCACTGGAGAATAGGCGCTCAGCAAAGGGTTCTGAAGTGTACTCGTCGAGGTAGGTCAGCTTAGCGTTGGTATCGACGATAATCAGCGTGCGCTGAGCCGCCAGGCCACCGGTATCGGCGGTGATGAAGGCGCCTAAGGGGAGTGCCACCTCGACGCTCTTAGGGACGTAGACGAAGGTGCCGTTCTGCCACAGCGCAGCGTTGAGGGCCGCATACTTGTCCTGTTGAGCGTTTACGACGGTATAGAGGTGGCGCCTAACCAGAGCTTCGTGCTTGGCAAGGGCGGTGCGCAGATCGGTGAAGATGACGCCCTGTTCCGGAATCTTGACATCGCGATAAACTACCTCGGCGCCCTTATGCACCAGCACCCCTTCGGCGTCGGAGTCGGTGATGCGCATACTGATCCGCTCCGAGACGCTGCGGCTCTGAGGGGGAGCGAGCAGTGGCAGCCCGTCGATGGCAAAGCGCTTGAGCTGGCTGTAGCGCCACACTTCATCGCGGTTAGTGGGCCAGGGGTGGGCTGCGAAACTGCGCCAGGCGGCGCGGCGCTCAGCGGCGAGCCATGCGGGTTCTTGATAGCGCGTGATGAGCGCTTCAACGCTCTCAGCGCGAACAGCAAAGTTGTCAGTCGAAGTGGTTATGCCAATCCCTCCATTTCAGCGGTAAATGTCTTTGCGATGCCCTATTTTGAGCACAGTAACGGTCCTAGTTGCAACGTCAACATCAAACAGGATACGGTAATCTCCGACGCGCAGACGATACGATGGCTCACCCTTCAGCTTGATGGCGCCGGTCGGAAAAGGATCCTCGGCAAGCTGCTCGACCTTTGCCCAGATGCGCTTTTCTGCCTCCGGGTCCAGCGCTGCCAAATCCTTCTCCACGCGCTTCTCAAAACTCAGCGTATAAGCCATCAGCCAAGACCGCGACGCTCTTTCATCTCATCGAACGAGAGCGTTTCACCACCACGTCGCTCGGCAAGCACTTCCCGGTGCCAGCGGTCCTCAAGCAGCGCCTCATACTCCTCGAGGCTCAAAACGATGTGAGTGCGCTTACCACTGGCGTCGGTGAGGTATTGATGCATATCCTTGTGGGTATCTGCCACTTTAGCTTCTCCTCTCGAAACCGTCCTCGCCCCTACCCCACGCTTCCTTCCATCTCTAGTTCGATAAGTCGGTTAAGCTCAACGGCGTACTCGAGCGGCAGCTCCTTGGCGATCGGCTCTAAAAAGCCGCGCACGATCAAGGCCGCCGCTTCGTCTTCGGGCAGGCCGCGGCTCATGAGGTAAAAGATCTGCTCGTCGTTTAGCTTGCTAACGGTGGCCTCATGGCCGACATGGGCGGTCTTTTCGTCGATCTCGATGTAGGGGTAGGTGTCGGTGCGGGCCTGGTCATCGAGTAGCAGCGCATCGCACTCGACGTTGGCTCTGGCATTGGTGGCCCCTTCATAGATCTTGACCAAACCGCGGTAGCTGCTGCGCCCGGTGCCCTTGGAGATCGACTTAGAGACAATCTGCGAGCTGGTGTTGGGAGCAACATGAATGACCTTGGCGCCGGCGTCCTGGTGCTGGCCGTCGGTGGCAAAGGCGATCGAGAGTACCTCACCGCGGGCGCCTTCCTCAAGCAGATAGGTGCTGGGGTACTTCATCGTGATCTTGCTCCCCAGATTGCCGTCCAGCCAACCCATGCTGGCGTCTTTATAGACTAGGGCGCGCTGAGTGACCAGGTTATAGACGTTGTGCGACCAGTTTTGGATGGTGGTGTAGCGCACCTGGCTGCGCTCCTTGCAGATAATCTCGATCACGCCGGAGTGGAAGCTGTCGGTGTTGTAGGACGGCGCGGTGCAGCCTTCGATGTAGTGGAACTTCGAGCCCACGTCGCCGATGATCAGCGTCCGCTCGAACTGGCCGATACTCTGCGCGTTCAGGAGGAAGTAGGCTTGCAGCGGCACATCGATCTCAACGCCGGGCGGCACGTAAACGAACGATCCGCCCGACCAGACCGCTGAATTGACCGCGGCAAAGTAGTTGTCCTCAGGCGGCACCACCGTGGCGAAGTACTCCCTAAACAGCTCAGGGTGCTCGCGCAGGCCGCTGTCAGAGTCGAGAAAGATCACGCCCTGACGCTCCCACTCCTCCTTGAGCGAGTGATAGACCATCTCCGATTCGTACTGGGCCCCTACCCCGGCCAAGATCTTCTGCTCGGCCTCAGGGATGCCCAGCCTGCGGTAGGTCTCGCGCACCTCGGCGGGGATATCCTCCCAGTTGTTGGTGGTGCCCTGCCGGTCTTGCGGGCGGATGTAGAAGTAGATCTCGTCGAAGTTGAGGCTGCTCAGGTCCGGCCCCCACTTGGGGCGACCTTTCTTCTCGGCGATCTCAAGGGCCTTGAGGCGGAACTTGAGCATCCATTCCGGTTCGCCCTTGAAATAGCTGATCTGCTCAACTATGCGCCGATTTAGGCCCTTTTCAGACTTAAAGGCATAGTCCTCAGTCAGCTTGAACTGATACTGCCTGGTATGCTGCATGTTGTCGAGCTGAGGCGTGTCGGACATATCTGCTCCTTCCTAGGCCGCAACCTGCTCGCGGACCCAGTCGTAACCCTTCTGATCAAGTTCAACAGCTAGTTCCTTAGAGCCTTCGGTGATAACCCGGCCATCGACCATCACATGGACGCGGTCAGGGATGATGTAATTGAGCAGGCGCTGGTAGTGGGTGATGACCAGCGCGCCAAAGTTGGGCCCCCGCGCGGCATTGACGCCAGCCGCTACGGTCTTCAGCGCGTCGATATCAAGGCCGGAATCGGTCTCGTCGAGGATGGCGTAGCGTGGTTCCAAGACCAGCAGTTGTAGGATTTCAGAGCGCTTCTTCTCGCCGCCCGAGAAGCCTTCGTGCAGGTTGCGCTCGATGATCGACTCGTCCCAATTGAGCGCTCTGACCGCCTGCTGGATCTTACGGTAAAGCTCCAGCACACTGATCTCGTCCCCTTCTGGGCGGCGGGCGTTGACTGCTAAGCGCAAAAAGTTAGCGATCGACACGCCCGGCACTTCGACCGGGTACTGGAAGGCCAGATAGAGGCCGGCTCGAGCCCGCTCGTCCGGTCCCATCTCAAGCACATTGACCCCATCGAGCAACACTTCGCCCTCGGTTACGGTGTAGCTCGGGTCGCCCGCGATGATCTTGGCCAGCGTGGACTTCCCTGAGCCGTTGGGCCCCATCAGGGCGTGGACCTGCCCCTTGGGCACGACAAGATCGACGCCGCGCAGGATCGGTTCACCGTTAGCGTTGGCGTGCAGATTGCGAATGACTAGCTCGGACATAGCCACCTCATTGTTCTAAGGATGTCGAGTCTGGTTAGATTAAACAAGACTCGTTCCGATTTAAGTATAGCCGATCTTACTCGAAAAGTCGAGTAAGTCAATCGGCTTTCAGCGTAACAGATTTAAGCGAGACCGGCGGTGTGCTAGCGTGGGCGTCGCAGCCAACCGAATAGCCCCCGCCAAGGCCTCTTGCCCTCTACCGGGCCCTGTTTGGCACCGTTGTGGGTGCGGCTGCTACGGCCTACCTGCGTTTGCTTGGTCGCCTCGACAGTCGGCGTGGGCGAGCTGCTAGGCGCAGGATCGATACCCGCCGCAGCGGTAAACGCCTCGATAAGCTCGCGCACGGTGGCGTAGCGCTTGGTGGCGTCGCGTGACATCGCCTTGGCTACTACCGCCGCAACACGGCGCTCGAGCTCCGGGCGATAGTGGCGAGGGTTCTTCGGTAAGCCGCTGAGATGCGCCATCATCAGCGTGTCGTAGCTGTCGCCCAGGAAGGGGCGGGTACCGGTAAGAACCTCATAGGCCAGGATGCCTAAACTATAGATATCGCTCTGGATGCTAGCGGGGCTCCCCTGGAAGACCTCCGGTGCCATATAGAAGGCCGTGCCGACCCGCTCGACGGTGCGGTCCGAAAGATAGATACCGGTCCCAAAATCGCCCAGCTTGGCCACACCGCCGTCGGTCAAGAAGACGTTGGCGGGCTTAACATCGCGGTGCAGCACGCCGCGGCTATGGCTGTAGGCAAGTCCGCGGCTCACGTCCAGAATCAGCTCATAGCAGCGCTTAAGCGGGAGCTGCCCCTGCTCGAGCAGCAGTTGGTCCAGGGTGCCGCCGGCGCAGTACTCCAGCACCAAAAAGGCGCGTTCGCCGGTGGGGTGGCCGTCATGAGCGGCCACGATATTCGGGTGGCTGAGGTTTAAGGTGATCTGTACCTCGCTCTCGAACATCCGCCGCAGCACCGGCCGGTGATTAAGCTCCGGGCGCGGCAGCTTGAGCGCCACCACCCCACGCTGGTCGTGCCGCGCCAGATAGACCGACGAAGTCTGTCCCGAACCGAGCAGGCGGACGGTTTCATAGCGAGGGGGGACAAAGGTCGGCGTCATAAACACGTGGCGATTACGCCCATGTCAGTATAAGCGGTGGAGTGGCAGTCAGAAGGTAAAATACTCACCTGGTTTTAGCACCACTACCCGGCTGTCAGTCTGTGCTTCAACCGCTGCCTTAAACGCCTGCGCATCCTGCCTGATCAGCTCGAAGGTGTTGTAATGGATGGGGATCACCACCTTGGGCCTAAGCAGCCTAACCGCCTCCAGGGCATCCTCAGGGCCCATAGTGTAGTTGTCGCCAATGGGCAAGAGCGCCACATCGAGGGCTTTTTTGCCGATCAGCGCCATATCGCCAAAAAGGGCGGTATCGCCGGCGTGATAGAGCCGCTTCCCCTCCGCCTCCAGCACCACGCCGCTCGGCATACCGGCGTAGGAGCCGTCCGGCAGCGAGTTAGAGTGCCAGGCCGGGGTGTAGGTCACCTTGCCGAAGGGGAAAGTAAAGCTCCCACCGATATTCATGGCGTGCCCCGAGATCCCCTGCCGGCCCAGGTACGACACCACCTCGAAGCTGGCGACGACAGTTGCTCCCGTGCGTTTGGCGATGCTTTCGGTATCGCCGTAGTGGTCACCGTGAGCGTGGGTGAGCAGAATATAAGCTGGCGACAGCTCCTCGGCCCGCTGTGTGGCGACCGGATTGCCCGTCAGAAACGGGTCGATCGCTACTTGCTGACCGATGTCTAATAACAAGCCCGAATGCCCCAGGAATGTCAGTTTCATCTCGCTCCCTTGTTACCCCCCTTGGCGTTAGGCACCCGCAGTCTACCACGCCCACCGTAGCGTCGGAGCACACGACTCACCATGCCGCAGCTCCTCAAGGCCGGTTTGCCGACCCTCGACAAAGCCGTTCGCAGCGTGAACTAAGACTCGGTTATAAGTAGCCGGCCGGCCTCGTGCAGCGAGGCGACTCGCCAGGGTGTCAGTGCGGCAAAAGCCGCCTCGGGCTCCCCAAAGGTGATAGCGACACAGCTCATCCCGGCGCTTACCGCCGCAGTGACGCCGGCGATGCTGTCCTCGAAGGCTACGCAGCGCTCAGCCGCGACACCGAGTGCGGCAGCCGCATGGTGATAGAGGTCGGGTGCGGGCTTGCCGGCTTGCACTTCATCGACCGAAAAGCGCCGGGGTATGAGCGCGGCCCAGGAGTGAGGGCGCAAGGTGGCTGCCACTACCTTAGCGGGCGAGTTAGAGACAATGGCTCGAGCCTTCCCTAGTGCCGCTACCTGCTCGACTAGCTCTTTGGCCCCAGGACGTGCGGGTGCCTTATCGAGGCGGGATAAAACCGCTGGCTCGAGCGCCCTCAGAAAGTCGGCCCCCTTCGCTTGCAGCCCGTAACGCTCACGCAGCAACGCCAGCAGCGCCGCCGTGTCGAGCCCGCGAAGCTCAGCCAGTGCCATCTCAGGCAGCACCGTGCCGAAGTGGGCCGCAACCGCCTGCTCGGCCTTGAACCACAAGGGCTCGGTGTCGACCAGCGTACCGTCCAGATCGAAGAGCACCGCCTCGACCTCGGCTAACCTCAGCACACTAGCGCCCCCTCGCCTGCGGATCCAGGGTGTCGCGTAGCCAATCGCCCAGCAGGTTGATACCCAAGGCAGTGATGGCGATAGCCAGCCCTGGGTAGATCGCCAGCCACGGCTGAGTGAGCAGGTGCTGCCGCCCCAGCGCCAGCATATTCCCCCAACTAGGCACCTCGGGCGGCACGCTAAGCCCCAAAAAGCCCAAACCTGCCTCATAGAAGATCATCGCCGACATCTCGAAGGTCGCGAGCGTTATTAGCGGCCCTATCAAGTTGGGCAGCAGGTGTCTGGGAATGATCCGCCAGGTCCCCGCCCCGAGTCCGCGCGCCGCCTCGATAAAAGCTTGCTCCTTGAGGCGCAGCACCTCGCCGCGGGTGAAGCGGATAAACACCGGCGAGCAGGTTACACCAAAGAGCAAGATCACATTGGTCAGGCTAGGCCCCAAGATGGTGGCGACGACGATGACCAGCACCAGGTAAGGGATCGATAGCAAGAGGTTGGTATACCCGCTGATAACAGTATCCCACCAGCCGCCAAAATAGCCGGCGATAAGGCCCAGGGTAACGCCGATAGTCAGGGCCAGCAGCACTCCCAGAAAGCTGACCAGGAGCGATACGCGGGCGCCGTAAACGATGCGGGTTAAGAGGTCTTGCCCAAGCTGATCGGTTCCCAAGAGGTGGGCGTTGCTCCCACCCTCAACCCACAGCGGCGGGATACGGGCGCTCATCAAGTCACCCCCGGTCGGCCCGTAAGGGGTGAGATAGGAGGCAAAGACCGCGCTCAGAGCAACAACCAGCACCAGCGCGGCGCCGAGCATCCCGCCTAAGTTCCCCTTTAAGCGCCGAAGAAGCGGTCTGGGGCTACCCAGCCCCGTGCTGACCGGCTGGTGCGCCAAGGCTTTGGCTCGAGCCAAGCGAGAGCGATCGCCAACCATTAGCCGGTCCTTATCCGCGGATCGATGAGGCTGTAGCACAGGTCGGTTAGATAATGGATGCTGATAGCGATAAACGCGATAAAAATGGTCATAGCTTGCACCAGCGGAAAGTCGCTGTCGCGAATGGCACCCTCAAGCAGCGTCCCCAGACCCGGCCAGGCAAAGACCACCTCGATATAGATCGAGCCACCCAACAGGTAGGTGAACTGGATGCCGAGCACGCTGATAATGGGAATAGCGACATTGGGCAGGACGTGGCGAAATGAGACGTGCGAGGCCCTAAGCCCCTTCGAGTACGCCGTGCGGATGAAGTCGGAGCTGCGCACCTCCAGCACCACCGAGCGCGTCAGCCTCACTAGCTGTCCCATGCCCGAGAAGCCGAGCGCGATTGCGGGCAGCACTAGCGAAGCCAGCGAGTCGCGGCCAAACGAGGGGAGCCAGCGCAGCTCGACGGCAAACAGGAGGATCAGCAGCATCCCCAGCCAGAAGCTGGGAACGGTCTGTCCCAACAGCCCTACCCCCCGCGCCATGCGGTCGGCGAGCGAGCCGGGGTTCATCCCGCCCAGCACGCCCAGCGGCACCGCTACCAGCACGGCAAAGAGCAGCGCGGCCAGGGCCAGTTCGACCGTAGCAGGAAGGCGCTGCCAGATCAGCTCGAGGTTATCTTGCCTGAAGCGCAGGCTCTGCCCCAAGTCGCCTTGCAGCGCCCCGCCGATGAAGCCGGCCAACTGCCGGTAGAGCGGCTCC
>JAGXSO010000056.1 GCA_018333775.1 Truepera sp.
GCGCATGCAAGCGCTTATCGACCGACAGCAGGCTGAAGGGCTTACCCCAGATGAACTTGAGGAAGTTAAGCGCCTTCAGCACTATGCTCAGCGCATGATGCTGCTAAGAGCCGAGGCTGCAGCGCTGCTAAAACGCCGTGGCCATGACATCGAGAGCTTGCGCAGTCAGCTGTAGCGAGCTGTAGTGTCCAAGGCGAAGTTGCCCCTGGCCTTGCGCCGTCAGGTGGCGGCTCGCTTTGCGTTCCGCTGTGCCTACTGCCAAAGCCAAGAGGCCGTACTAGGTATATGCTTTACCGTTGATCACATCATCCCGGAGGTCTTTGGTGGTAATGACGAGCCACCCAACCTCTGCCTCGCCTGTTGGGACTGCAATCTGGCTAAGGGTCAGCGCATTGCTGAGACGGATCCGGACACAAACGATCTGGTGCCGCTTTATCATCCGAACTGGCAGCGGTGGCACGACCATTTCAAGTGGCAAGACGAGGGGGCGCTTATCGTCGGACAAACCGCTACTGGCAGGGCGACTGCAGCCGCACTCAACCTTAACAGGGCTGTGCTGGTGCGGGCGCGGCGGCTGTGGATTGATGTGCGATGGCACCCGCCCCCTCCTTGACTTCCAGCGCCTCGACAGCGCCTTATGTGGCACGTCTCCGGGTTAGCCGTAGACCTCCGGATTGACCGGCGTCTTGGGGCGGGAGCCCCTCAGCACCGTGATCACCGCCTCGGCGCAAAGCCGGGCCATGCGGTTGCGGGCGCTGATGGTAGCGGAGCCTAGATGATGGGCCAGCACCACGTTGGGCAGCTCAGTCAGGCCGGGAGTCAGCTGCGGTTCCTGCTCAAAGACGTCCAAACCTGCCCCCAACAGCCGGCCTTCATGCAGGGCACGACATAGCGCCGCCTCGTCTACCGCGCACTAAACGCGGATCTCCCCCGCGTCAGCAGACCGCAGCCAGGGTCGGAGTTGTCCGGCCAAGTAGAGCGAGCCGGTCACGACCAGTACCGCGTCTTCGGGGCAGTGGGCTAGCGCCTGGCTTAAGGCGGCCAGCGGGTCAGCGATAAAGGTGCGTGACGGCAGGCGGCTGAGCGCGCTGGCCTGTCCGTCAACATCGGTGATGAAGGTGGCCAGGGCAAAGGGCTCGAGCACCGCGAGGGTGGCCTCACCATCCTTGCGTGGAAGGGCGCCAAAGAGCAGCAGGTAGGGCCTTTCAAGCGTAGCGCGCAGGGCCTGGGCGGCAGTGGGGTTATGGGCGCCATCGAGCAGCACCGTGCGCCCCTGAACCCTAAACAGTTCGCGGCGGGCCGGTAGCGGCGGCAGCGCCAGGCCGGTAGCTAACACGGTATCGCTGGTTATCCCCAGCAGGCGGCTGGCAGCTGCTGCCAGCCGCTGATTCTGCTCGCGGATCTGGTCGCTCGGAGGGAGCTTGCTGGGGAGGGCAAAGAGCGGATCGTCCGGATCGAGGCGGTAGAGGGGGCTACCGTGGGTCTGAGCCGCTGCCAGCATCACCTCGAGCCCTACGCCGGTGGCCCCGGTCACTACCGGCACACCGGGCCGGATGGCCGCGGCCTTGTCCCAGGCGACGTCGCGCAGGGTAGGGCCGATGACCTCCAGATGGTCGTGGCCGATGGTGGTAATCACGGTGCAGGCGACCGGCCTAAGCACGATGGTGGCGTCGGAACGGGCGCCTACGCCGGCCTCGATGACCGCGATGTCGATAGCCTGCTGGGCAAAGTGCGTAAGCGCCAAGGCCAGGGTCAGTTCAAAAAAGGCGGCGCTCGGCGGCTGCGCTTGCAGGTGGCTCACGAAGGCCGTCACTGCTTCGGGGGGGATCGCGCGCCCGTTAACGGCGATGCGCTCAGTGAACTCCTCGACATGCGGCGACAAAAACCGGCCCACCCGCCAGCCGCCGGCCTGGAGGGTGGCGGCCAGCATAGCGGCGACCGTGCCCTTGCCGCTAGTGCCGACCACCTGCACGCTTTGGGGAGGCGGAGTGAGCCCCAGTGCGGCGATCAGGCGCGTCATCCGCGCCGGATCGCGGGGCTGGCCGTTGCGAGTGGCGCGGTAGAGCCAGGCCAGCGCTTCGGAATACTGCGGAGCCACAGTGGTTCAGGCGTGGCGCCGCCGGCCCCGCCGCCGCCGCTTGGGCCGGCCCCGGCGGCTGCGCCTTTCCACCTCAGGGTCAGGCTGGACGACCGGCATCTCCTGGGCCACGCGCACCAGCAAGGCGTCGAGCAGCTGCCCTTCGAGCCGTTGCGTGAGCTTAAGGATAATGTGCGGTGGTTCATCGTCCACGTAGACGTAGCTCCCTCCCGGTAGCAGCAGGTAGACGCGGGCGGTGCGCAGGCCGAGGGGGTGCTCAATGACCGTATCGGGGAGCCGCTCGACGACCACATCCTTGCCGAGCATGGGTACGCGCAGATGGCGGACAGTAGCCGGAAGCTGGCGCAGATGATGGAGCAGGCCGAGCGGATCCTCATAGGGGCGGAGATAAGGGACCTCGGCACTATCCTTGCCTTTACCGGCCCGCACTAGTCCCCGCTCAGCGTCGAAGGCGAGGTCAAACTGGCGCCTTTCACCGCGGTCTTGCAGCAGCTCGACAAAGCTCAAGCTATGATGGCTCTCGGCATGCACGCGGCTCAGCTGCGTTACTACCTGTTGACCCAGGCCGCCTTGCAGCATCAGCTTGGCCTCTAGCTCTACCACCTTGCCGACCCGGTGGGTGCGTAAGGTGTGCGTACCTACCGGCTTGCCGCGCAAAACTAGACGATAACTACAGACCTCAACCGACATGCTCTGAGCTTAGCATGCAGCGTGGTAGCGCTTTTGCTGCTGATCCTAAAAAGGCAGGTCGCCAGGGGCGAGCCGGGCCAGTTCGGAGGTCGACCTCCCTTTGCGCAGCAGGTTGATTAGCAGCGTGACGATGGTCGGCTCGAGCTCATAGCCGGCGCGTTGGTCGAGCGCCTTTTCGACCTCGCGCAGCGGCAGCGCCTGGCCGCGCTCAGACGAGAGCAGGTCGAAGGTGTCGGCCACCGCAACGATCCTGCTTAGCAGCGGGATCGCCTCGCCGCGCAACCCCTGGGGGAAACCGGTGCCGTCCCAGCGCTCGTGGTGGCTCTTGATCCCCTCAGCGGCTCGAGCCAGCAGCGGCGAGGAGGCGACTAAGTTGGCGCCGCGTGCGGGATGCTCGGAATTTTCCAGCGCCGGATTGGCGTTGCCGAGCTTACCGATGTCGTGCAGCATGGCGGCGAAGTACAGATCGCTGAGCTGGTTGCGGTTTAGCCCCAGGGCGCGGCCCAGGGCCAGAGCATATGCTGTGACCCGCTCGGCGTGACCGAGTTGGCTGAACTCTTGCGCCTCGCTAGCCTGTACAAAGGCGCGGGTGAATTCGACCAGGCTGCGGCGGGCCAGTTGGGCCTCGGCGAGCGGGCCGAGGGTATGGCCGATGAGCCGTCCCCACTGGCTGGCGTGCTTAAGCTCGTCATCAGAAAGCGGGGTGCTGCCGTGCCGATGCAAGACTAGGGCGCCGTGTACCTTGTCGTGCTCAGCCAGGGGCACTACCAGGCTGCTAGCGGCG
>JAGXSO010000057.1 GCA_018333775.1 Truepera sp.
ATTTTGGCGTTCATCATTAAGGCTATTGTGACATGCCCCCGCTCTCAACGAGAGACTGCTCTACGGCTTGCCCTATGCGTTACTCACTGCCAGGCCGGTAGGCTATTAAGGCTAGTATATTAGCGTGGCTCCGCGCTATCACCTCCGCGAGGGGATTGTCGTCCGCCGCAGCGAGCTGCCGAGCGGTGACGTGGTGGTCACAGTACTGGGCCTCAGCGGCAAGTGGCGCGGCGTGGCTCGCAAGGGAAAGCTCTTGGGCGGTAATCTGGCGCGGCTGAGCCTCTTTCATGAGGTGAGCGTGCAGGGCTATCGCAAACGCGACGATGATCTGCTGCTCATCACTCAGGTCGAGCTGAGCGGGGCCTTGCCTGCACTGAGCCAGCCAGCGCTCTACCCCTATGCCCACCTGTTGGCCGAGCTAGCCGAGCAGTTGGCGGTCGATCAGGCCGGTGAGCGCCTCTACGCTTACCTGGTTAGCGGGTTACGCGGCCTAGTGCAGCATCACGACCCTGAGGCAGTAGCTCTGGTCATTAGTTGGCGGCTGGTGCAGCAGGCCGGTTTGGCGCCGCGCCTAACGCGCTGCGCCCGCTGTGGGGGGGGGCCCTGCAGGCGGTTTGACATTGCGGCAGGCGGCCTGACCTGTGATCGCTGCGCCAGCGGGTTGCCCATCGCTGAGGCGGCTAAGGCCGAACTGCTGGCCATGCTTACTAAAGCTGTGCGCGAGACGCTTAGTGAGCCACTCTTAGAGCGCCCTACCCACTGGGCCTTGCTATCGCGATACTTGGCCTTTCATGTCGGCTCGCTAAACAGTCTGGGTCACCTGGGCGCAGTAACCTCATGGCCACCCTCCTCCTGAGCCTGCTGCTAGGTTACCTGCTCGGCGCCATACCGAGCGCGGCTATCGTGGCGCGCTGGCAGGGCCGACAGATCTTCGAGGTCGGTTCAGGAAACATGGGCGCCATAAACACTGCCCGCCACCTGGGAGTCGGCTGGGGGCTGCTGGTCCTCGCGGTGGATATCGGCAAGGGGGCGCTAGCCACTTACCTGGCGGCACTGTTGACCGCCGACTCACCCTGGTCCCTTGCCGCCAGCTACGCTGCCGGGGTGGGGGCGGTGGCGGGTCACGCTTGGTCGGTCTTCGTCGGTTTTCGAGGCGGCAAGGCGCTAGCTACAGCCTTCGGCGTAGCGCTAATACTAATGCCGCTGGGCGGCCTAGCCGCGCTAGTTCTGGGTACCGCTCTGCTCTTGCTGCTTCGCCGTAGCAGCCTGGCCACCGTTATCACCGCGCTGCTCTATCCGCTACTGATCTGGGCGGTGTCTTCCACCGGCGCTACTCCAGAGACAACCCTCACCGCCGTCCTCAGCACCAGCCTTATCACTGCGGTAGTAATCATCAAGCAGCTGCCGTCGCTACGGCGCACCGCACCGCACCGCTTGTAGAAAGATGCTCCCCTCGCCCTTGCCACGCTTTGGTCGCTAATGGTTTCTAAGAAGTTTGGCTAAGTCTTTGATGATCCTCATCAACTGCTTTTCGGGTGGGCGAGTCTCGTATTGCTTGTGGGTATAAACGATGAGCGGGTATATCTCCATTGCATCACGATTTACGAGGTACATGAGCCGCCCGGTATTGGCGGCGCCGGTAAGCCCGGGTAAAGCGAAACGGATTTTGAAGAACTGCCAGCCTGAAATGTGCGACTTCCCCGGCCACGGTTCGAAGCGCGCGGTGGGGTGGTGGGGTTGTATGCGCAACTCCTCGAAGAGTCCTGCCATCATGGAATCAAGCTCCGCTACGGCGGCATCGCCTTCAGCGTAGTGGCTTTCGATCAACGCCTTGTAACTGCGCTTAAATCCTTCGAAAAGCCTTATTTGATATCGACTGGAGGTAGTCAAGCTCTTCCCCCGGTGGTATCGACTCACCAGCGGTTGGGTTGGCGAAAACTTCTTCTAGCGCATCAGCAACGGCTTTTTGCAGCACTGGGCTTTCGCGCTCCAACTGGTCAAGAATCTCCTCAACCAGTTGCGCCAACGAAGCCGCATAGCCGCGAAGCGCTTGGCTATCATCCAGAAACAACATGGCATAGCCAAGGCCCTCTAATAACTTTCGTTGCATGTCACGTGGCGGCTCGATGATGAGATAAGCAAATGCTCGAAGCGTCTGCTTTTCATCGTCAGTTAATGTCGGCCAGTTGTTTCTGACCACCGTAGTCAGCCGCGCCGCCTTTTTGGTAAGTTCGCGTAGCTGTAAGGCATCAAGAGCCTCACCGCGATAAGCGGCGATTTCCCGAAGCTGCATTGTGATGCCTTCTGCCACTGGCTACCTCCTTCCGTATTCTATCCCGTCCTCCCCACCACCCGGCCTATTATGGATGACGCCATCTTCGGACGGTGGGTGCGCCGGATTGGCGGGGTGCTGCGTTAGTCCAGCCAGGGGCTGTCCTCAGCCTGTCGGCGACTAGGCCGCCTGATGTCGATCAGCATCTGCACCACCGGCGCGTAGGTCTCCAATGTGGCGACAAGCCGGCCGGAGGGGTCGTACTTGCGGATCAGGTGCCCGCTGCGCCGGGCTGCATAGAGCATCCCCTGGTCATCAAGGCCGATGTCGAGCAGGCTCTCGGTATTTTCACCCTGCAAAGCCTCAACCGTATAGGAGAGGCTGACCTTACCTTTGGCGGTGATCTTACGGATCTTGCCGCTGGTAGCATCACTGATATAGAGGTTGCCGCCATCATCGACGGCAAACCCATCGAGCAGCCGGACTCCTTCCTGGTCAGGGCCCAGCTTGAAGGCCCAGCGGGTCTGGTAGCGACCTTGCGCATCGAAGCGCTGTACCTGCCGGTTGCCGTAGTCAAGCACGTAGATGGCGCCATCTTGGCCGATGGTTAAGGTGCGCGGATCGTTAAATAGGCCGCGCCCTTGGCCGCGCCCACCGAAGCTGGCACGGTACTCGCCGGTGGCGTCAAAGATCTGCACTAAGTGGCTTTCGGAGTCGAGGACGAAGATGCGACCATCCGGTCCTACAGCGATCGAGACGGGGTAGAGAAACTCGCCGGGCTTCACCCCGTAGCCGCCGAAAGTCGTGCAGACCTTGCCCTGGGGGTCAAGCTTATAGATCATGTGGCGATCGGCGGCATCGGCGCGATATTCAAACACGGTGGCGTAGAGGTTGCCGCTTAGGTCTACCGCTAGCGAGGTCGGCGGTGCCGGGAAATGTCCGTCACCCATACCGATGTCGCCCAGCGAGCTATGGAGCCGACCTTTGACATCCAAAATCCTGATCCCCTGCCGGGAGTCTACCGTGAGCACAATGCGGCTCGGTAGCTCCGACTCTCCAGTATCGTGCGCTTCCCCTTGACTGAGCACCTCTAGCACCTGCTCGAGCCGCGGCCGCTCATCGGGATCCTTAGCGATCATCCGCATCACCAGCTCATCGATGGCTTTGGGAATAGCCAGGTTGAGTTGCCGGGGCGGCGGCGGGGTCTGGAAGATCTGCTGGTGGACGATGGCCTCGTACCCACCCTTAAAAGCCGTCTGACCGGTGAGCATCTCATAGAAGACCAGGCCGAGGCTGTAGATGTCGCTCCGGTGATCGATCTTTAACCCGCGAGCCTGCTCCGGCGACATATAGACCGGCGTCCCGACGCGTGCTCCGGTCATGGTCAGGCGGGTCAGCACCTTCCCGCCGGCGATCCCGAAGTCCATCAGCTTGACGGCATCGTGCGGCAGCGGCTCGCCGGGCCTAACTGCGCCGCGCAGAATCATGATGTTAGCCGGCTTAATGTCGCGGTGGATAATCCCTACCGAATGGATATGGATCAGCGCACCGACCACCAACTTCATGATCTCGATGCTGAGGCCGAGCTCGAGCTCATTAGCCTCAATGAAGCTCTCTAAGCTCCGCCCATCGACAAACTCCATCACCATGTAGTGCTTGATCCCTAAGCTGCCGTGCTCATAGGTATGGACGATATTGACATGGTCCAGGCGCTGTGCTACCTCCGCCTCACGGTGGAAACGGCGGATGAACTTGGCATCGGCCACATACTGCTCCATAGGGATCTTCAGCGCCACCACCTGCCCGTCGCTGCGCCGCCGGGCTTTATAGACGCTGGCCATGCCACCCGAGCCGACCTTCTCCAGCAGGTCGTAGCCGGGGATTTCGTGAACATCCAGTAGGGTGTTGTGCTTAGCGGCGGTTCGCGCCTTGGCTAAATGGCGCTTAGCCGGCGCCACGCGCCGGCGCTGCGCCAGGCCCATAGGCACCAACAGGCTCAGGGCCAGAGCGTAGAGCAGCGCCGGGCTGATCGCCCGCTCCATGCCACCTACCGACATTACGTAGGCCACCGGCCCCAATCCTAAGCCAAGCAGCAGTCCGCTAACCCACCAGGGCAGGCGGGCCAGCAGCAGCGCCAGAGCCACCGCTAGAATCAGCCAGGCCCACCACATCAGCCGACCTCGGCGATGATCAGCGTGATGTTGTCGGGGCCCCCACGCTCGTTAGCCAGGTTGATGAGATACTCCACCGCCGACTGGCGATTAGCGGTGCGCTTGACCTCTTGCATGATCTCTTCTGGGCTGACTAAGCTGTGCAAGCCATCGGTCGAAATCACGAACACATCCCCCTGCTGTACGTTGATCTCGACAATATCGGGTGAGATCTGGGGTCGCGTGCCGAGCGCCCTGGTAATCAGGTTGCGCCACTCGTGGCTCTTGGCCTGCTCTTCGCTTAACAGGCCCTTCTCCAGCTGCTCCTCAACCCAAGAATGGTCCTTGGTGAGCTGGTAGATGCGTGCCCCGCGCACCAAGTAGGCGCGTGAATCGCCTACATGACCGACATAAGCGCGATGCTTCTGAATCGACACGCAGGTCAGGGTAGTACCCATGCCGCGGCTCCCCGAATTGGCGATAGCCGCCGCATAGACCCGGCGGTTAGCCAGGCGTACCGCCTTTTCGGTCAACTTATCGATGCCGACAATCGGCTCGCCGCGCTCGAGCGCCCCTACGTAGAGGTTAAACGACTCGTCGAGCACCTCCATGGCCAGCTTACTGGCCAGCTCGCCGGCGGCTGCACCCCCCATGCCGTCAGCTACGGCGATCAAGGTCAGCGGGCCGGAGCTGATGGGGAACTGCCAGACGCGGTGGTAGTCCTCATTGAAGGGTCGCACTCGACCCACGTGGGAGCCATGACCGATGTTCTGACCCAGGCGCACGTTTGCAGTCTACCCCGAAAAGTGCCGTAGCAACCAGATAAAGCCCACATCGTCTCAATTTCCCTGGGTGCGCGGAAGTTTCGTAGCTTGTGGCTCTTGCTCAATTCCCCTGGGCGCGCGGACGCTTAACTGTCTCCACGTAAGGATAACTCTCCAGGAACCGCCGGTAGTCGCTAAACAGGCGCACCCCCTCCTCGGGATTGCGCGGCAGCAGATTAAAGCGAAAGTAGGCGATATGGCCGCTGGCAAATTGAAAGGTGGGCGTGCCGAAGATATCGAGCGCCTTGGCCCGGTAGTGCTCGTGTGCCAGCACGGTGCGCGCTTCGGGATCGGCCAGGTCGCTCAAGAACCGCGGCAGCTCGAGCCCGGCCGCCGCGGCCACCTCCAGCACTGTGTCGCGCCCGTAGGGACGATGATCGCGGTGCCGCGCTCGCAACAGGGCGTGGCGAAAGGCGTTGTGCAACGCCTTTCCTTGCTTGCGTGCGGCACAGGAGGCCAGAAACGGGAGGAGCCCCTTGTTACCGTTTTCGCTCTGCTCATCGAGCCGGTCGTTCCACAGTTGCCAACTGTCCCCACCGCAATAGTTGTTCTGGTAGAGGCTGAAATGGCGCCACTCGAAGACCAGCCCCAAGGGCCCAGTGATCATCTCGGCTAACTCAGAGGCGCGCCAGGCAAACGGGCAGAGGTAGTCAAAGTAGACAATCACTAGCTCCCTCTCAGGCATAGCTCATTTAACCCCGGAGCGCTTGGCGGGCTCGTAGCTGGCACAACAGCCTTCATAACCGTTTGCGGCAAGGAGTTGCCACGCCCTCAGAAATGAGCTGGGGTTAGCTGCTAGTTTTGCTCGTCTTCGCCGGGGCGGCGCGGCGGCTCGGGGAGCAGGCCAAAGCGCTGCTCGTACTTGCGGAGATTGTCCTCAAGGCTGCGCAACAACGCCTTGGCGTGCGGAGGGCTGGTGATCACCCGCGAGCCGACCAGCGGGGCTTGACCAGGGTAGGCCAAGGCAAAGTCGATGATGAACTCGTCTTTGGTATGGGTAATGACCGCCACATTGGCATAGCGGCCATGGGCCGACTCGCGGTCCAGATCGAGCTTGAACTCTCTAATCCGCTTTTCGTCGCTCATGCCCTAGCTTACCGCACTAGCTCACTAAGTAGCAGGTTGTGGGGTGTGGGTAGTAGATGGGTTGTATGTAGGTTGTCCCACATCCCACTTCCTACAACCTTGTTGCCGACATGCTGAAATGCTCAACATTGGCCGCGCACAGTATAGCTACTGGCCAAATAGCTACTGGCCAAGACCTCAAGCGGCCAACGCTGCCACGATGTTGGGCAGAAGTTTGCGCAATTGAAAGCGTGCCCGGCCCAGATTGCCAACTGCGTCAAGGGTCACTACCAGCAGGTACCCCTCGTCCTGGGTCTGATCGGTTGGCAGCGGCGTCAGCAGCACCGGGCCCTCTTCGTATTCCAGCATGATCTGGCTAATCTCGCCGTCGCCAAGCAGGCCCGCCAGAACCCGGCTCGAGGCCAGGCTGCTGGCCAGCAGGCCGGTAACAAATGCTATATCACGGTGTGGCGACACTTGCTTTAGCAGTTCCCCATCCCCTCTTACCACCGCGGCGCTGGTCACCCCCCTGATCTCCAAAAGCTGGTTAAGTAGCTCAGCGAGCTGCATGTCGCCCTCCTAAGAGTCGCTGGACTTGTGGCCCGACGGCGTCCAGGATCTGATGCACTAGCGCCCGATTACCGTGCGGCTGGAAAATTAGCGCCAAGGTGTACTCAGCATAGCGAAACAACATCGCCTCGTGCTTAGCCAGCGTGACTACCTGCTGCACCGGCTCCCCCATACCGAGTGCCATAAAGGCACGCCGCGCAGCCCCAGCCACTGAGGCCAGCTCCGCTGCTGCTTGCTCGGCCTCAATCACCCCGGGCCCCAGCGCCTCTACCAAGAGGCCATCATGGCTAAACACCACTATTGCCACTAGCCCATCCAGAGCGAGAAAGGGACGCAAGGCGCTGACTAAGCTCAAGCTAAGACCTCTAGGATGCGCACCGATACCTGCTCGCTGTATAGTCTGGCCTTACCGATATTCCCATACGGATTCATCACCACCAGGCAAAACAGCTCATCGCTTAGGAGCCGGGTGTAGCCAATCAGGTGGCTGGCTACCACCACCACCTCGCTGAGCTCGCCCCCCGCCAGGACGCCGTTATAGCTCTGGCGGACGTAGCTTAT
Organism: Truepera sp.; assembly: GCA_018333775.1. The sequence continues at coordinate 7,443 of JAGXSO010000057.1, forward strand.
GACCTTGGTCTTCTCAGCTGTCATCATCGACAGGTCGTGCCCCTGAGAAGGGTACTGGGCGATCAGTAGCCCGTCCATCCCGCCGACCGCCGCCGACAGGGCGCCATCGACGTTATCAACGAGAAAGCCCAAGAGCCGATCGAGATCTTCCATGGCCTGAGTCTAGCAGAGCGCAGCGCAGTTCGGCGTGGCGTTTTTCGCCCTGCTCCAGACCCGCCTGACATGGGCTCCGGTCTGGGCGGTGGCGGCGTGCTATGGTATGAGCATGGACGCACGGCGCCAGCAGCCCAAGATGAAGGTGGTGGGACGCAGAAAACCATCCTCCGGCGGGCTCGAGGCGGCTAACAACCTCTTTAAACTGGTCATCGACCTGCGCGGCGATAAACCCTTTTTCCCGAAAGGCGTTTACAAGTTTCGCAGCTTCAAGGAGAAAGAAGCCTGGGAATGGGAGATGAGGACGCGCTAGAGTCCCGTCCGCCGACGACCGAAGACCTCATCCATCTCTGCCGCGAGCTTAATCGCCTGGAAGCGAAGTATGTGGTCATCGGAGGAATGGCCGTGAACCAGCACGGCCTGGTGAGGGCGACCGAAGACATCGATCTGCTTATTGATGCCAGCCTCGAAAACCAAAAAAGGGTCAAGGCCGCGCTGCTCCACCTGCCCGACCAGGCGGCCAAAGAGATCGAGGTGGGTGACCTAGAGGAATACGCGGTCATCCGCGTGGCTGATGCCTTCGTCGTAGATCTGATGAAAGAGGCTTGCGGCATCGATTATCAGGAAGCCGCCAAAGAGATCGTCCTGTTCGAGGTACAGGGGGTCGCCATCCCGATGCCGTCTGCTAAGCTGCTCCTGCGGCTCAAGCAGACGCTCAGAGCCAAAGACGTGCAAGACCGCGAGTTTTTAGAGAGAAAGCTTAAGCGGCAGCAGAAGGTTGACGGCGGATAGACGAGCAGCCACGGCAGCGCTAGTTGAGTTGCTGACTAAGGAGCGCTTGCACCAGTTGCGGGTTGGCCCGACCCTGGGTCTCGCGCATCACCTGACCAACAAAAAAGCCCATCAAGCCGGTCTTCCCCGCCCGGTAGCCAGCCACCTTGTCGGGGTGCGCGGCAAGCAGCCGGGCCACCAGCGGCTCCAAAGCCTCCCTATCGGCTACTTGAGCTAGCCCTCGGGCCTCCACCACAGCGCGGGGCGACCCCCCCCCGGTGACCAGCTCCGCAAAGACCTCCTTAGCGCTGTGCGAGGAAATCACCCCTTCGTCGATCAACTGCACCAGCTCGGCCAGGCCGGCCGGCGTTAGGGCCAGCCCTGTTAGGGGTCGCTCCTTGTGCTCTCGCCGAAGCTCGTTCAGCAGCCAGTTAGCGATCCCTTGGGCGTTGGCGTGGTGCGCAACAGCCTCAGCGAAGAAGGCAGCCAAGGCGGGATCAGTTGCCAGCGTTGCAGCATCGTCGGCGCTTAGACGATAGGCCGTTATCAGCCGCGCGGCGCGGCCCCGCTGTTCAGGGTCGAGGCTGCCTAACTTATCCTTGCGCTCGGCAGAGGCCGCTACCGCGCTCGCAGGGCGGCGCGGCACCTCGCGCTCTCCTTCCATTAGCTTGGTCCAGCTATCGCGCAAGGCCACGATACGGTTAAAGACCGGCACGCCGACTTGGGGATCGCGGCAAAAATAGCCCTGGCGCTCGAACTGGTAGCTCGAGCCAGGCGGGTCGTCGCGCACGCTCGGCTCGACATAGCCGTGCTTGACCACCAGCGAGTTGGGATTGAGATAGTTTAAGAAGTGCTCCTCACCCGCGTCCGGGTCGGGAACGGTGAAGAGCCGGTCATAGAGGCGGAACTCGGCGTGAATAGCGTACCGCGCTGAGACCCAATGAATGGCCCCGCCGATCTTGCGCTCCGGGTTCTGGCCGAGCGTGTCGAGATCGGCTGTGCAGCGCAGTTCGATCACCCGGCCCGCCGGGTCCTTGATCACCTCGTCGCAGCGGATGACATAGGCGTGGCGCAACCGCACCTCGCGGCCCGGCGCCAGGCGCTTGTAGCCCTGGGGCGGGTGCTCCATGAAGTCGTCGCGCTCGATATACAGCTCGCGCGTAAAGGGCACCGGACGGCCTCCCTGCTTAGGGACGTCGTGCGGCCAGTAAGGAGCATCAAGCCGCAACAACTGGCCTTCCGGGTAGTTGGTCAGCACCACCTTAAGCGGGTCCAACACCGCCATCACCCGCGGCGCTTCCCAGTTGAGATCGTCGCGCACTACATGTTCAAAGAGCGCGTGGTCCACGCGGCTGTTGGTTTTAGCTACTCCGATGCGGGCGCAGAACTCACGGATCGCCTCGGGCCGCACGCCACGCCGCCGCAACCCGGCCAGCGTAGGCAGGCGCGGATCGTCCCAGCCGGCGACATGTCCCTCCTTGACTAACTGGATCAGCTTGCGCTTGCTCAATACGGTGTAGTCGAGGTTCAGCCGGGCGAACTCGTACTGGTACGGGCGCGATGGCAGCGGCACATTCTCCACCAGCCAGTCGTAAAGCGGGCGATGGATCTCGTATTCCAGCGAGCAGAGCGAGTGGGTGATCCCCTCGATGGCGTCCGAGAGTGGGTGGGCAAAGTCGTACATAGGGTAGATGTGCCAGGCGTTCCCGGTGCGGTGGTGCTCGGCGTGGAGGATGCGGTACAAGACTGGGTCGCGCATGACGATGTTGGGCGAAGCCATGTCGATCTTAGCGCGGAGCGTGCTCGAGCCCGCTGCCAACTCGCCGGCGCGCATGCGGGCAAAAAGCTCGAGGTTCTCGGCCACACTGCGGTTGCGATACGGGCTGTCCCGGCCCGGCTCGGTGAGCGTGCCGCGATACTCCCGGAGCTCGTCAGGGCTTAAGTCGCAGACGTAAGCCTTGGCTGCCTTTATCAGCCCCACAGCATACTGGTAGAGCTGTTCAAAGTAGTCCGAAGCATAGTAGAGGTGCTCGCCCCAGTCGAAGCCGAGCCAGCGGATATCGGCCATGATCGACTCGACATACTCGGTCTCTTCCTTGACCGGGTTGGTGTCATCAAAGCGGAGGTGGCAGCACCCCTGATAGTCATGCGCGATGCCAAAGTCGATGCAGATAGCCTTGGCGTGACCGATGTGCAGGTAGCCGTTCGGCTCGGGTGGGAAGCGGGTAACGACCCGGCTGATTTTGCCACGCCGCAGGTCGTCGTCAATGATATCGGTGATAAAGTTAGGAGGGACAACGCGAGTAGCGCTCATACCTGGAGGGTACCACCGGGTGCCTGCCGGGACAACTCGCGCCGCTTCAATCGGCAATCCCCAGAGAAAACGCCCGCCACGAGGCGGCAGGAAATCCCCCCAACCCCCCTTGTTAAGGGGGGATTACAGCAACCCGGGGGGATTCCCCCCTTCGATAAGGGGGGAGGCCGCAGGCCGGGGGGATTAAGGCACACCCTCCCAGCCGCTACGCGCTTCACCGCCAGTTAAGGATGCGGTCGCCACGCAGTTGACTCACTGCTTAGCCCTGAGTGATGGCGATACGCTTGGCTTGCGCCTCCGGCACCTTGGGCATGGTCAGGGTCAGCATACCGTCGGTGACCTTAGCCGCTACCCGGTCGATCACCACGGTCGCCGGCAGGGTAACGCTGCGGCTGAACTCACCGCGCGGGACGCCCTGCAACCAGTAGCGGCGATCCTCATTGTCGGTGATGTTGGGGATGGTGCCGCGGATGGTGAGCTGCCGACCCTCGATGCGGATGTCGAGGTCGTCCGCCTTGATGCCCGGGACCGCCATCTCCAACACCACGGCCTCACCGGTTTCGTACAGGTCAGCCGGATAGGCGTTGAAGGTAGCGCCTAAGGTAGAGCCTACGTTAAGCAGCGGTGCGGCCATCTCGTTGAACAGGCGGTCGAACTCGCCGAACAGGCTGCCCACGCCAGCGTTGGCCAGGTCCCAGCCCCGCACCGGTACCGGACGCCCACTCTGTACACGAACTAGTGCCATACTGAAACCTCCCTTAAGCAGAAGTGTTAGGGTAGTGCTACCCTACGGCTTACAGTATAAAACTTGAGCGTTATCTTGTCAAGTATCCTGACTTATGTTTAAGCACCGGACAGGGTCGCAATTTAGCAAGTCGATAGTGTATGCCAGTTAACATTTCATAGCGCTCTATATTGTATACTTTGGTATGGGCTGTTTGACTAGCCTTTAGCCCTTAAGGAGCTGCAATGACCTGGAACCTAGACCCTAGCCACACCAGTATTGCGTTTGCCGTCCGCCACATGGGCTTTGCCACCGTGCGCGGTACACTCAAAGCCGTAGGCGGCAGCGTCGAACTCGATGAGCAGGGTGCCCCTCGCGCTATTCACGCCGTCATCGACGCCACCAGCATCACTACTCATGATGCCAATCGCGACGCCCATCTGCGCTCGGCCGACTTCCTGGAGGCCGAGGCCCACCCGGAGATAGTTTTCAGGAGCACCAAGATCGAGCTGCGCGGCGACAAGTATCTGGTACACGGCGAGCTGACCATCCGCGACGTCGCCAAGCCGGTAGCGCTCGAGCTCGAAACGAGCCAGCCCCTTACCGATCCCTGGGGAAATCGCCGCGCTGCCGGCAGCGTCAGCGGTAAGCTCAATCGCAAGGACTGGGGCCTGACCTGGAACCAGCTCTTAGAGGCCGGGTCGCTGTTAGTCGGTGAAGAGGTGCGCTTTACCATCGATGCTGAGGTGGTAGCGCCTACCGCCGCAGCTGCTTAGCTGAACCACTACTCATCTCTGCCCCCGGTGGCATCCGGGGGCTTGCCATCTCAGCGAGTTGCCGTTTCATGTGCGTGAGTGGGAGGCGCTGCAACGGGCCTGGAACGCTTGGTGCTTCCAGGATGCCCAGGAACAGATAGCGCGCATCCTGGGCACATGCCGCGCCTGCCTGGCCACGGTAGTGAGGCAGCTAGAGATAAACACCCTGTCGGCAGGTCAGCCCTCCTTGAAATAATCAGCCCTTTGACGTGGGGGTTTAGTCGTTCCGGCGCTGCTTGAAGGTCTCGTGTTGCAGGTCATCCTCTTCGATCAAGCTGATGTCTCCGGCTAACGACTCGACGTGGTGGCGGAGTTCGTGAGTGATGGTCTCCCACAGCTCTTCTTCCCAGTCGAACTCAGGATCAGCCTCGCTGATAGCGACAAAGGAGCCGTAATAGAGGGCGATATGCCGCCCCAGCCCTTTGCCGGGGCCCAGCAGCGAGTCCGGGCCGGGGTCTAGGTATTCGCCCATGCGGTAGACATCGTCGAAGTCCTCTTCCAGCATGGCCTCTTTAAGCACATGCACCCCTTGCAGGTCGCGCGTGAACTCCTCGGGGATATCAGCCAGCATCACCTCAGCGGCCTGTCTGAACTCCTGATAGGTCATAGCTATAGTCTACGACAGCGCTACCTTGATTACTGAGCGCCCGAATCGGTCTCCCGGGCCTGGCGGCTGCGGTATGGTAAGGGTGTGACACGACCCGACCCGACACCCCGCCTGGTGGTAGGGATCTCCGGCGGCAGCGGTATGATCTATGCGCTCGATCTGCTTAAGACGCTGAGGCCGCTCCCGGTTGAGACGCATCTGGTGATCAGCAACGGCGCCAAGCAGGTTATCCCTACTGAGCTGCATGAAACTGTCCACGACCTGCACGCCTTGGCCGAAGTGGTCTACAAGGACAGTGACTTTACCGCTGCCATCTCGTCGGGCTCGTATCTGACCATCGGGATGGTGATTGTGCCATGCTCAGCAGGGACGCTGGCTAAGGTGGCGATGGGAATTACCGACACGCTGCTCGCTCGAGCAGCCCACGTGACGCTCAAGGAGCGGCGGCCACTGATTGCGGTGGTGCGCGAGGCGCCCTACTCCCGGCCAATGCTAAAGAACATGCTCGAGGCCTTTGACGCCGGGGCAACCATCCTGCCGGCCTCGCCGGGTTTCTATCTGGAGCCTAAGGGGATAGATGAGCTGGTCGGCACTATCACGGCTCGAGCCCTCGATCTGTTAGGTCTGCCGCACCAGCGGGCACGGCGCTGGCGCGAATGATTGCAGCCCTGATCCCGGCAGCGGGGGACGGTATGCGCCTGGGCCAGGGCCCCAAGGCGCTGCTTGAGGTAGCGGGCAAGACCTTGTTAGAGCGGGCGGTAGCAGCGTTTTTGGGCCAAGTAGCCGAGGTGGTAGTGGCGGTGTCGGCCAGTATGATCCCGAGGGCTACCAGGCTGCTGGCTGGGCAGGCACGGTTGATCGAGGGTGGTGCCACGCGGCAGCAGAGCGTCATGAACCTACTGATGGCCACCGACGCCGAGCTGGTGCTGATTCACGATGCGGCCAGGCCGTTTTTGAGTCGGGACGTGGTTACGCGGGTTATCGGTGCGGTAGAGGCTTACGGCGCCGCTTCGGCGGTGATGCCGGTAGCCGACACCCTGATCGAGGCAGCAAGCGGCCGCGCACTTGATCGCTCGCTCTTGCGGGCGGTGCAGACGCCGCAAGGCTTCCGGCGGACGCTGATTTTGGAGGCGCACCGGCAAGCCTTGGCGGCGGGAGTGGTGGCCACTGATGACGCCGGCCTGGTACGTTGGCTCGGCCAGCCGGTGGCGCTGGTAGCGGGGAGCCCCTGGCTGATGAAGATCACCACCCCCGACGACCTGGTGATGGCGCAGGCTCTGGCGGAGGCGTGGGATGGAACTTAAGGCTCAGGCCAAGGTCAACCTAGGGCTCAACGTCGTGGCCACGCGCCCGGATGGCTATCATGAGCTGGACGGCGTGATGGCGCGGCTGGCGCTGCACGATACTCTGACGCTGACACCACGGCCTGAAGGCATAACACTCGCTATAGTGGGAGCTGAACTTGCCGCTGACGCTTCTAACCTGGCCTATCGCGCGGCGCAGGCGTACCTAACGGCAATCGGGGAATCGCGAGGCGTTCACCTCCACCTGATCAAGCGCATCCCCCTCGCGGCGGGGTTGGGGGGCGGCTCGTCGGACGCGGCGGCGGTCTTGCGCGGGCTAAGCCGACTCTATCCAGCGGAGATCGATGTCATGGGCCTGGCTGCGAAGCTTGGAGCCGATGTCCCCTTCTTCGTAGCCGATCTGCCGGCAGCCAGGGCGCAAGGGATCGGCGAGCGGCTCACACCGCTTGAGCTGCCTACGCTACACCTAGTGCTGGTTAACCCCGGCATTGCGGTGAGCGCTAAGGAAGCGTATGCCAACGTGCGGGCCTTGGCCCCTACCGTCGATATCCCAGACCTGCTGGCTAGCCTGGCTGCTGAACCGAGCTATCAGAACAGCTTGCAGGCCGGGGTGGTCGCTGCGCATCCCACCATTGCCGAGGTGCTTTCGGCCTTACGGGCGGAGGGGCTGCACGGTGTGCTGATGTCCGGTTCGGGCGCAACCTGTTTCGGCCTGGCCCACAGCGCGGCGCACGCCCAGGCCGTGGCCGAGCGGCTAATGGCACGCTATCCACGGTGGTGGGTGTGCGCTACCTACAGCGACTGAACTGCCCGGCGCAAGGCGGCCTCGTCAGCCGCGCCTTGTTGCGCCAGCGACTGAACCAGCGCCTGGCTCATCCGGCCGATGGCGTCGCGCACCTCCCGCCAGGCGTCAAGCCCCTGGCCGCTGGGGTCAGGGAAGCTCACATGCAGCCGCACGGTCTTGGCCGGGTAGAGGGGGCAAGCTTCTTTGGCGCTGTCGCAGACGGTTAACACCAGGTCGAACTCCCAGGGGTCGGGCAGCTCGGTTATGGTCTTGGAGTAGTTCCCGTTAAGCTCGAGCCCCACCTCGCGCATAACGGTAATAGCGTCGGGCTTGACGAAGGTCTTTTCGGTTCCCGCCGACCACACCTCGGCCTCAAGCCCTTGCGCCTTGGCATAGTGCTTAAGCCACCCCTCGGCCATCTGGCTGCGGGCGGAGTTGTGGGTGCAAAGTACCAAGAGGCGCATCAGTCGTCTCCTTTGGCTGCCAGCGGTGGCAACCTTATCGTTGGACATGCTGCTTACCAGACCCCGGATCATCGGCAGCACCCCATAGTACCCGAGTTATTGTTGGGTCGGCACGCCCTGTCGCCGTCGCGG
>JAGXSO010000058.1 GCA_018333775.1 Truepera sp.
CGGTAAGCAGCGCCTCGTCGCCGAGCAGGTCGAGGCCGTCGAGCGCGGTTGGCAGTTCCGGGCAGGCCGCTGCCAGCTCGTCCAGCGGACCGCCCCCGGCGGCGAGCGGACCGAGCAGCTCGCCGATTTCGCTGCCGCCCAGCGTTTCGGTTAGTTGCTGCAAGGTGTTGCCGGCACGCTCCCAATCGAGGTCTTGCAGACTGCTCATGAGCGTCTCGGGGACCGCGGGAAGCCTGCTGGCGCTGACGGTCACAACGCTGTCGGCGGGGGCCAGCGCGGCGAGCGGCTGAGCCAAGGCCGGGCTCAGCATCAAGGTAAGGGCTAACAGGCCGAGCAGACGGTACATGGGCTACCTCCTAAAGCTAAAGGGCCACATCCGCAGGCAGTATAAGCCCGGCTCAGGGGGCAACCCGGTGATTAGCTCACGCGCCTTAGGCTTAGCGCAAGGTAGAGAGTGTTTGATCCGAAACCCAATCTTTCCAACCGGTAAGCACCGCTTAGAATCGCCTGCCACCAGCCGCGGTTAGCCAAGTACCACCGCACGGTCTCGCGGAGCCCAGTCTCAAAGGGGACGTTGGCTTGCCAGCCCAACTCCCGTTCGGCTTTGCCGAGGTGAGTCTGCATGAGCTTGCTAGGCTGTCCCTGCTCGAGCCAGCCTGTCCACGAACGCTTTATGTTCAGCGCTGTCAAGGCCCTGCTGCAACACCGCAAGCACCTGGGCCACGTTGCCCGCAAGAAGGGCCGCCACCACCAACCGCAACCCCGGAAAGACCTGGCTGTGAAGGACCCCCGCCTCGTCGGGTGCTAACGAAAGGTAGCCGGTGTCTCGTAGCTGAAACCAGTCTAGGCGCTTTTCATACCTCTGCCACACCAGATACTCCTGCACGCCGTTGCGCCGGTAGACCTTGAGCTTGTCGTGCAGATCGTACGAGGCGCTGCTCGCGGCGATCTCGGCGATGAGTTCGGGGGCGCCCTCGAGATAGTCGTCGTTGCCAAGGTGTGATTTTCCCCCCCTGGCCAAACGTAACAGGGCGTCGGGTTGGGCTTCGTTGTCGAGGTCGAGGCGGACGGTGGCGTTGTCCCCTACCTGCACGCCGGGGGTGGCAGCGCCGTAGACGCCGAGCCACGTCATAATCTGTGCGTGAGGTTGGGCGTGCTGGCGAAAACGAGCTGGTGACGGCATGTAGACGACTCCTTCGATAAGCTCGGCCTTCTTGATCTCCGGCATGGTCTCATAGCGCCGCTCGAACTCCACGCGCGTCAGCCTGTCGCCGCTCTCCAGCGGGGGCGCCTCGAGTACCGGCTTGTCCGCGATCAGCATGTCAGTTCCTCCAGGTACTCTTGGGTCGGATCGCCAGACCAGGCAGTGAGCATCTTGCCCTTCTCGCCATGGTAGCTCCTTAACGCGGTCATACACGGTCCCCTTCCTTCACATTATACGCCGTCACGATACCCTCTTCACCATTAACGGCTTGACCACCACACAGACCTGATGAGGCAGTTGATCATTCCCGGCTCCAGGTGCTGAGCTGGTAGTAGGCGCTCGGGTCGAGCGAGCTAGCGAAATCGCGGCGCATGGCGAACATGGCGCGGTCGGTGAGGTCAGGGCGGTTAAGGGCGCCCGCTAAGCGAATAGGGATGCCCCACAGGCGCGCTTTTAGGGTGAAGACGCCGTGGGTGCGCTCGAGCCGTGCGCCGGGTAGCCGTCTGAGGGAGAGCTTTTGGAGTACGCGGGGCGCCATGGCGCCGAAGTTGAGGACGTAGGCGCGGTCATACCCTGCCGGCAGGGCCCGCTCGCGGCCCAGGATGGCGACGCCTTTACGTCCGGTCTCATCCGGCCTTGCGCTCAGCTCCGCATAACAGCGGGCAATAGCACTAGCTCACGCGCCGCGCCACCACCCCCGTCGGCGTCACGAACCAGGCCACCCCCGCAACGTGGATGGAAGTGAAGCGGATGGTGTAGCTGCTTGCTCCAAACTCCTCGACCAGCCAGCGCACGCCGGAGGGGAGCCGCAGGTCGGCCAGGGCGTTGGTGGTGTACTCGCCGGTCTCCAGATAGACCAGCTGCATGCGGTGCCAGGCGGCGGTGGCGATCCGCTCGAGCTCGAGCGCCTCAGGGCTATTTAGCTGCAACGGCGCGGCGCGGGGTGCGCACGCGGCCAACAGCAGCAAGGCGGCCAGCGACCAGAGGATGGTCTGTTTCATACCTGCATCATAGCCCCGGCGCGGTGAGGGTATGGTGAAATCCTGTCGCGCCAGGCCAACTGGACGGCGTTTAAGCCGTTACAATAGGCTGATTGGTTCCAAGGCTTCGCCCGACTTCGTGATTCGAGCAAAGGAGACCCCGTGAGCCTCAACTCGTTTAAGACCAGAGCTACCTTAGCGATCGGCAGCCAGCAAGTTGCCTACTACCGCCTCGGCAGGCTGCAAGAGGATGGGCTAGGCGATATCGACAGGCTACCCTTTTCGATCAAGGTGCTGCTTGAAGCGTTGCTGCGCCATGAAGACGGTTACGCTGTGCGCAGCGAAGATATCCGCCGCCTGGCTGCCTATGACGCTAAGCGCCCCGCTCAGGTCGAGATCCCCTTCAAGCCGGCCCGCGTTATACTGCAAGATTTCACCGGGGTGCCGGCGGTAGTCGATCTGGCGGCGCTGCGCAGCGCCATGAAGCGGATGGGGGGTGATCCCGACAAGATCAATCCACTGATCCCGGTCGATCTGGTCATCGATCACTCGGTGCAGGTCGATGAGTACGACAGCCCGCTGGCGCTAGTGACTAACGCCGCGCTCGAGTTCGAGCGCAACCGCGAGCGTTACGAGTTTTTGCGCTGGGGCCAGGCAGCGTTTCGCAACTTCAACGTGGTGCCGCCCGCCAGCGGCATTATCCATCAGGTCAACCTCGAGTATCTGGCCAAAGTGGTACGGCACCAGCTCCACGGCGGGCTGGAAGTCGTGTACCCCGACAGCTTAGTCGGCACCGATAGCCACACCACCATGATCAACGGTCTGGGAGTGCTCGGTTGGGGGGTCGGCGGCATCGAGGCCGAGGCGGTGATGCTCGGCCAGCCCTACTACCTGCTGACGCCTGAGGTGATCGGCTTTAAGCTGACCGGCCAGCTCCCCGAGGGTTCGACCGCTACCGATCTGGCGCTGGTCGTCACACAGATACTGCGCCAGAAAGGGGTAGTTGACAAGTTCGTCGAGTTCTTCGGCCCTGGGCTATCCAGCATGACTCTGGCCGACCGAGCCACGATCGCCAACATGGCCCCGGAGTACGGCGCCACCATGGGCTTCTTCCCGGTCGATGCCGAAACCCTGCGCTACTTGCAGCAGACCGGGCGCTTAGACGACGAGGTCGAGCTGGTAGCGCGTTACTGCCAGGCGCAAGGGCTGTTCCGCACCGACGACACACCTGACCCGGAGTTTCAAGAGGTACTTGAGCTAGACCTAAGTACCGTGCAGCCGTCGCTGGCCGGCCCCAAGCGCCCGCAAGACCGCGTGTTGCTCGCTGACATGAAGGCTAGCTGGAGGCGCGACGTGCGTGCGCCGATAGAGCGGCGCGGCTTTGCCCTGAGTGAGCAGGAGCTGGCCAGAACCGCCGCGCTAACCGTTGGCGGGCAGCGCCATGAGCTTAAGCACGGCGACGTGGTGATCGCCTCCATTACCAGCTGCACCAACACCAGCAACCCCTCGGTGATGCTGGCGGCGGGCTTGGTGGCCAAGAAGGCTGCTGAGCGCGGGCTTAAGGCCAAGCCATGGGTCAAGACCAGCCTGGCCCCCGGCTCGAAGGTAGTCACTGAGTACCTCAAGGACACCGGGCTACTGCCTTACCTCGAGCAGGTCGGTTTTTATGTGGTCGGTTACGGCTGCACCACCTGCATCGGCAACTCCGGGCCGTTGCTCGAGCCGGTGGTGGCGGCCATTAACGAGGCCGAGCTGGTAGTGGCCAGCGTCTTGTCGGGCAACCGGAACTTCGAGGGGCGCATCAACCCGCATGTTAGGGCCAACTACTTAGCCAGCCCGCCGCTAGTAGTGGCCTATGCCCTGGCCGGCACGGTAGACATCGACCTGCTGAGCGAACCCCTTGGGCACGACGCCCAGGGCCGGGAGGTCTTCCTTAGAGACATCTGGCCCAGCTATGCCGACATCACTGCGCACCTGGCGGCGGCCATGAATCCCGAGACCTTTAAGCGAATGTACGACGGCATCGAGCGCTCCAACGAAGCCTGGAACCGGATTCCGGTGCGCGGCGGGCAGCTCTTTGACTGGCAGCCGGAGAGCACCTATATCCAAGAGCCCCCGTTCTTTATCGACATCAGCCCTGAGCCTGCGGGCATCAAGCCGATTGATAACGCGCGCGTGCTGGTGATGGTAGGCGACTCGGTGACGACCGACCACATCAGCCCGGCGGGCTCAATCGCTGTAAATAGCCCGGCGGGGCAGTACTTAATCGCCAAGGGGGTGGCGCCGCAGGACTTTAACAGCTACGGGGCACGGCGCGGGAACGACCAGGTGATGGTTCGCGGGACGTTTGCTAACATCCGCCTCAAAAACCGGCTGGCCCCCGGCACCGAAGGCGGCTATACCACCCACTTCCCGACCGGCGAACTGACCAGCATCTATGATGCCTCGCTGCGCTACCAGGCCGCCGGCACGCCGCTGTTGGTCCTTGCGGGCCGCGACTACGGCATGGGGAGCAGCCGCGATTGGGCCGCCAAGGGGACCTACCTGCTGGGGGTCAAGGCGGTAATCGCCCAGTCGTTTGAACGCATTCACCGGGGCAACTTGGTCGGCATGGGGGTGTTGCCGCTGACCTTCAAACCCGGCGACAGCGCCGAGCGCTTGGGGCTCTCCGGCCGCGAGCAGTTCAGCATCCACCTAACCGAACCGCTGACACCGCAGCAGGAGGTTACGGTATCGGTGCGGCGCGAGGACGGCAGCCGTACCAGCTTCACCGCTATCGGCCGCCTTGATACCCCCATCGAGATCGACTACTACCGCCACGGCGGCATCTTGCCGACGGTGCTGCGCAGCCTATGGAGGGAGAAAGATGCCGCCACGCTTTGACACCTACTACCGCTACGACGCGCTGAGCAGCATCCTCAAGGGCATCGCCGAGGAGCATCCGCGGCTCGTTAGCTTATCGAGTCTTGGCCGGAGCTTTGAAGGTCGCGAGGTCTGGCTCCTGACCGTGACCAACACCGCTACCGGCCCCGCCGAGGAGAAACCTGCTCTGTGGATCGACGGCAATCTCCATGCCAGCGAGGTCTCGCCCTCATCGGCGTGCCTGTACTTTGTTAAGTTCTTACTTGAGCACTACGGCCAGCGCCCGGACGTTACCCGCGCCCTCGATACCCGTGCCTTTTATCTCTGCCCGCGGGTCAACCCTGACGGGGCGGAGTGGGCCTTGGCCGATAAGCCTAAGATCATCCGCTCCTCGACGCGCCCCTACCCTTACGATGAAGAGCCGATCGAGGGGCTGGTGCAACAGGATATTGACGGCGACGGCCGCATCTTGAACATGCGGATCCCCGATCCCAACGGCCCCTGGAAGGTAAGCGAGGTTGAGCCGCGCCTTATGGTGCGCCGTGAGCCTACTGAGACCGGCGGAGCGTACTACCGCCTGTTGCCTGAGGGCACCTTGGAGAACTATGATGGCGTAACCCTCACTGTCCAAGCCAAAAAAGAAGGGCTCGACTTGAACCGCAACTTTCCGGCTAACTGGCGGCTCGAGGGTGAGCAGCGGGGGGCAGGGCCGTATCCGACTTCCGAGCCCGAGGTGCGCAACGTAGTGGACTTCATCGCCCGCCGCTCCAATATCACCGGCGCGATCACTTTCCACACCTTCAGCGGGGTGCTGCTGCGCCCTTACAGCCACAAACCCGACGACGAGTTCCCCGCCGAAGACCTATGGACTTACAAGAAGATCGGCGACCGGGGGACCGCGCTCACCGGCTACCCCAATGTAAGCGTCTACCACGACTTTAAGTACCATCCCAAGGAGGTCATCACCGGCGCTTTTGACGATTGGGTTTTTGACCACCTGGGGAGATTCGCCTGGACGGTGGAGATCTGGAGCCCCCAGCAGCAAGCCGGCCTCAAGGACTACAAGTTCATCGACTGGTTCCGCGAACACCCCTTTACGGACGATCAGTTGCTCTTAAAGTGGTCGGATGAGGCCTTGCAGGGCCAGGGGTACGTAGACTGGTACGAGTACGAGCACCCCCAGCTCGGTAAGGTCGAACTAGGCGGGTGGGACGCCCTCTACGCCTGGAGCAATCCGCCGCTGCCGCTGCTGGAAACCGAGCTGGCCAAGTTCCCTGAGTGGCTCTTGTGGCACGCGCTGATCTCGCCCCGGCTCGAGCCGCACAGCAGTCAGCTCGAGCCGCTGGGTGAGGACAACTACCGGCTCCAGGTGGTGGTTCACAACACTGGCTGGCTGCCCACCTATATCACCAAGCATGCCCTGAACAAAAAGCAGGTCCGGGCGGTGGTAGCCGAGCTCAGCCTACCCGCCGGGGCCACCCTTAAACTCGGTAAAGAACGCAGCGAGCACGGTCAGCTCGAAGGCTTTGCCTATAAGTACTCGGCGCCGACCGCCTGGAACGCGGCTGACCCCACTACAGACCGGCTCAAGCTGGAATGGGTCGTTCACGCGCCCGCTGGAGGTGAAGTAACGGTCACGGTGCGGCATGAGCGGGCGGGGGTAGTCAGGGTCACAGAGCCCCTGCCCTAGGCCGGGCGCTCCCGCCGCAGCGTCTCCGGCACGCCAAAGGCAAATACCGCTGCCGCCGCTACCCCGACTCCAGCCATGACCAGGGCGGCTGCCGGGAGGCTCAGAGCATCGGCTATCGCTCCGACCGCCAGCGGCGCACCGGTAGCGCCGCCGTCGCCGATCAGGCGCCAGACTCCCAGGAACTCACCGATCTTGTCAGGGGGGGCCAGATCGGAGCCGAGGGTCATCATGGTGCCTGAGCCCAGGCCGTTGCCGAAGCCGATCACCGCAGCGCACAGCAGCAGCGTCAGAGCGCTGGTAGTGATGGGCACTAAGGCCATCGCCAGCCCCTGGATCAAAAAGCAGGGCACGATGGCGTACTTGCGCCCCCAGCGGTCCATCAAGAGGCCCGCCGGGTAGAACATGCTCATGTCGACTAGCGCTGAGAGGCTCATGATCAGGCCGATGGTGGCTAGCTCGAGCCCCAAGATATGTGCGCCGTAGAGCGGGATAATCACCTGGCGGCTGCTGCGGATCATCTGCGCCAGCAGCTGCCCGCCACCCGCCACGGTCAGCGCCCGGCGGTGTTCGCTAATGAGGTTTAACCACCGGCTGCGCGGCGTATGAAGCGAGGGTGCGGGCGCCTGGGCCGCCTCGGTAAAGAGCAGCACCACCAGGAGCGCCACGCCGGCCAGGAGCGCGTAGCTCAAGAAGGCACCCTCAAACCCCCAGCGGGTGGCGATTACTCCGCCCAAGGCCGGACCGAGGAATAGCCCCACGCGATGCACGCCGCCAAACAGGGCGATCGCCCGCCCTCGCTCGGCGCTGCGCGTCGCTTCGGTGAGGTAGGCGTGTCGCGACAGGTTCCAGAGGGCCGCCCCGGCCCCCGCCAGCAGGCGCAGCCCCAACACCCCCCACAGGCTGGCCGTCCAGACCAGCGCCAGCGTCGAAGCTCCGACCAGGACAATACCGAGGCCCATAGCCTGCTTGCGCCCCAGGTAGCGCAGCAGCATTCCGGCGGGGAGGTTGCCCAGGAGCATGCCGATCGCCTCGCCGGCCAGAATCAGGCCGACCACAGTGTAGACAGTGCTAAAGGTAGTGGCGTAGACCGGCAGCACCGGGAGGAGCAGGCCGCTGCATACCGACAGCACCAGCGTCGGCAGGTAGACGGAGAGAGCGAGCGGGCGCAAGGCGGCAAGCAAGGTAGCTAGCAGTCTAACGCAAAGCGCAGGGCGCCGCCCTAAGGCTAGGCCCTGAAGCCTTTAATTAACAGCTCCCCTTACGCAGGCACCGTGCTGAAGGCCCTTTTTGTCATTGCGAGGAGCGACAAAGGAGCGACGTGGCAATCTCGGTTTGTGTGCAGCACGCGCATCTAAAGATTGCTTCCCCTTCGGCTTTGCCTCAGGGTCGCAATGACAACGTGCGTAAGGTGAGTTAACAGGTTGTAGGTAGTGGGATGTGGGATGTGGGATTTGGGATTTGGGAAGTGGGGTGTGGGATGTGGCCAGTAGGACAATCCTGCAACCTACAACCCACTCCCTACCACCTACTGCTTACTACCTACTACCCGGTACTTTTTGCGCCGCCGTATCAGGGCCTCACAAGCTTTCGCTACGCGATAAGCCGTGCGCCAACTCGCTCAGCAGCCTGACGCCGAAGCCGGTACCACCCACCGGGGTATAGGCCGAGGCCTTGCTGGCCAGCGCCATCCCGGCGATATCCAGGTGAGCCCACGGGTAAGCGGCGAACTCCTGCAAAAAGACCGCCGAGGTCGCTACTCCACCGTAGCGCCCGCCGCTGTTTTTCATATCGGCCACTTCCGAGTCGATGACCTTGCGGTACTCGGGCCACAGCGGCAGCGGCCAGAGCCGTTCATGGCTCCGCTGGCCGGCAGCTAGGAGCTGTGCTTGCAGCGCCTCGTCGTTGCTAAACAGCCCGGCAGCGATCCCTTCGCCAAGCGCCACCACACAGGACCCGGTTAAGGTGGCTAGATCGATCACCGCCTTAGGGGTATAGCGCTGGGCGTAGACCAGCGCGTCGGCCAAGATCAGCCGCCCTTCGGCGTCGGTGCTGATGATCTCGACAGTCTTGCCGTTTTTGGCGCGGATCACATCTGCCGGGCGATAGGCGTGAGCGTCAGGCATGTTCTCGGTGCAAGGAGCCAGAGCCACTACTCGCGCCGGCAGCTTTAGTTCGCCCAGCGCCTTGATAGTGCCCAACACTGCCGCTGCCCCGGCCATGTCTGAGGTCATCTCCGCCATCCCCTCAGAGTCCTTGAGCGAGATGCCGCCGGTATCGAAGGTAATCCCCTTGCCGACAATTACTAGCGGCGGCTCGGACCCGCCGTGCGGGTTGTGCTCGAGCACAATGAACTTAGGCTCCTCACCGGCCCCCTTGGCTACCGCCAAAAAGGCCCCCATCTGCTCGGCGGCAGCCCAGGCGCGGTCACCGATGGTGAGGCCCAAACCGTAGTCGGCGGCGAGTTGCTGCGCGACTTCTGCCAGTTTGGTCGGCGTCGCCACATTAGGCGGCAGGTTGACCAGATCGCGGGCGAGATAGACCCCCCTGGCCACTGCCTCGGCCCGGCGCGCCCCGGCCTCGATCTGAGCGAGCTTGTCCCCATCGAACTCGACCAGGCTAAGCGTTTCGACCGGGGTGGGTTTGTCACCTTGCTTGGGGGCGTCAAAGCGGTAGAGCGCTAACAGCGCCCCTTCGACGGTCGCTTGCGCTGCGGCCTCGATGGGCAGCCCGCCGATACCGGCGCCGTGGACGATGGTGGCAAGGTGCCTGGCGCCAAGGGCTTGCGCCTTTTTGACCGCCTCGGCGGAGGCCCGCCGCACCGCCTCCAGGTCGAACTGGTGGCGTTCGCCCAGCCCGGCGATCAGGACGCGGGTGGCCGGGACGGCGCCGCGCGGGTAGAGGACCGCCACTTCACCGCTCTTCCCTTTGAGGTCTCCTTGCGCGATCAGCTCACTGATAGCGCCACCTAACGCCTGGTCGAGCGCGCCGGTGGCCCCTCCCGGCGCGGTGACCCCAGTAAATAGGTTGACGATTAAGGCATCGGCTGCAAAAGATTGCACGGCTCCTTGGACGACTTGAAGGTTCACAGTTGCCTCCGCTAGCGAGGGTAACATGCGTGGTAGCATCCCTGCTGGTATGGCCTTAAACGACATCGAGCTGCGCATTCTGGGCTGTCTGATTGAGAAGGAGCACACCACCCCGGACCACTACCCGCTCAGCACCAATGCGCTGGTCATCGCCTGCAACCAGAAGAGCAGCCGCGAGCCGGTGACGAGCTACAGCGAGCGCGAAGTAAATGAGGCGTTGCAGTCTCTGCGCGACAAGGGGTTAGTAGCGACCGTGCGGGCCGACCATGAGCGCGCCTTTAAGCACCGCCACCGGCTTCAGGAGCTACTTACCATCGATCAGGCGGGCTTTGCGCTGCTGGCGGTGCTCTTATTGCGCGGCCCGCAGACCCCCGGCGAACTGCGCAGCCGGGCCGAGCGTTATGCTGCCCCTGGTGAGGTGGCAGCAACGCTGCAACGGCTGGCTGAACACCGCCCGCCTTTGGCCAAGAACCTGGGGCGCGGCCCTGGTCAGAGCCAGGACCGCTGGACGCACACGCTCGGCCAGGATGAAGAGAAACAGAAGCCGCGCGTCAGACAGAGCCTTGGTGAACTAGAGGCGTTGCGCGAGGAGGTGGCGAGCTTAAGGGCGTTGGTCGAGCGCCTCTACGCGCACCTCGGACTTGCGGCCAATGACGCGACGCGCTAAGGCTTCGGTTCAACACGGTTTGTTGACACTCTCACAGCTAAAAATGTCGAAACGGTATGCGCCCTGCCAGAAATGCTCGAGCCTTGCCCAAGTTTGCGTCAGAGTTGGCAAGGAGCGGGCGCATCCCTGCAGCGACGTGTTAAGCGCTCCTCGACAATTCCTCAGGCGTTTCGAGCGGTTCTGCGGGTTCCGGCTCACGGATGGCATCCCAAGCAATAACGGCCACCCATAAGCCCTCTCCGTCAGCAAAGCGAACTTCACCGTCAACTTCCAAATCTTCGCTGTAGAGGGTGAGCTGCAAGCCATCTCGCAAGGTGACGCGCTGCCTCGACAGGTCTTGGACTGTGCCGACGCTGTTCAGCCGCAGCCGACCTAAGCTATCGGCATTATGAAAGTCTGCATAGATGCGCGGTGCGCTCATGGTCTGATTTTAGCACGGATCGCCTCGCGCCGGATTCGGCCGCGCAGGATTCAACAAGCGGCTTGCCTGTGTGGGCGTAATGCCCGTCAAGGTCGCGTGGTAAGGGCTCCGCCCCGATGTCGGGATGACATCGCCACCAAGTTTTCTGACTTCGCCGACGGTTGTCACGCCCAATTGCCTATGAGGGATGAATGCTGCTACCGCTTCAAGCGTTACGTTGGCGGCACTTTCGACGGAAACGCCGGTGATGCCGCTCGGATGCGTTGCTGTGCCTCGGGCGATATCTTCAGAGCGATTGCGTCCACCTCTCACCACCAAGGCCTCATCGGGCAACCTTTGCGCCACCAGGCCACATTAACATTGCCGTGAGCGTTAGGTGAAAAAAGCGCTTAACTAGGAGTTGGCCGGCTCGAGCCCGGAGATAGATCGGCTGTCCGGCTACTCCTTACGGCCCAGCGACCGGCCAGGGTAGCTGCCATCGCACAGCATGAACTGCCATTCGCTCCGCTCCCAGGCGCACTCGAGGCTAAACCCTTCAGGGGTGTGGATAGGGCGGCTTAGCTCCGGCTTTTATCGCGCCGGAGAGGCTCCGAAGCCCCTGCCACCCCCTAGCGGAGTTTGGCCAGGGCCTTGCGGATTAGCGTCTCGGCGCTGGCCTCGGGCTCTTTAAGGGCCAGCTCGGCGACCGTAGCCTTGACCGGGGTCTCGCGGTAGCCCAGCGCTAACAGCGCCTCCACAGCATCGTTGCCGGCGGGGGAAAGGACGCTCTGCGGGCGAGCGCTGCCCCCTTTGGCCATCAGCTCCTCGGGCAGCCGGTTCTTAAGCTCGAGCACGATCCGCTCGGCGGTCTTCTTGCCGACCCCCGGCGCGCTAGCTAGCAGCCCTGCATCCCCCTGCACGATAGCGGTCGCCAGCAGCGTGCTCGGCAGGGCCGAGAGCATGGCCAGGGCTAGCTTAGGGCCGATGCCCGACACACTGGTTAGATAGCTGAACAGCCGGTGCATGTCGCGGTCGTGGAAGCCGTAGAGAGCAAACTGCTCCTCCTTGACGGCTAAATGGGTATACAGGCGCACCGCCTCGCCCACGCGGCATCCCAGCAGGGTCGGTTTGGGAGCAAAGAGTTCGACGCCGAAGGCGCCGACCTGCATGACTAAGCTCTGGCTGCGCAGTTCGGCAATAACTCCGTCCAGGTAAGCGATCAACTGTCCCCCCTAACTCTCACTGAACAACGGCGCGAAGATCGCGTCATAGCTGATATCGGCCAGTGTGGCGCAGCCCGTGAGCCGCATAGCGTAAGCAAGCTCGGCCTGCAAACTAGCCAGTGAGCGGTCGCTTACTACCACCACCGCCTCAGCGCCCACCGCTAGATAGCGGAAAATATCGATCCCGCTCTGCACCGGCCCACCGGCGTAGACCGCCACCGTGCC
>JAGXSO010000059.1 GCA_018333775.1 Truepera sp.
CCCCCGAGCGGCTCGAGCTGCGCGAGGCCAACTCGCGCACCGGCCCGGTCTTGGTAGACTTTAGCGCCCAGCGTGCCGTCAGTCGGCGAAGCGGGCCTCGGCTGGAGGTGGCGCGAGCGGTCGGCGTTAAGAGGGGCCATCGCCCCACTGTACTGGATGCTACCGCCGGCCTCGGGCAGGACGCCTTTGCGTTGGCTGCCATTGGCTGCCGCGTCACTATGATTGAGCGCCACCCGGTAGTGGCGGCCTTGCTGGCGGATGGGCTGGCTCGAGCCCAGCGCGACCCCGAGCTGGCCATGGTGGCTGCACGGCTACAGCTAATCGTCGGCGACGCCCTGGAGTTGATGCACCAGCCCGCTACCCCCCGGCCCGAAGCGGTGCTGCTCGACCCGATGTACCCACACCGGTCCAAGCAGGCGCTCCCCAAAAAGGAGCTGCGGCTGTTTCGGCGTCTCGTTGGCGACGATCTTGACGCCGATGCGCTGCTTGACGCCGCGCTGGCGCTAGCCACACGGCGCGTAGCGGTCAAGCGCCCACGCCACGCCCCGCCGCTGGCCGGGCGGCAGCCGGGTGCCGTTATACTGGGCAAGACCACCCGGTTCGACCTCTACCTGGTGTAGGAGGAGCTGCCCATGAACTATCGTTCACCGGATGAAAAGGCGATCAGGCTGTCAGCTAATCAGGCTATCAGCCTTAAACCGACTGATCGACTGAAAGCCTGATAGCCTAACAGCCTACGAGGCTTAACGCCCCTACTCGAATACTCGAATACTCGAATACTTGAATACTGATCGGAGGACAGCTATGACCCTTCACACCATCACCATCATCGGCGCGGGCACCATGGGCGGCGGGATCGCCGCAGTCTGCCTGCAGAGCGGCTTTGCAGTTGCGCTCTACGACCCCGACCCGGGTGCGCTGGAGCGGGCGCGGGCGCGGATCGCCAAGCGCAACGATCAGGAGGCGTTAAAGCGGCTAAAGCTCAGCAACGACCTGGCTAGTACGGTAGCGGGAGCGGATTATGTGATCGAGGCGGCCCCGGAGAGGCTCGAGCTGAAACGCAGCCTATTCAAACAGCTCGACGCTTTGGCCCCCGCTCCGGCGGTGCTGGCCAGCAATACCAGCCAGCACTCGGTGACGGCGCTGGCAGCCGAGACCAAGCGCCCTGAGAAGGTGATCGGTATGCACTGGTTCAACCCGCCCGAGAAGATGGCGCTAATTGAGATCGTTCTGGCAGTGCAGACCTCTGAGGGCACCCTGGCGCTGACCGAGCAGCTAGCTAGCTCCTGCGGTAAGACCAGCGTGGTGGTCAAAGATCGGCAGGGCTTCGTGACCACCCGCGCCCTGGCAGCGCTCTTAAGCGAGGCCATGCGAATGCTCGAAGAGGGAGTAGCCAGCGCTAACGACATCGACACCGCTGTCAAGCTCGGCCTCAACCACCCCATGGGGCCCTTAGAGCTGGCCGACTACGTTGGCTTAGACACCATGCTTTTGATCAGCGAGTCTCTGACCGAGGCGCTGGGCGAGCGCTTCAGGCCCGCCCAGACCCTGCGCAAACTGGTCGAGGCCGGGAAGCTGGGGCGCAAGAGCGGCGAGGGGTTCTACCGCTACGACGCGCCGCGCTAAGGCCATAGGCGATGCTGGGGCTGTGCAGGCAGCTCCTGACCACGGCTAGTGGTTAGTGGCTAGTAGTAACTACAAGCTACCAGCTCCTCTCGGCTTATCGGGTGAGCGTTGACAGCCACACTACCACCTTGCTAGGATACCCGGCAACGATGCGCCGCCCCCGTCACGACAACGATAATTCGCACTTAAGTCTCGGGGCCTAGCCGTCAACTTTCCGCGCACCCCCGAGGCCCACCCTCGGGGATGTTCCTTTGGAGCCAACATGACCTCCCGGAGCCTCGTCCGCGACCTCCCGATGCTACTCGGCCAGCGTGTCACCTTGCAGGGCTGGGTACACAGCCGGCGCGACTTAGGCGGCATCAAGTTCCTGTTGTTGCGCGACCGGAGCGGAATTGTGCAGTGCGTCTTTGCGCAGGGCGACCTGCCGATCGGCGAGAGCTGCGTGCAGGTGTGGGGGGTAGTGGTCGCCTCCGATAAGGCGCCCGGCGGCCTGGAGGTTAAAGCCGAAGGGTTAAGCATCATCGCTGAGGCCGTCGAGCCCGCCCCCATCGAAATCCCTAAGGAGGCGTGGCAGGCCAACCCCGACACCATCCTGGAGTATCGCTACGTGTCGCTGCGCGGCCTCAAAGCCAGGGCGGCTCTTAAGGTGCAGGCTGAGCTGGTGCGCGCCTTTCGGGAGTACCTTAACGAGCAAGGCTTCACCGAGATCTTCACGCCCAAGCTGGTCGCCGCCGGAGCTGAGGGCGGCGCCAACCTCTTTGAGGTCGATTACTACGGCCAGCGCGCCTATCTGGCGCAGTCGCCGCAGCTCTACAAACAGATCATGGTCGGTGTCTATGAGCGCGTGTTCGAGGTGGCACCGGTCTACCGCGCTGAGCTTCACCACACCAGCCGCCACCTCAGCGAATACCTGTCGCTGGATGTCGAGCTGGGCTTTATCGACTCTGACGCGGACATTATGGTGCTGCAAGAGGCGCTGCTCAAAGCGATGGTGGCGCATATCAGCCAGACCTGCCGGGACGAACTGGAGCTCTTAGCAGCCACACTACCCGACACCACCGCGGCCTTCCCGCGCATCCCGCTGCTGGCGGCCCGAGAGCTGGTAGCCGAGCGCTACGGGCACCACTCCGGCGGCAAGGACCTCGACCCCGAGGCCGAGCGCCTAGTGGGGCGCTGGGCCAGAGAAGTTCACGGCAGCGATTTTGTCTTCGTCACCGACTATCCGCAGGCTGCACGCCCCTTTTACGCCTACCCGACGCCGGACGGCTTAACGCGCGGGCTGGATTTGCTGTTCCGCGGGGTGGAGATCACCTCCGGCGGGCAGCGGATTCACGAGTACCAGATGCTGCTACGACAGCTTCACGAGCGCCGGCTTAAGCCCGAGGCGTTTAAGGGTTACCTGGAGGTGTTCAAGTACGGCATGCCGCCGCACGGCGGCTTCGCCATCGGCGCTGAGCGCCTGACCGCGCTGCTGCTGGGAATTCAGAACATCCGCTTTGCCAGGGCTTTCCCCAGAGATGGGAGCAGGTTGCAGCCGTAACGGGAGCAAAGGTATAATTGAGCTATGAGCGTACCCTCGCGGTCTCTTGCGGAACTGGTAGAGGAGCTCCCACCCGACGCTCGAGCCCAGGTCCGAGATTTTGTCGAGTTTTTGCTGACCAAACGAAAGCGCAGCCAGGGCAGGACGCTGCGACAAAATTGGGCCGGTGCGCTGCGCGAGCACCGGGATCGCTATAGCTCGCTACAGTTGCAGAAGAAAGCCCTGGAGTGGCGGAGCAGTTAAGAGACGCATACCTGCTAGATACCAATATCTGGCTTGAGCGGTTTTTGGAGCAAGAGCGCTCAGCCGAGGTCGGACGATTCCTGGCTCAGACGCCTTCGGAGCAGCTGTGCCTGACGGACTTTTCTTTTCACTCCATAGGCGTGGTGTTGACCAGGTTGCACCGCTGGGAGGCCCTGCTCCAGTTTGTTCAGGATGCGTTTATCGAAGGCGCGGTGGTGCTCATTAGCCTTCAACCGCAGGATATGGTCCGCCTAACCGAGGTGATGGGCGAGTTCAAGCTCGACTTTGACGACGCTTATCAGTACCTGGCTGCCGAGAAATACGATGTTACACTGGTCAGTTTTGATGCGGACTTCGACCGGACAGGCCGGAGGAGGATGACCCCAGCCGAACTTTTAAGCTAACTGGCTAGCGTGAGCGCCCTTCTAAGCCCCCGCCACCGCTTAATGTAAACAAACCCGCCCTTTTTCGATCTCAAAGTCGTGTGGGTCGAAACTGCGCCGGGAACTGCTGGCAGCGCGGACAGTGGTGGGTGCCCCGCCCGGCCACCACCAGTCTCTCGATGGTTCTGCCGCAGCGCAAGCAGGGCTCACCCGCACGGCCATAGACCTGCAAAAAACTGCCGAAGCCGCCCGCTGCGCCGTTCACGGTGCGGTAATCGCTGAGGGTGGTGCCGCGTGCTTCGAGGCTCTCACTGAGCACCCCCTTGATCGCTTGGCACAAGCGGGCAGCGGATCGCGCGCTCATGTGGGCCGAGGGCGTCAGAGGGTGGAGCCGCGCCCGCCACAGCGCTTCGTCGGCGTAGATGTTGCCGACCCCGGCTACCGGGCGCTGGCTTAACAGGTGGGTCTTAATAGCAGTCTTGACCCGGAGCGCTTTAGCGAAACGGGCCGGATAGAAGTCCGGGCCGAGCGGCTCCGGCCCTAGCGCCGCCAGCGTGGGGAGGCTGGTGTAGTCGCCTGCCGGGACCACCAGAAAGCGCCCAAAACGCCTGGCATCTCGAAAATAGAGCGCACTTGGCGAGGTGTCTAGCTCGAGCTTAACCCGCAGATGACTTCCCGGCTGCGGACTCAAGACGCCGGTCATACCGAGGTGGATCACTAGCTCGTCGCCGCTGTCAAGCGGCAGCAGCAAGAACTTGCCGCGCCGGTTTACCGCCGTAATGCGCCGACCCACCGCCCGCTCCAGGCCGGCGTATTTGGGTCCGGGTGGGGCCATGAGCGCCGTCCCGGTAATAACGGCGCTGGTCAGCCAGGGGGCTAGCTCGAGCCGGACGGTTTCGACTTCAGGCAGTTCGGGGATAGCGGATCTTCCCTTCATAAAGCGCCCGCCCCACGATGGCGCCGTTTAGGCCCAGGCGCTGGTACAGCTCCAGGTCGGCCTCGCTTGCCACTCCGCCACCGGCTAGCAGCGTGTGCGGATAGGCTTCGCGCAGCCGCGCCACCGGCTCTGGATCGACACCTTGCATGGTGCCGTCACGGCTAATGTCGGTGTAGATGACGCACCTAACGCCTTGCGCCGCAACCCGCTCGGCCAAGCTCACCGCCGACACTTCGCTCAGCTCACGCCACCCCCGTAAGGCTACCCGCCCCTCTTTGGCGTCGATCGACACCACCAGCCGCTCGGGCCCGTAGTTAGCTAGCAGCGCCTCCACCAGCTCCGGTTTGGTAATGGCCGCCGTGCCCATGACGATGCGGTCAACGTGCTTAAGCCACGCCCGGGCTACCTGTAGGTCGCGGATGCCGCCGCCTACTTCCACGCGGCACGGCGCCTCGCGGGCGATCTCCTGAATAACCGCGCGGTTGTCACCGCGCCCTATGGCGGCATCGAGATCGACCAGGTGGAGCCAGCGGCAACCGCCCGCCGCCCAGTGCTGAGCCGCCTGGCGCGGGTCCTCAAAATAGACCGTCTCGCGTTTGGGGTCGCCCTCTAAAAGCCTGACCGCTCGGCCTTGCTGAATATCTACGCAGGGGATCACTTCGAACACAGCGCGAGTATAGCCGATGGCCCGAAAATCAGTACCCAGGAGTCAGAAGCCAGGAGCCAGTAGGGGCGAAATCCTTAAGCCTAGCAGTCTTTCAGGCTCTCAATTACTCGGGCGAAGCCTTGTCAGTCAGCCAGTGGTTTTGTTGATAGCCTGACTCGCTGAAAGACTGATCGCCTTTTCATCCTTGGTGGTGAACAAACTCATAGGCAGCTTCTCACCTCGACTGCTAGGGGATGCGCTAGTGAAGCAAGAACCAAGCCAGGTTATGAGCGAGTTTACGACAGGTAGCAGCACGGATCGAGCGAAAGGAGTTAAGCTGGACCAGAGTGAGGTTACGGCTTCTTACCAAGGAGGAGAACACCGTCTCGATGGTCTTGTGCACCCAGGAAAAGGCAGACCCCCACAGCTTAGGACGCTTGAAGCTGGCTTTGGGTTGGGCATGTATGCCACAGCCATGATAGTTTGCGTCGCCCAAGATAAAGGCGTTGCCCTCAGTAGTCATGCAGCGCCCCGCTTCCTGATCGGCGATATTGGCGGGAGCGATCAGACCCGAAGCGAGAGTGATTTCTGAAAGCGGCAGATCAGCCCTCGTTCATCCACGATGGCATGGAGCTTGAAGCCGTAGAACATGCCCATGCTGCTATAGCCCGATCTAGCTTCGGTCATGGCCCGTGGCTTCCGCCAGCGTGCTCCTTTGCAAATGGCAATAGCCTTGGAGTCGATGATGTAGCTGTCGAGTTCGCCTGCCAGCTTGGGAGCAAAGCGCAAGGCGAAATCGGCATACAGACGCTCGAGGTTGTTCTGGATGCGGTAGAAGCGGGTGCGGTCGGGAAGCTCGGGGAAGAGCGAACGGTACTCGATCTTAACGAAGTCGAAGCAATGGCCCAGGTAGCGCTGTTTGAGGAGTTCACCGACCAGCGCGATGGTCATGATCTCGCTATAGGTACCTTTCTGGTTAGCCATCCTCGGCAGCTGGCAGATGCCAGCACCTTCCAGCGCTTTGAGGTAATCATCGACAAACACATAGACCAGCGTGAAGAGGTCGGTCAAGGTAGACTGATTGAGGAAGAT
>JAGXSO010000060.1 GCA_018333775.1 Truepera sp.
CCTCGGCCACTATCACCTGGGCGGGGGCGCCGGGTTGGTGGACAACCTCCTCGACCCCTAAGCCGAGACCGGCTAAAAGATCAACCGTCTCAGATAGCGGTGGAGCGTCGGGGACAAGCTCCTTGAGCCAGCTATAGGGGACCTTCATAGCGCCCCCCGGAACTGCCGCAGCACCCGCAGGTCGCCGTTATAGAAGTAGCGGATGTCGGGGATGCCGTAGGGGATCAGCGCCAGGCGCTCGAGCCCGAAGCCGAAAGCAAAGCCCGTTACACCCTCGTAGCCGACTGCCTTAAACACGTTGGGATGGACCATGCCGCAGCCGCCTAGCTCGAGCCAGCCCTCCTTGCCGCTGCGCGGGTTCTGCCACCAGACCGAGAACTCGGCCCCCGGCTCCACGAACGGGAAATAGGTGGGCAGCAAGCGGGTGCGGGCACCGGTGCCGAACAGCGCTTTGGCCATCTCCTCGATGGCGCCTTTTAAGTCGGCCATGGTGATGCGCTCGCCCACCACTAAGGCCTCGAGCTGATGAAACATCGCCTCATGGGTGGCATCGACCGCCTCGTTGCGGAACACCTTGCCGGGGACGACCACCTTGAACGGGGGCCGATGCGCCTGCATGTAGCGCACCTGCATCGGGCTGGTGTGGGTGCGCAGGAGCCGCCCGTCGGTCATAAAAAAGGTGTCCTGGGTGTCGCGGGCGGGGTGCTCGTCGGGGAAATTGAGCAGCTTGAAGTTGTAGTCGTCCGTCTCCAGCTCGGGCCCCATCACCACCTCGTAGCCCATCGACTTGAACACGTCGGTGACGCGGTTAATCACCTGCGTCAAGAGATGCAGTCCGCCGACTGGGAACTGATAGCCCGGCAGGGTCACGTCGAGCCGCTCGGTGGCCAGTTGGCGCTCGAGGGCGGCGCGCTCGAGCGCCGCTTGGCGCATCTCAATCGCCGCTTCTAGCTGCTGCTTTAAGGCGTTGATCCGCGCCCCGGCGGCGCGCCGCTCGTCGGGGGGCAAGAGGCTTAGCTCCTTGAGCTGCTGGGTAATCAGCCCCTTCTTGCCTAGGTACTTGACCTTAACCTCATATAAGGCCGCTTCCGAGGGCGCAGCTTCGATCTCCGCAATGGCGTCCATTCTCACCCCTTGATAAAAAAACACCGCCCCTAGGGGCAGTGTAGTAAGCGTGAGGCGGGCTCACGCTAGCCGGTAAAAAGCGTTCTCGCTTCGCTCGGAAGGCGAACGTAACACGTTCATCACCGGCAGTCTAGCCTAGCGGCCTTAAGGGTGTCAACCGGGACATTCCGCCGCGTGACAGGTGCCGGGTGATGCGTTATACTCTGGCCCATGGCACTAGTTACCGGAATGGACATCTTAGCGGCCGCCCGCCGTGGCGGCTACGGCGTCGGAGCCTTTAACACTAACAACATGGAGATCACCCAGGCGATCTTGGAGGCAGCAGAAGAGACCCGCAGCCCGGTGATCGTAGCTCTTTCTGAGGGGGCGCTCAAGTATGGCGGCAAGGATCTGGTTAATATCGTCCTGACCATGAGTAAGGAAGTGACCGTGCCGGTGGCTATCCACCTCGACCACGGCAGCAGCTATGAGTCGTGCCTGCGCGCTCTGCGCTACGGGTTTACCTCGGTGATGATCGACAAGTCGCACGAAGACCCACAGACTAACGTCAAAGAGACGGCCCGCGTGGTCGAGGCCGCGCACGCGGTCGGCGTTACGGTCGAGGCCGAGATCGGCCGCTTAGGCGGCGTTGAGGAGCACGTGGTGGTCTCCGAAGCCGATGCCATCCTGACCAAGCCTGATGAGGCGGCCTGGTTCATGGAGCACAGCGGTGCCGACTACCTGGCGGTGGCGATCGGCACCTCGCACGGTGCATATAAGGGGAAAGGGCGGCCCTTTATCGACCATGAGCGGATCAAGAAGATTGCCGCGCTGGTGCCTAACCCGCTGGTGATGCACGGCGCTAGCGGCGTGCCGCAGTCGCTAGTAGAGCGCTTCGTGGCGACCGGTGGCGAGATGAAGGATGCCTCCGGGATTCACGAAGACGACGTGCGCTTAGCGGTGACAGAAGGGATCGCCAAGATCAACACCGATACCGACCTGCGCCTGGCCTTTGCTACCGTGGTACGCGAAGTGTTTAAGAGTCAGCCCAAGGAGTTTGACCCGCGCAAGATCTTGGGGCCAGCCCGCGCTGAGATGAAGGCCATCGTCAAGTCCCGCATGGAGGTCTTCGGTTCGGCTCGTAAGGTGTAACGCCAGCTAATCGCCCATCGCTGCCCGGTACGTTTTGAGCACCAAGTAGGCCAGCGCCGCGCCAGGGATCAACGTCAGGAAGCTTAAGCTCATGGCCGGTACCAGGCCGATCTGCTCTTGCAGCCAGCCGATGCCGATATAGAGCACGCCCGCGGTCCCCCAAGTAAAGCCCATCAGCAGGCCCGAGGCGGTACCGATGGCGTGCGGGGCCAGATCTTGAGCGCTGACGATCATTAGCGGTAGGCCGCTATTCACCAGCGCCCCGGCAGCGATCACCGCCAGGAAGAAGGCAGGAGTGCCAGGGGTTAGCCAGAACAGCCCCAAGAGCGGTGCCAACGCCAGCAGCGTGGTGCCGGTAATCAGCCATTGGCGGCTGACGCGCCGTCCCAACCCTCCCGCAATGACGCCGCCCACGCCGGCCGAGAACGAGAAGGCGGCCAGCGTGAAGCCGATTAGCTGGTCATCGGGCGCCAGGCCGTGCTCGTTCACCAGCCACAAAGGGACGCCGTTAGCAAAGGTGACAAACGAGATACTGCGCAAGATGCCGGATAGGCACAGCAGCCCGACCGGCCCGGCTAACAGCCTGGCGTCGAAGAGTTTGGGGCGGCTCTCGCGGCTACTCTTCTGGGGCGGGATCAGCAGATAGGTCATGACCCCCATGAGCACCCCCGGTACCATCAACCAGGGGGTAAAACCGACGCCAAAGTTAGCGATCACGAACAGGATAATGATCGGCCCCAGGGCCAGACCAACGGTGCCGCCAGCGCTAAAGACACTGACTACCAGCGCTTTGTGGCGCCCACCTCCGGCGGCACGGGCCATGCTGATGGCGGCAGGATGGAAGGCCGCCGAGCCGAGCCCGCCGAAAAAGAGCACTGCAACCAACAGGTATACGCTGGGTACTACCGCCATTAAGCTGAGCAGTGATGAGCTTAAAATTACCCCCAATGCTCCTACCAGGCGGCGGCCCAGGCGGTCGGCTAAGGCGCCGAATAGCGGCTGGGTGACCGACGAGCTGAACGACAGTGTGGCCACCAGCAGCGCTAGCACCGTCTCGCTCAGGCCGAACTGTAGCTGCAAGGTCGGCAGCAGCGCGGCTAGCATGCTGGTAAAGGCGTCGTTAGTGGCGTGGACAGCGGTTAAAAAGACCGCCAGGCCGCCGCCGGTTAACAGCCAACGCTTGGGGGGGGTTAAGACCGCCATGAGCGCCTAGCCTATCGCCTCCAGCATCGTTGCCCCCATCTCGCTGGGGGTGGCTGCCACTGCTGCGCCCGCCTCCTTGAGGGCCGCGATCTTGCTGCTAGCGGTGCCGCTGCCGCCCGAGATAATGGCGCCAGCGTGGCCCATACGCCGTCCTGGAGGGGCCGTAGTGCCGGCGATGAAGGCTGCCACCGGCTTGGTCATGTTAGTCTTGATCCACGCTGCCGCCTCTTCCTCAGCAGTGCCGCCGATCTCGCCGATCATGATTACCCCCTTGGTGGCAGGGTCGTCGTTAAACATGGCCAACACGTCTACGAAACTGGTGCCGTTGACCGGATCGCCGCCGATGCCTACCGCCGTGGTCTGGCCCAGGCCGTTTTGGGTGAGCTGATAGACCGCTTCGTAGGTGAGCGTGCCGCTCCGGCTGACCACACCGATCTTGCCGGCCTGGTGGATATAGCCCGGCATAATGCCGATGCGGCAGGCGTGAGGGGTGATCACGCCAGGGCAGTTGGGGCCGATTAGGCGCGTCCTTTTCCCCTCCAGATAGCGCTTGACTATCACCATGTCGGCAATGGGAATCCCTTCGGTGATGGCCACCACCAGCGGCAGCTCGGCCTCGGCCGCCTCCATGATGGCATCAGCAGCAAATGGTGGCGGCACAAAGACCGCGCTGGCGTTAGCGCCGGTCTCGGCTACCGCCTCGCGCACGGTGGCGTAAATCGGCACCTCGACCCGGTAGCTGTCCGGGCGGCCCGGTACCCCGCTGTGATCGGTCTCGCCGACAAACACTTCAACCTCCCCGGCGCGGCTGGGGTGGACCGCGGCCACCACCTGGGTGCCGTAGGCGATCGAGCGGTCGGCGTGGAAGCGGCCAAAGTTACCGATCCCTTGCACGATGAGTTTAGTAGTGCGATCGACAAGAATGCTCATTGGGTCAACTCCACGATCTTCTGGGCGCCATCTAGCATGTCTTTGGCGCTTACCACATTGAGGCCTGATTGGTCGAGCAGCTGGCGGCCCAGCGCTACGTTGGTCCCTTCGAGCCGCACTACCAGCGGCACCTTAAGCCCTACCTCCTTGACCGCTGCGATTACGCCGCTGGCGATGGTGTCGCACTTCATGATGCCGCCAAAGATGTTGATGAAGATACCTTTGACGTTGGGGTCACGGGTGATGATTTTGAACGCGGCGGTGACGTTCTCGGCGCTGGCGCCGCCGCCGACGTCCAGAAAGTTAGCCGGTTCGCCGCCGACGTGCTTGATGGTGTCCATGGTGGCCATGGCTAGCCCGGCACCGTTGACCAGGCAACCGATTTTTCCCTCGAGCTTGATGAAGGAGAGGCCGTACTTACTGGCCTCGATCTCGGCTGGGTCCTCTTCCGAGAGGTCGCGCAGCTCGACGATCTCCGGGTGGCGAAAGAGGGCGTTATTATCAAAGCTCATCTTGCCATCAAGCGCCAAAACCTGACCCTGTTTGGTCACCACCAGCGGGTTGATCTCGATCATGTCGGTATCAAGCTCGGTGGCCGCCGCCGCCAAGGCGCGCATGAACTTAACGCCGTTTTTGAGCGCCTCACCGGAAAGACCGAGGCCCAGTGCCAGGCGATTGGCCTGAAAGCCGGCTAAGCCAAGTAGTGGATCGATCGTCTCGCGCAAGATCTTTTCGGGGGAGTGGGCTGCTACCTCCTCGATCTCCATGCCGCCTTCGGTGGAGGCCATCATCACGTTGCGGCTCTGGGCGCGGTCGAGCACCACTGAGAGGTAGAGCTCGCGGGCGATCTCGATCCCCTGCTCGATATAGAGGCGGTTGACCTGTTTCCCGGCGGGCCCGGTTTGCACCGTGACCAGAGTGGAGCCGAGCATCTGCTTGGCCAGGGCCAAGACGCGCTCCTCAGCCGCCTTCACGCCGCCCTTGAGGCCGTCGGTGACGACGTTTACCCCTCTGACCTCGGGGTGCTCCCGGAAGCGGCCCTTGCCGCGACCGCCGGCGTGGATCTGCGACTTAACCACCACCACCGGGCTACCGCTGGCGTCCACCATGGGGCGCACAGCCGCCACAGCCTCTTCGTAGGTAGTGGCGACGCGCCCTTGCGGCACGGCGATGCCCCGCCGTTTGAGCAGCTCCTTAGCCTGATACTCGTGTACTTTCAAGGTAACCTCCGTTGGCCCTCTAGCCTTGCCCTGGGGCTCGAACGCCCTAGCCTACCGTGCCGAGCCGAGCTTCGCCAAGGTTTACCTGAATTTGAGGATGCACGAAAAGTCGGTTGCGAGAGGAGGAAGGGGTAAGAATGGATTGTGGAAAGTTCCTGGTTCTAACGTTTTCTGTTGCTCTTGCGTAGAAGTGCAGAAAGGGGATGTCATGAAGGTTGATGACACACACGACATCCCGAGCACAGCGTACTCCCAGTCTCACCGAAAAACCAGATGGCTTAAGGGAGTCGAAGCGAATCTGCCTGCCTGTCGAGAGCGAGCTGTACCAGCAGCTGGTGACAAACCAAGAGGCGTATCGTGACTATCTCGACGACTGCATTAGGCGATACCCGGAGCTGTTCCCAGCAGCTATTGAGCGGGGCTACAAGCTCTACGGCTTTTGCGAGGCGTCGGTGAAGATGCCCAAGGTGCGTATCAGACGGATCTGCTTACACGAGCAGGACGAGCAAGGCAGAATCCAGGTGTTCCAGGTTGTGCCCAGCTTCGGACGGCTTCGCCTCGGCGCTGCGCTGACGCTGCCCTACCTGACAGGAACGGTTGCGGAAGTCGAGAAGCCGCTATTCTTGCACCACAAGTTCGGGGTACCCTTCTGGGCGCTCTCATATGTCTTTGGCAAGGACGACTCTTATTGGTACCGGCTGAGCCAACAGCTTGGTCACCCCAGTCTAGTGGGAACTACGGTCAAACACACCGATAAGCTGCCCGAGCACCTGTTGGCCGACGAGAAGCACACCCGGATCCTTAAGAACAAAGCCTATGTCGCCTGTACGGTGGCCGAGGAGTGCGTGTTAGGTGCTTCTATCTCCCTATCGGCAAGTGAAGAAGGACTCACTGAGGCTTACCGCAACTTCAAGGAGGAGGCCTGCGACCTCGACCCCGATTACCAGCCCAAGACGGTCAACACCGATGGCTGGTCTGCCACTCAAGCGGCCTGGCAGGCGCTGTTCCCTGGTATCGTCGTGATTCTTTGCTTCCTGCACGCTTTCCTTAAGATTCGCGAACGCGCCAAGCGGCTTGCCACCATCTTCCCCGAATTAGCACACAAAGTCTGGGACGCCTATCACCAGCAGAGCAGCGACGCCTTTATCGACAAAGTTACTGTCCTACAGTTATGGGCCGAACATCACCGGAAGCAGCTGAGCCAGACCGCTCTGGATGCCATCGGTAAGCTTTGCACCAACGCCTACCGCTTCACTCCGGCCTACGACCATCCCGGCTGTCGCCGTAGCAGCAACATGCTCGACCGCCATCTTGACGCCTTGGACCGCTACCTGTATGGCCTCAGGTACTTTCATGGGCATCTCGCCTCAGCCGAGCTAAGCATCAGGGGGTGGGCGTTGGCGCATAACTTCATGCCCTACTGCCCAAGGGCAGCACCGAGCAAGCGCTTCATCTCGCCAGCTCATCGGCTCAACGGCTTCGTTTACCGCGAGAACTGGCTCGTTCCGAGCGAAGCGAGAACGTTAGAACCTGTTTGTCTCAGCCTCTCTAGGAGGGCGAAGGTGCTAGCAACAGACTCCGGCAGAACTAGGAAAGTTGAAAGTTCATCCACTGTCATAGGAAAAGGGGTAGACGACAAGGCTTCGCCCGACAATTACGACGAAAGCAGTAACGCTGCTTTCGCAGGGACATAACCTGAAGTGTCAAACGACGCCGATTCGGCCTCAGACGTTGGGCAGGTTAGGAGCCAGAGCGCAAGGCATCCCACAGCGAATGGCCAAGGAAGCCCTTATGCAGAGCGAAGCGAGAGTGATGTTCGACAAAGGCGGGCTCTAGGGCGAGGACTTCGTTTTGCTCGGGAGAGACAATGGCCGCCATGACCAAGCTGTGGCTGTAACGCAAGGAGCTTGTAGCTAGTGGCTAGTAGACTACAGGTCACTAGCCACATGCCGCTTACGAGCCACTAGCAGCCTCCCATCCACCTTGAAGCGTTCCAGCACCCCTGCCTCGGCCAGTCCCCCATAGGCGTGGCGGAAGGGCACAAAGAGCGCTTCCGGGTCAAGCGGATCGAGCATGTCATCGCCGCTTGAATAACGGTTCTCCCGCACTTTTGGTGATACGGTGAGGCCGTCCCAAACAGTATTTCTTTAGAGGACGGGGGTGTGGCTCGTTGGCCTTGGTTGACCCCAGCACCAGGTCGAGCTATCCCCGGATAGCCGAACACCTAGTGGTGCCTAGCTGGGTAGGCAGGACCTTGTGACAGCATGGGTTGAAAGAGGTGATCCACGTTCAGGACTGTGTTTCTCTCTGTTAGATAGCCGGGCGGCGGGAGCACTGCTCGGCTACCTGACAAGGGGCTGGGCTGTGCTGAGATGAGAACCCCTATGTTCCCAAGCAGCATTTTGCCCAGTCACCAGCTACTTACCTACGAAACCACTTATCAACTTGGTTCATGCTTCCACCTCGTTCTCTCCTCACAGCAAACCGAGCCGCCATGCCCCTTGTGCAGCACGCCCTCCAGAAGAATCCACAGCCGCTACACCCGCTTGGTGGCAGACCTGCCCGTGGCTGGCTACCGGGTGATGCTGGAATTGCAGGTCAAGAAGTTCTTCAAGGCTTCGCCCGACCATTGTGACAAATTTGGTTGCAAGAGGTGGATCTTCTGCGAGCGGCTTCCCGAGGTAGTCCAACCGTATGGCCGCCGCTCAATCCGACTCGTTGAAGCGCTAGAGCATCTGGGCCTGCTGGTCAGCGCCGAGGTGAGCCGGAGCATCGCCGAGAGGTTCGGCATCCGCGCCAGCCCAGACAGTTTCCTCAGGACTGCGCGAGGATGTGATGCGCCAAGCGACGACATCGTGGTTCGTAAGGTCGGCATTGACGACTGGGCCAAGCGCAAAGGTCACAACTATGGAACGATCATCGTTGATCTGGAGCGGGGTTGCCCTGTCGAACTGCTCCCCGACCGAGAGGCCGGTACCCTTAAGGAGTGGCTCGAGGTTCACCCGGAGATCGAGCTTATCGCCCGTGATCGGTCCACCGCCTATGCTGAGGCCTGCGGCTCAGGTGCACCCCAGGCCGAGCAGATAGCCGATCTCTGGCATCTGCTTAGGAACCTGTTCGAAGCGATCGAACGCCACATCTCCGGCCAATACAAGAGCTTGAGCGCTGCCCTTAAAGCCACTCTCGAAGAAGAAGCCTTAACCTCTGAAACAACTATCTCCACGCTCGCCTCTGCTTCCTGTTCAAAGCAGAGCGAGTCCAGCCGGAGCCAGCGGGCCTCGC
The DNA here is from genome assembly GCA_018333775.1 of Truepera sp. The sequence goes on from JAGXSO010000060.1 coordinate 8,892, forward strand.
GCCGCCAGTACCGCCAGGAGCGTTTTGAGGAGGTTAAGCGCTTAGATGAGCAGGGCTGGTCGAAACGCCAGATCGCCAAGGAGCTCGGACTCCACCGCGTGACTCTCAGGAAGTACCTGGCTGCTGACGAACTTCCCG
>JAGXSO010000061.1 GCA_018333775.1 Truepera sp.
CTCGTCGCCGGCAAACAGGCGGCGACCGCGCTCGAACGAGCCGTAGGCAAAGGTCGAGGTCTGGTAGATGGGGGTGACATGGGCACCGGTGTGCGGATCGGGCTGCTGCCCGCTATGCACTGCCCGCGTGCGAAAGCGCCGCTGGTTCATTGTTGGCCTCCCAGCTCAGTATTGGTAGCAGTATACCTCCGAGCTACGCCCCACACACCACGGTTTACTCACCCTGCCCTAAGCTGTAGGCGCGCTTGCCCTCGAGCAGATAGAGATTTTCGAGCTTAATCCACTCATAGCCCTGCTGCTCGATACGGCCTAGCAGTTGGCGGATGGCGCTGTGGGTGGGCTGAGAGCCCCCCGCTTTGAAGCGGCACCGCCAGTGATCGGTGGTGAAAGTCTCGGGGAAGCCCCCGGGATAGACCTTTTGGCCCCGATTGCTGATCATGGTGAGCACGAACTCCGGCCCCGCTACGCGCTCGAGCCCTTTGCCCAGCTCATCCGCGGTGACCTTGCCCTCACGCAAAAAGACATCTACGCCATCGAGCGCCATCTGCTGCTGGCGCACGTCGGTCAGCTTGGGCTTGGCGATTTTGGCGGTGCGCCCAGCGTAGGTCACAGCCTTGAGCTCTACCGGCCTCTGGCTGAGCCGCGCCATTACTGCTTTAGCGAAATCGCTGGTGCCGACCTCCCGGTAGTCGGTGATGCCGTGAGCTTTGCCCTTGCGTACCAGGTCATAAGTCCACACGTGGTCTTCGATGGTCCTTAGCCAGGCGTTATGCACCCGCTCGGCAACATCGGACTGGTCGATGTGCAACAGCATCATCACCCCGGAGAGCAGCAGTCCGGAGGGGTTGGCGATCCCTTTGCCGCCGTGGCGCGGCGCCGAACCGTGAATGGCTTCGAACATAGCGTAGTCATCGCCGATGTTGGCGCCGGGGGCTAGTCCGACCGAGCCGGCGATCTGGCCGAGTATGTCGGAGACGATGTCGCCATAAAGGTTAGGCATGACCACTACATCGAACATTTCTGGCGTGTCAGCCAGTTTAGCCGCGCCGATGTCGATGATCCAGTGCTCGTTCTCGAGATCGGGATACTCCTGTGCGATCTCGTTGAAAACCTGGTGGAACAGGCCGTCGGTAAGCTTCATGATGTTGTCTTTGGTCATGCAGGTGACCTTTTTGCGCCCATAGGCCCGCGCATACTCAAAGGCGTAGCGCACAATCCGTTCGCAACCAGGGCGCGAGATCAGCTTCAGGCACTGCACGACCTCGGGCGTCTGCTGGTGCTCGATGCCGGCATAAAGGTCTTCTTCGTTTTCGCGGATGATGACTACATCTATCGCCGGATGCTTGACCGGCACGTGAGGGTGATAACTGACCGAGGGGCGGACATTGGCATAAAGCCCCAACATCTTGCGCACCGTGACATTCAAGCTCTTAAAGCCGCCGCCTTGCGGTGTGGTAATGGGGGACTTAAAGAACACCTTGTGCTGCCGGATGGCCTCCCAGGACTCATCAGTGATACCGGCAGTGTTGCCGGCTAGATAGACCCTCTCACCGATGTCGATAAATAGCGGCTCGATACGGGCGCCGGCTTCAAGCAGCACCTCGAGGCTAGCATCCATGATCTCTGGGCCGATTCCGTCACCCCGGGCAACCGGGATTATCTGCTTTGTCATTTGCCACTCCTTAGTGTTGACATGGGGCAGAGGCTACCATGTACAGCGAGTTGGAGCCGTGCCGACGAGGCGTTTTACTATACATGGGCACAACTAGCTGATCGGCGAGCGTAGCGGGTAGTGGGTGGCATGTAGTATGTGGTTTCCTACCTCCCGCTGCCCACAGCCCGCTTCCCACCATCTGCCTGCGCATTGGCCGCGCTCAGTAATGGTGTGCTACGGCAGGTCGCTAGCGCGCCCTTACCTGCGTCCAGATTAGGTCCCACAGCTCGAGGTTAGCCACGTCCTCGATGTAGTGGAGGCGCTCCATAACATGAGCCTCGGGATAGATGAAAGGGTTGGCTTTAAGCGCTTCGTCGATGAATGGCAGCGCAGCCTGGTTGGGTGTGGAAAAGGCCAAGAAGTTGCTGAGTTGGGCGCCAATGTCGGGCCGCAGGATGAAGTTGATGAACTCATGGGCTAGGTCGGCGTTAGGGGCCTCTGCCACGATGGCCAGGTTATCGACCCAGATCTCACCCCCTTCGCTCGGGATCACGAAGTCGATATCAGCGAGTCCTTCAGCCAGGGCGCCAAGCGCGTCGCCTGAGTAGACCACTGCATAGACCGCGTCGCCGGTCAGCAGCAGGTTGCGCGCCGCCGGGCTGCCGTAGAAGCCGATACTCCCGTCCTTGGCGCGGATCAGCAGCTCGCGGGCTTGGATCAGCTCCTCGCGGTTTTCGCTATTGAAGTCGTGGCCTAAGTAGAGGAGTGCTAGACCAATCATCTCGCGCATCGAGTCGAGCAGCGCCACCGGATGGCCGTGACTCTGCGGGTTGAAGATCACCGCCCACGAGGTGGGCGGCTCGACGATATCCCTACGGAAGGCGATGCCGGTAGTCCCCCACTGATAGGCCACGGTGTAGGTGTTGCCGGGATCGAAGGGCGGATTGCGGAAGTTCTCAGCCAGATTGCCGAGATTGGGCAGGCGGCTGTGATCGAGCGGTTGCAGCAGCCCTAGGTCCAAGAAGGTAGGGATGATGTAGTCGGTCGGCACCACCAGGTCGTAGACCCCTAAGCCGGCGGCTTTAAGCTTGGCTAGCGCATCCTCGTTCGATTCGAAAGTGTCGATCACTATCCGGGCATCAAACTCGGCCTCGAACTGCGCGACGATGTCGGGATCGATGTATTCCGACCAGGTCAAGAGGTGGAGGGTGCGCGTTTGTGCCAGGCCTAGGCTAAGTAAAGCGACTAGCCCAATTACTGCCAACTTTCTCATGAGTCCTCCCTCGATGTTCCCCCGGCCGCGCTCGAGGGGGTCGTGCGCGACTGGAGCCAGTTGAATAATAACAAGGCGACGACCGTCACTAAAACAATCAAGGTCGATAGCGCGTTGATATCAGGGCTGACGCCGCGCTTGACGGCACTAAAGATGTAGACCGGCAGGGTAGTGGTGCCAGGGCCGGAAGTGAAAAAGGTGATCACGAAGTCGTCGATCGACAAGGTGAAAGCCAAGAGCCCGCCCACTATTACCCCCGGCATGATCAGCGGCAAGGTCACATGCCTAAAAACGTTCACTTCGTTGGCGCCCAGATCGCGCGCGGCCTCCTCCAGGCTCTGGTCAAAACCGGCCATGCGGCTGCGCACCACGATAGCGACGAAGGGGATTTGGAAGGTGATGTGAGCCAAGATGACCGTGCCAAGGCCGAGTTGGAAGAAGCTCGAGACCTGCCGGGCGAGCTGCCCCAAGGTGCCGGCGAGCAGGCCCAGCAGGCCGCCAGCCTCCTGACTGTAGGCCAGCAGGCTGCTTGCCCAGGCGCCGCTATTCTGACTGACCAGGCCATAAAAGATGATTAATGAGACGGCCATGATGATCTCGGGGATAACTACCGGCACATACATGAACCACAAAAACAGCCGTTTGCCAGGGAAGGCGTAGCGCGCCAACCCCGCCCCTAAGAGCGTGCCGACCACGGTGCTAATGGCGGTCGAAGCCAGGGCGATAATCAGCGTATTGCGGGTCGCTAGCAGCACCGTCTCATTTTGGAAGAGGGTGAGGTACCAGTCCAGCGTGAAGCCGGTCCAGACCGCGCCTAGGCGCGACTGATTGAACGAGAAGATCACGATCATGACGATCGGGATATACAAGAAGAGAAAGGCCAGCAAGGCGTAGACCTTGAGAGCAATACCCGGCTGACCCGCCCTAAATCGCTGCCCACCGCTAGCGGCCATTAGTTCAGCACCTCCAGCCCTTTCTGACCGGCGGCGCGGGCGTAGAGGTAGAGCGCCATCAGCACAAAACCGAGCACCACGAACGAGATGGCGCTGCCGAAGGGCCAGTTTAGGGCGGGGCCGAACTGCTGCTGAATGACGTTGCCGATCAGCACCTCCTTGGAGCCGCCCAAGAGCGCGGGGGTGATGAAGTTACCTAGCGCCGACACGAATACCAGCAACACGCCGACGATCACCCCGGGCAGGGTTTGCGGCACAATTACATACCAGAAAGCTCTTAGGCGGTTAGCACCGAGGTCGGCGGCGGCCTCCACTAGCGACCAATCGACCTTCTCAACGCTAGCGTAGACTGGTAGGATCAGAAACGGTACATAAGCGTAGACCATCCCCACAAAGACCGCTCCCAGGCTAGGGAAGAGCGCCAGTGGCTCACTGGTAATACCTAATAGCTGCAAGCCGCTATTGACCGGCCCGTTGCTAGCCAGAATCAGGATCCAGGCGTAGGTGCGGATTAAGAAGTTGGTCCAAAAGGGGATAATCACTAAAGTCAAGAGCAGCGTCTTCCAAGGGCCGGCGCGGGCGATGAAAAAAGCTAGCGGGTAGCCGATTAGCACCGCTAGCACCGAGACGCCACTAGCTACCAGCAGGGTTTTGCCAAAGACGCTGAGGTATATCGGATCGTAACCGAGCTGCGTGAAGCCGAGGAAGGTGCCGTAGTGCTCGAGCGTCCAGGGGTAGCCGACGCGGTTAAAGCGGTAACGAGTTAGAAAGGAGTAAGCGAGCATCACTAACGAGGGAATAATGAGCAGCAGGGTGATCCATAACACACCCGGCCCGACCGTCGCCAGGATCTGACCCCGCTTGCCGCGCCAGGGGGGGGCAGGCTTAGTCATTAAGCGGCACCACGCTCTGCGCCGGAATGATCAGCTTAACCTGGTTGCCGATGTTGAACGCCTCGTGCTCGGTCAGCGCCTTGTTCATCACATAGGCGGCAAAGGTTCGGTCTTTAACGCGGATCAGGTACTGGTTCTCGACCCCGGTGTAGATGATGTCCTCAACCACGCCTTCGAGCACGTTCTCCAGGTAGTAGGTGCTGGCGTCGCTTTTAACGTAGATCTTCTCGGGCCGTACCGCCAGCGTTACCGGACTGTTCAGTGTGTAGCTGCCGACGCTGCTGCGCAGTTCACCTAAGGCGGTGTCGATAGAGGCCACGCCGTCCTGGTAGCGTCGCACTACCCCGTCAATCAGGTTGGAGCTGCCCAGAAAGGTCGCCACGTAGCGGGTCTGAGGGCGCTCGTAGACCTCTTCTACCGAGCCTAGCTGATCGATCAACCCAGTCTGCATTACCGCGATCCGGTCACTCATCACCAGCGCCTCTTCCTGATCGTGGGTGACGTAGATAAAAGTGATGCCGACGCGCCGCTGCAACTGCATCAGTTCGACTTGCAACTGCTTGCGGAGCTTGAGGTCAAGAGCGCCCAAGGGTTCGTCTAAGAGGAGCACCTTGGGCTCGTTGACAATCGCCCTGGCCAGCGCTACCCGTTGCTTCTGTCCACCGGAGAGTTGATGCGGCTTGCGCTTGGTGAAGCTCTCGATCTCCACCATAGCCATGACGCGCTCGGCACGCTTAAGCGCCTCCTGACGCGGTACTTTGGCCATTTTGAGCCCGAACAGCACGTTATCCAGCACCGTCATATGCGGAAACAAGGCGTAGGACTGAAAGACGGTGTTGACCGGGCGCTTGTGCGGGGGGATGGGGAGTGCGTTTATCCCGCCGATACTAACTTCGCCCTGGTCAGGCTGCTCGAAGCCGGCGATGATCCGCAGCAAGGTGGTCTTGCCACAGCCCGAGGGGCCTAAGAGAGACAGGAACTCGCCCTCGTAAATGTCGAGGTCGATCTGCTTAAGCGCCTCCTGCTCGTCAAAGGTCTTGCGGAGGTTGCGGATGCGCACTGCTACCTCTTCGCCAGGCTCAGGGCGAGCCTGGCGCGCCGGGAGCGAGGATGGACCTCTCTGGGCGGTCGTCACCAGCACCCCCTTCAACGTCTCACCCAGCTCAGGTCTGGACCGATAAGCAGCTCGTTTAAGTGGGCATGGTGAGTGATTTTCATGGCGATCGCTTCAGTGTCAAAACCGTGCTTGGCCGCCAGATCACGCACCTCGTCAGCAGCTTCATAGGTCATGAGGAAATCTCCGGCTAGGGTGCTTGTAATGCGAAAAAGCTCCTCGTGGTCGAGCTGCCAATGAGTGTAGAGCCGTGAGCCTGCATTTTTTCCCCCAGCAGTATAGGGTGGGTCGACAAAGAACACGGCATTTTTCCGATGCGCGTTTTGCTCCATGACTCGAATGCCGTCACCGTGAATAAACCTGAGCCTGTCTCTCATAGCGACAATGGCCAGGATACGCTTTTTGAGCGTCTCTGGATACCATCGCGAGGTGAGGCCCTT
>JAGXSO010000062.1 GCA_018333775.1 Truepera sp.
GAGGGCAGCGCTGGGATTGGCGGGGGGCATTGAGGGGTGGGCCAGAAAAGCGTTTGGCCACGCTACCGCCGTGCCGTGTCACGTTCGGCGGGCGCGTTAAGTGGGTGTATAGAGCCGGCCCCAGTGTGGCCTAGCGGGCTGCTGCATGGGGCAACAGCGTTGTGGCATGAGTATACACAAGCCTTTGGGGGGAGGTGCCGCCTTCAGGCTTGACAAACACAACAGAACTGTTAAGATTCGGCCTGTGAACTCGAAACAGATGAAGAAGTGGCTGGAACAACAGGGAGCGACTTTTGCGCAAGGCAAGGGTTCGCACCTTAAGGTGTTCCTAAACGGTAAGCAGTCTGCCCTTCCCATGCACGGCACCCAAGAGTTGGGCAAGGGGCTGGAAGCTGCCATTAAGCGCCAACTTGGCTTGAAGGCTTGAAATAAGGAAAAAATGTTTGACTACCCTGTGACCCTCACACCGGACGATAACGGCACTGTGCTTGTAACGTTTGCGGATGTACCGGAAGCGATCACCTTTGGTGCGGATGAGGATGAAGCGCTGCTGAACGCGATTGACGCGCTGGAAACCGGCCTCTCCTTCTACGTTGACGCACGCAAGCCCCTGCCTGCTGCCAGCAAACCAGAACAAGGGCAAAAAACTGTCTGCCCTTGCGCACTCGAATGCGCAAAGCTCGGGGTGTATCAGGCCATGACTGAGCAGGGTGTAAAAAAATCAGAACTTGCCCGCCGCCTAGGTTGGCATATGCCGCAAGTGGATCGGCTGCTTGACCTTCGCCATGCCTCTAGGCTTGAGCAAATTGAAGCCGCTGCCAATGCGCTCGGCAAGCACGTGCACGTGCACATCGCCTGACCCGCAGAAAAGCAGCGGGGGGATGGGTCATTTCGGCCAAGCTATGCACCAAAAGGCGCTGGAAGCCAACTTCGACTCTAGCCGTGACTCTAGCCGCGACTCTAGCCGTGGAGAGACGATTTCGATAGCTTCTGTGGCTTGCGCCCTTGCAGTTCGGCGTCGTGTATGGGGCTTTGCCGCTGGTTGATCATGTCCACCTTGGCGGGAACGATGCGCAACGCCACCACTTCGTGGCGATGGGCCAGCAGCACGGCCATGGACAGGCCTACGAAGCCGGTTCCGGCGATGGCGCGTTTCATAGGGCGAGGGTTTAGTTGTGCTCGTTTTTGCTGAGCTGGGCCGACAGTTGGTTGGCCTGATGGGCCAAGTCCTCCAGATTCATGGCTGGCAGACCAGTTTGGCGCCACTGTGTGTAGTCGAACCTGTCACGCGAGACGGCAGCCAGAAAGCGCTCGGCTTCGACCAAGCCCAGCGCCCCAATGAGGGCCTGCATACCAGTCATGCGAATCTCGGCTTCAGTTTTCATACCAGTTCTCCAATATGGCTAGCGCATCGGCTGGACGGTGTGCGTTGAGTGCAGGTACAGCCTTGAGGCAGCGTTTCAGCAGGCGGTCGTCGGTGGTAACGAACAGGTCGGCTTGGGCAGCCATGGCAGAGGCTACGTGCAGCGCATCGTACTGACCAATGCCAAGAGCCCCAAGCCGCTGAGCTTGGGCAACGACTGGATCTGTGGCCAAGATGTGCGCCTGAGCAAGGCGTCGCCACTGAAAAATGGCCTGCTTGTGCTCAGGAAAAGGGTTTTTGCTGCATTCAAAGTCGAGTATGGCTGACCATACCAGTTTGCAACGACCGCTGTGTATGCTTTCTTGAATGAGGATCTTGGCCTCGGTTTCGAGTCGAATGCGCGGCTGCGTTTGGTCGTCATAGGGCCGATTGAAGCAGCACATGTCGAGGTAAACAGACTTCATGGGTAGTGGAGGCGCAAGTCTAGTTACCAAGTTAGCAGGCTGACCAAGCGGCTTGAAGCGTGCACGAAGGTGTTGTGGCTGTTGTGGGTGAGCGCATCGCCCACGTGGGCGTTGCCATGTGCGTCTTTGGGCAGTGCGTAGCGTTTGGCCACGCTACCGCCGTGCCGTGTCACGTTCGGCTGGCGCATTAAGTGATCGAGTATATCAACCCCAAAACACCAAACAATCGCGGCCCTGCACCAGCAGCTGTACGCTGCGGCCTACGGGCAGCAGCACTTTGGTGGGCACGTGGCCAAAGGGCAGCCCGGTGAGTACGGGCACGTTCACTTGGGTGCGCAGCCACTGCACCACGCTGGCGAGCTTGAAGCCGCGGTCGTGCGGGGTGAGCTGGAAGCGGTTGAAGGCACCCAGCACGATGGCACGCTGGCGCTGCAACACGCCGCTGTACAGCAACTGGCTGAGCATGCGCTCGATGCGGTAGGGGTGCTCGCCCACGTCTTCGAGGAACAGGATGCCGCCTTCGACCGCAGACAGGTAGGGCGTGCCGACAAGGCCGCTGAGGATCGACAGGTTGCCGCCCCACAGCGGCGCGGCGTCGATGGTCCAGCCCTGATCTGTGGCGGCGGCTTGGACCAGCTCGGGGTGGGCGCGCAGGTCGCGCACGTCGGCCAAGGGCAAGCGCCAGCCGGCGCCCTCGCCTACTCCGGCGCACAAATCGTCGAAGCAGGCTTGCATGATTTCGTCGGGCGGCTCGGGGGTGGCCCAGTCTTCGAGCAGGGCCGGGCCGGCCCAGGTGCAGCCCCCGGTTTGCGCCAGCAGCGCCACCTGCAGGGCGGTGAAGTCGCTCAAGCCCACCCAAGCGCTGCCGCGCTCGATGGAGCTTTGTATGGCGGCGTAGGGCAAGTGGGGCAGCAGCCGCGTGAGGCCGTAACCGCCACGGGTGGTGAGCACGATGTCGGCGCCGCTGGCGGCGGCGCGGCCGATGGCGGCCAGACGGGTGGCGTCGTCACCGGCGAAGCGCTGCCAAGTGCTGAGCGCGTCTGGGTCGATCTCGATTTGGTGGCCTAGGGCCTGCAGCCTTTTTACGGCGCGCTTGAAGCCGGCGCGGTCGCGCACCGCCCCGCTGGGGGAATACAGGTAAATGTGGCTCATGACGCGGGATTATGCGCGCGCGCCGAAGCCCTGCCAGCCCCAAGCCCGCAGCGCCGCCCGGTGCCCGGCATCGGGGTAAGGCAAGGTGGGCCAATCGGGGGGCAGTTGCAGGCACGGCGCGGGTTCGAGTTCGATTGCGGCCACCACCTGCCCAGTGGCCGCAAGCAACGCCTGGGCCAAGGCCTGCGCCAGCCCCGCCTGCCCGGGCGCGTAGCGCAGCTGCAG
>JAGXSO010000063.1 GCA_018333775.1 Truepera sp.
GCTCACCGCGCCCTAGCCGAGGGGCGCTATGAAGCGGCCTTTGCGGTACTGGAAGGGGCCCTTAGGCGTCCGCGGGCTCGGCTCGAGCAGGCGCAGCTTACCATCCACCTGGCGGCGATCTACGCGCTTTATGGCAGCGATGGCTTGAGCAGCGGACTGCTGTGCTTACACGAGGCGGCTAGCCTAGAGCCGAGCATCACCCACTCCCCGCTTTATCGTGCCTTGTACTGGGAGTTTGCCGCCTATCGCGGTGATCCGCCCGGCGATGTGCGCACCGGGGCGCTAGCTGCAGCCGAGGCCAATCAACCCCTGGCCAGTTACCATGCCGCTAGCGCTCTGCTGACGGTAAGCGAATGGGCAGAGGCCGGGCGGGTGCTGCTGAAACTAAGGCCGGAGGCGTTGCCCGAATACCTGTTATGGCGCCGCTGGTCGCTGTTGGCGCAGACTTACGAACGCGATGGAGCTTGGCGCGAAGCCGCCGAAGCCTATGAGCAGTCTGCCTCACTCTCCAGCGGTAGCGACCGGCAGGGGGAGTTGTTGAATCTGGCCGCCAGTTGCCTCGAGGCGGGTGAGCCGCTAGAGGCGCTGGCAGCGCTAGCCAATGTTGAGGACCAGCTGCTCATAGACGACACCGACCGGGCCGTCCGCTGCTATCTGGAGGGGCGCACCCAGTTAGCGCTGGATAACCCTAACCTGGCGCTCGAGCTGTTTTTGCAGGCCGCCTCCTTTGAAGAACGCACCCAGGAGCAGAGTTATGGCTTGGCGCTGGCGCTAGCGCAGACCTACGCCATCTTGCGCGACTATTCGGCCGCCTTTGCCATGTATCCCCGGGCGCTGGAGCTGGCTTCGCCTGAGCAACGCGCCTTTGCCGCTCATGAGTACGCCTTTGCCCTGCTAGAGGCCGACCGTCTGCTAGAAGCGCGCGAAGCGCTCCATGAGGCGGCTAAGGATGCCCACTATCACCATCGCCCCGATGTCTTTGCCGATCTAGCCGATCTGGAGTTCCGGTTAGCTAACTTCGCCGAGGCCGAGGAGCACGCGCGCCGTGCGCTCGCTCTGGGGGCGGAAGCATCTGCCTGTCTCACACTCGGCCAGATCGCCCTGGAGTATTACCGCTTGGAAGAGGCTATCGCCTGGCTCGAGCAGGCGGTTGGTGCCAGCCGTGAAGGGGAGCCAGATTGGCTCCAGGCACAGCAACTGCTCTGCGACTGCTACGTGCAAGAGGGCTATAAGCGGCCCGAAGCGGTGCTCCGCCACGCTGAAGCGGCGCTGGCTTACCTCGCCCCTGGTGACGAGTGGGCGCTGACTATTGAGCAGTACCGCCTCACCGCGCTAACTCAGCTCGGTGGTCAAAAGCGGATGTTTAACTAAGGCGGCGCTGGTTAAACCAAAAAGCTGGCGCTGGGCATTATCAGCAGACTCCAGACATCTGGTATAATGCGGAGCGTAGGGCACAGAAAGGTGGCACTATGAAACTGGCAATCATTACCGATTCGACCTGTGATTTGAACGCCGAAGAGCTAAAGCGTCTGGAGGTTACGCGGGTGCCGCTTTATGTCCATTTTGGCGGCAAGACCCGTAAAGACTGGATCGAAATTGGCCCCAAGGATATTGTCGAAGGGGTGAAAGCTGGGGCGGCCATGCCCAGCACCAGCCAACCCAGCCCGGAAGATTTTGCGCAGGTCTACAAGGCCGCGGTCTCCGCCGGGGCCAAAGAGATCCTCTGTGTGGTAATTAGCAGCGAACTCTCCGGCACCTATCAGTCGGCTGTGATGGCCAAGGAGGGCGCCACAGTGCCGGTAACCGTCTACGATAGCCGGGCGGCGGGGCCGGGGTTGGGACAGATGGTGACCAAGGCGGCGCAACTCAGGGCTCAAGGGGCCTCGGTTGAGGAGATCATCAAGGGGCTCGAGCGTATCCGCGTCACACATGCTTTGCGCTTTACTCCAGCGAGCCTGGAGTTTCTCAAGAAGAACGGCCGCATCGGCGGGGCGCAAGCGCTGCTCGGCACGCTGCTTAACGTCAAGCCGATTTTGAAACTGGTGGACGGCAAGGTGCAGCCCGCTGGCAAGGCCCGCGGCGCCAAGAAGGCCCTTAAGGAGCTGATCGATCAGGTCGTAGCGCATTGCCAGGCCCACCCCGGCACCCCGGTGATCGACTTTGTCCATGTGCAAGACCTCCCGGCAGCAGAGCAGCTCCGGCAAGAGCTAAAGAGCACTGGGCTGAAGTTTAAGGACAACGGCACCCGCGAGATCGGCGCGGTGATCGCCTCGCACGTGGGGCCGGGGACCTACGGCGTTTACCTGTATGTAGAATAGGCTACTGGCTAGCTGATAGGGATAGGCGGTGGAGATGCCTCCACCGCCTTTGACGTGCGGGTCCTGCTACAGCCCGGCCTTGGTCGATTTCACCTCGATGATAAAGGCCACCGTGCTGCCAGGGGCCAGGCCGGGATCGCTCTCAAACGAGACCGTCACGGTTAGCTCGGCGCTGTTGGGATCAGGGCCGCCAAAGACGATGGGGGCCACCCCGCTCCAGTTCAAGCTCAAGCTGCCTAGCTCAGCGCCGCTAAGCGTGTAGCTGCACGACGTGGCATCGGGGATACACGTGCCAGAAAGGGTAAACACCGCTTCGCCGGTGACTTCGGCGTTGGCAGTTGCTTCGCGGTCGCGGTCGGACACCTTGCCCGTTACGTCGATTGCCGTTACCGTGATGGTTGGGGGGTAGATACCGTCTGCCGAACTTACAATAATCTCACTGCCGGTCCCAAACTCGACGCTGAGCCGATTGGGCGCAATTATGCGAGGGACGTCGGTCACGTTGTAGAACTCCACCGGACCGAAACGGCCTACTCCCTGATAACTGGTCGTCGACAGGGCCGTCATTGCGGTGCCGCCGACCGTGACTGCTACCGGCTTGCCATCAAGTTGTAGCACGTCACCGATTTCGACCATCGGCAACCACCCACAGGCCGCCAAAACCAAGGCCAAACTTAAAACACCAAGTAGGATCGCTAATCGCTTCATCATTGACTCCTCAGCCTTTCCGGTGAGGATGGCAAATCCGTCGCCCGCCTCGCCTTCGAGTAGTACCAGCTTTAATCATGCCATGTCGTTAAAGCAGAGGATATGAAAATCGTCTCTTGGCGATTGGTTATGATGGTGAGGCATGCTGGCTCGAGTTACCTCTGCCGCGGTCCTGGGCGTTGACGCCTATCCGGTCGAAATTGAAGTCGATATCTCCGGCGGCCTGCCCTCTTTTACCGTGGTCGGCCTGCCCGATACCGCCGTGCAGGAGTCGCGCGAGCGCGTCCGGGCCGCCATCAAGAACGCGGGCTTCCCCTTTCCGGCCAGCCGCATCGTGGTTAACTTAGCGCCCGCCGATATCCGCAAGGAGGGGCCGGCCTTTGACCTCCCCATCGCCCTGGCGCTGTTGGCAGCGCAAGGGGTGGTGGCGCAAGATCGGCTCAGCGGGGTGATCATCAGCGGCGAGCTGGCGCTCGAAGGGAGCATCCGCCCGCTGCGCGGCGCCATTACCATCGGGCTGTTCGCCGCGCAAGACGGCTATAAGCGGATTATCGTGCCGCCCGAAAACGCCGCCGAGGCGGCGGTAATCGGCGGGGTAGAGGTCTACGCGCCGCGCAACCTGCTCGAGGCGGTGGCGTTTTTGCAGGGGCGTGCAGAGTTGGCACCGGCTGAGCCCAAGGCCCTGGAAGCGGCCAGCGTGGTGCCGGATCTGCAAGATGTCAAGGGGCAAGCGGCTGCCAAACGCGCGCTGGAGATCGCCGCAGCGGGGCTCCATAACCTGCTGATGAGCGGGCCGCCCGGCTCCGGTAAGACCATGCTGGCGCGGCGCCTGCCGGGGCTGCTGCCCAAACTTACGCGTGACGAGGCCATCGAGGTGACGCGCATCCACTCCGCCGCCGGGGCGTTGCAAGAGAGCGGGCTGATTCAAGCGCCGCCCTTTCGCAGCCCGCACCATACCGTTTCGGACGCCGGGCTGATCGGTGGCGGCAATATCCCCAAACCGGGAGAGGTGTCGCTGGCGCACCGGGGGGTGCTGTTTTTGGACGAGTTCCCTGAGTTCAGCCGCCGCGCCCTGGAGGTGCTGCGCCAACCCCTGGAGGATGGCGTGGTGACCATCAGCCGAGCCAAGGCGGCACTGACTTTCCCGGCCCGCTTCATGCTGGTAACCGGGATGAACCCCTGTCCGTGCGGCTACTTTGGCGATACCCAGAAGGCCTGTAGCTGTGGCCCCAGCATGATTCAGCGTTATAAGGAGCGGATCAGCGGGCCGCTGTTGGATCGGATCGATCTGCGCATCACCGTGCCGCGCCTCCCCGCTGAGGACCTGATCCGGGTGCCCGTTAGCGAGCCGACGGCAGTGGTACGCGAGCGGGTACTAGCGGCCAGGCGCCGCGCTATTGCCCGGCAAGGGGTAGCCAACGCCCAGTTGGCGGGGCAGGCGCTGCGCCAACACGCCCGGCTCAACGCTGCCTCTGAAGGGTTTATGAAGCTGGTAGTCAAACAGCTAGCGCTCTCGGGCCGCGGCTTTGACCGCCTGCTGCGAGTAGCCCGCACCATCGCCGACTTAATCGGCGAGGAGGAGATAAGCGAGGCTCACCTAGCTGAGGCGGTCAGCTATCGCGAGGTCATGTAGCGCAGACATAGCAAGCCGCGCTATGCCCAACTAGTCCAAGCGCCCCTCCACACCTGCTATCATGGAGGCATATGGCCATAGCTCTAGAGCCGATTCCGCTCCCGCTCACCGCCGACGAGCACGGTGTGGTGCGCGTCACGGGGACCCGCGTGCCGATAGACTTCATCGTGTACGACTACCGCAATGGTGCGACGGCAGAAGACATCGTAGAACATTACCCCACCCTCAAACTCTCCGACGTCCACGCGGTGCTCAGTTACTATCTCGAGCACAGGCGAGAGGTCGACGCCTACGTGGCTGAGCAGGAGGGGCTGGCCAACGCCAAGCGCCACGAGGTGGAGCGCGCCTACCAACGCAAGGACTTGCGCGAGCGCCTGCTCGCCCGTTTGCAGAACCCGCCGCCAGATTCAAGTCGGTGAAGTTCCTAACTGACGAGCACATCCCTCCTGCGTTGCTACGAGGGCTGTTACGTGAGCGCCCCAAGCTAGACATCGCTGAGGTTCGCAAGGCGGGGCTGGTCGGCAAACCCGACCCACTGATCCTGGAGAGGGCTGCGGCGGAAGGGCGTATTCTCATCACGCGCGACGTAAGCACCATGCCCGATTACGCTTATGCCAGAGTCAAGGCCGGACTTCCGATGCCGGGCGTATTCATATGGCGACGGAAAGCCTCCATAGGCGAAGTGCTCGCAAGCCTCCTGCTGATCACAGCTGTCAGTCAGGAAGAGGAATGGGACCAACAGGTGATCTACGTCCCGCTGGACTGACATGCTACCGAAACGCTGTAGACTCGAGCCGGTAGAAGCTGCTGTGCAGTTGACCCTAGCGCTCGCTAAGCGGAGGTGAGCGTTACCGGCAGCGCCCCTTCGGCGGGCTGGCCGAGCAAGGCGGCGGCAACGGCGGCGATGGCGTAGGGGTGGAAGCTGAAGCTGATGATGGCCGGGCCGGGTAAGTCCTGCACGTGATAGGGGTTGTATAGCGCCACGTGCGCGAACTCTTGGGCGGCCCCGGCGACCTCTGCACCGAGTTTAGCCTCGTCCTGGGTCATGCGTAGGCGTGCAGTCGAAACAAACAGCGCCCTACCCACCGCTCTCACGGCGCTTAGCACCGGCTTGCTGGCAGCTAGGGGGGTGCTCCGCTGATAGTGGGCGCGTAGTACCGTCACCCCCAGGGCCTCGAGCCGCCGGGCGAGCGCTTCCGCCGGCGAGTCGATAACGTCGCTAGCTGCGCCGCCCACGGCGTTAGCGGCTGTGACCAGGGCGACCTGCTGACCGGCTGCCAGCGGCCGCAGCCTGCCCATGACCGTGACGGCACGCTGCGCCGCCTCACTGAGCAGCGCCTCGTCGCCGTCTTGCCAGGCCGAGGCCGGATCGGGTTGGGCCGGGTAGCGGCGGGCCAGGCGCATTATGCGCTCACGCGACCGCCCCAGCGCTAGCGGATCGAGGCGGCCTGCTGTTAGGGCCTGCTCGAGCCCTCTAATCGTGGCCTCGTGCTGGCTGACCGGTCCAAGTTGCACCGGCATATCGATCCCCGCAGCTAGCGCCAGCACGGTGGCCTCGGCTGGCTGGTAGCGTGCGGTAATAGCGCGCATATCGAGAGCATCGCTGAAGCTCACGCCGTCAAAGCCGAGCCGGTCGCGCAACAGCCCGGTCATGACCTGCGGTGACAGTGTGGCGGGTTCGTTAGGGTCAAGCGCGGTAACTAGGCCGTGAAAGCTCATAACCGCTGCCACTCCCGCCGCGAAGGCGGCCTTAAACGGCACCAACTCGACGCGCTGTAGCCGCTCGAGCCCCACCATGAGCCGGGGCAGGTCAAGGTGTGAGTCGATGTCGGTATCGCCGTGGCCGGGGAAGTGCTTGACGGTAGCGGCTACCCCCTCAGCCTGATGCCCCTGCACGAAGGCCGCTACCTGCGCCGCTACGCGCTCTGGCTCGCTGCCAAAGGCCCGCTCGGAGATGACTGGGTTACGTGGGTTGTTATTCACATCGGCCACTGGCGCGAAGTTGACCGTAACGCCTACCGCGCGCAGGCCGCGGGCGGTGGCAGCGGCTACCTGACGGGTTAGCTCGAGCCTGTTCGCCGCGCCTAGCGCCATGGCCCCAGGCCCATATGGGACATCTGGCAGCCGCACCACGCTGCCGCCTTCCTGGTCGATGGCGATCAGTATCTCGTCGCCTAACAGCTCGCGCAGCCCTGCCGTGTAGTCGGCAAGTTGAAAGCGGTCGCGGATGTTGCGCCTAAACAGGCAGACCCCACCGATCGGGTTAGCCTGCAAGAAGCCACGCTCATCGGCGGTCAGGGCAGGGCCGCTGAGGTCGATCATCAGTAGCTGGGCGGGGTTCATAGGGAGCGCTCTAAGCCAACTGTGCAATAACGTCCTCAGCCAGCTCACGCCCTAGTTCGGCGGCCTCGGCGGCTTCGCCGGTGACTTCGGCCTGTACCAGCAACCCACCGCCTACGGCGGCAACCGCGCCGAATAGGCGCAGCTCTCCCTCGGCGAAGACGGTAGCTAGTGCTCCTACGGCATGACTGCTGTGTGCCAGCAGGCGAGCCGCAAAGCTCCGCTCGGCGCTGGCCCGATCAGCGCTGGGGCGGTGTTGCAGGGTATAGGCGAGATCAAAGGCGAGGTCGTCATCGTCGCGGACGACCAGCCCTAGCGAGCCTTGGCCCGCTGCCGGCGTGAAGATCTCGGCTTCCAAGAGGGTATCAAGGCGATTGCGGCGATCGAGTTGGATGAACTCATAAGCAGGCAGCACCAGCGCCTCGAGGTGGCCGTTGGCCAACTGCGCTAAATCCTCGTCTAACCCACCGCTGAGGAGCTCCGAGCGCAGATCGCTGCGCTGTGCCAGCAAGAAGGTAGCGTCCCGCGGGGTGCGCACACCGACCAAGGCCCCCTTAGGCAGCTCGCTTAAGCCCTTCTGCCCCTTACTGATAAGCGTGCTGCGCGGCTCGAGCCGCCTGGTCACCGCCGCTATGGTGAGGCCGTCCGGCAAGACGGCGGGTAACTCGTCGAGGCTAGTCACCACCATGCTGAGCTGCTTGGCGGCCAAAGCGCCTAGCAGGGCATCGGCGGGATTTTGCGTACTGCGGGCCTGAATGACGCGCTGCACGATATTAACATCGGGCCACTCGGCAGTTAACTCGGCAAAGACCGACCTGGCCTGCGCCAGTGCCAGGGCGCTGCCTCTATTTCCCAACACGATTCGCGACATGACTGCTTTTCACACACTCCTTTGAGGGGTTAGGACGCAGCACAACCTAAGCGTAACGGGGCCACAACAGGTGATTGGCTCAACCAACCACCAATAACTAACAACTAACAACCGATAGGTGTTGCACGTTGCTATTGTGACGCATGCCTGCCAAGATGCAAGCTATGGCCAGCTAAACACGCCACAGCAGCCTGCAGCGCTGCTACCCGATCGGTTTGCTCCCAGGGGAAGCCCGTGCGTCCGAAGTGGCCATAACAGCTAGTAGCCTTGTAGATGGGAGCGCGTAGCCCGAGCTGCTCGATAATAGCGGCGGGGCGCGCATCGAAGAGTTCGGTTACGGCTCGAGCCAGTACCTCGTCTTC
>JAGXSO010000064.1 GCA_018333775.1 Truepera sp.
ATCTCGTCCACGCCGGATGCCGGCTGGCAGGCCTTGATTTCACCCACAAGCATCTCCATTCGTTGGTTAAACTCCTCAATCGTCATAAAGGCATCGATGCTGCTGAGCTGCATAAAGGCGCCGACGTTTTGAGGTTTGCTGAAGTCTTCGTAAAGATCCCCAATCCGGGGACCGAATCCTGCACCACTGAGGATGCCGGACACGATCTCGATCATCAGGGCTATACCATAACCCTTGGGGCCCCCAAAAGGGAGAACGCTTCCTGCGAGGGCCGCTTTGGCATCGGTGGTCGGTTCACCATCGGCGGTGACAGCCCAACCCGCTGGGATGCGTTGACCGCGCTCGGCAGCAAGAATAATCTTGCCACGTGCCACCACGCTTGTCGCCATGTCCAGAATAATTGGATCATACTTGCCGGCAGGCACCGCGAATGTATACGGGTTCGTGCCAAGATACCGTTTGGTGCCACCCCACGGGGCCATGGTGGGTGGCGCATTCGAGTACAACCATATAGCTGCGTTTCGTTCCATTGCTCGAGCCGCGTAATACGAGCCGGCGCTGTAGTGATTGCTGTTGCGGATCGCTATCGAGACCGAGCCGTGCCTTTCGAGGCGCTGCAGACCAAGCTCGAGCGCGTGCATGGTGACGACCGCTCCCATACCGTTATCCCCATCCACGACCAGAGCTGCACCGCTATCCTTGATAACTCTGATGTCGGGAGCCGAGTTGACAAGGCCGCAGCGGAGGCGTTCGGCGTAGATAGGAATGCGAGCGACGCCGTGCGAATCAACGCCTCGCAGGTTAGCGTGAACAAGGCCGCTAGCGACCGTTTCCGCATCGCGCAGGGGCAGGCCGTGAGCGCACAAGACCTTAGCGCTGAACTCCTTGAGTCTATCCGCGGAGCAGATGAAGTCTGCCACTCTCTTACCTTCCCTTTGAATGCTCACAGGCAGCCGCGCATGATCTCAACAAGATCCTCGGTGGTTGCAGCTCGCGGATTCACGGCGATATTGCCCGAGGTCATGCCCTCTTCCGCCATCTCTGGCAGCGTAGCTTCCGTAACCCCGTAATCCCCGAGCTTGCGGGGAGCGCCTATATCGTCGATGAGTTGTTCCACCGCGTTCACTCCTAGCTCGGCGGCTTGGCGTAGACTCAAACCGTTAGCGTTTTCTCCAAACAGCTCTGCGATGCGCGCAAACTTTGGCAGGTTGGCCGTGAGATTATAACGGTTTACCTCGGGAAGTAAGATCGTGATCACATCGGCGTGTGGCACTTTGGCCTTGGCACCCAGCGGCATGGCCAACGCATGTGCCAGGCCGAGGCGGGTCGCGTTAAACGCGGTCGCGGCGATAGTCGAAGCGAGAAGCATGTCGGCGCGTGCAGCAATCTGGTCGCCAGCGAAAACAGCAGTGCGCAGAGACCGCGCGACGAGCTGAATCGACTTCTCAGCGAGCGCTTCGGAAATGGGTTGGGTCGCCTTGTTGACGTAGGACTCCAGGGCATGGGCGAGCGCATCAATGCCAGTGACGGCCGTTAGCCGCGGTGGGAGCGTAACCGTCAGTTCAGGATCGCATAGGGCGATCGTGGGTACCAAGAAGCGGCTGCCAACGCCATACTTGATCTTCTTGTCCTTTTCCGACAGTACCGACCAGATGGTGGCTTCACTGCCCGTGCCAGCGGTGGTAGGTATGGCGATCTGGGGTACCCCCGGGTGTCGGAGCTTGCCTAACCCGGCATAGTCACGGATGTGGCCTTCGTTATTGATCATGACCGAGATCGCCTTACCGGTATCGAGGGAGCTTCCTCCCCCGACAGAAATAACGATGTCACACCCTTCGGAGCGGTATAGCTCAACCCCCTGCTCCACCCCGGAGGCATCGGGCTCCGCCTGAACCTCCGCGAACAGGGTGTAGGCGATATCGGTAGTCTCCAGCACTGCGGTAACCTTGGGGATCACCCCCGCGGCCACCAAGCCGGGATCCGTAACGATGAGCGCATGGCGCCCCCCTAGGGAGCGGACATGATCGGCAAGGTACCGGACGGTTCCAATACCAAACTCGATCCGGACGGACAATTCAAACGAAAAGGGTCGATAGCAATTCAAGGTAGCTTCCTCCTAATACTAATACGCCTGGCGTTCGCGCTCCATCCTCAGCTTTCCGGCAGGTTCCTTTGCGACTTGGTGAACTTGGTATACAACCTTGAGTTCGGTAAAGAACAGCTTGGAGGTGTCCCCGATGCCAAAAGCTCCCTGACCGGAGTCCTTGACGCCACCAAACGGCAGGTGACCTTCACTGGAGGTGCCGTGATTGACGTGCACCATCCCTGTCCTGGAGCGAGTGATGAAGGCGTGTGCGAGATCCATCTCATCGGTAAAGATCGCAGCGGTGAGGCCGTAACGTGTCTCGTTGTTGACCCGAACCGCTTCCTCGAACGACTTCACGGGGATCACGACCAGAACCGGACCGAAGATCTCCTCCGTGGCGAGGGGCGTGCCGGGCTCGACGTCCGTGATAATGGTAGGGGCGTAGTAGAAGCCGTCACCGAAGTCAGCGCCCTCGAGCCGGTGCCCTCCGGTCAGAATCCGGACTGCACCTTTCCCTTTTGCGTCCTCGACGTACTTGCTGATCCCATCAAGTTGATCCTTGTTGACGACGGGACCCATGGTGGTCTCTTCCTTCATCCCGTACCCCACCACAAGCTTCCCGGCCTCCCGAACGAGAGCCGTCTCCAGCGCCTGCTGTTCTTCCTTGAGCACGATCACGCGGCTGACCGCGGTGCAGCGCTGACCTGACGCGGTGAAGGCCGCGACTGTGATTTCACGGGCGGCACGTTCGATATCACGATACGAGGCGACAACGGCCGCATTCTTGCCGCCCATCTCGAGCTGGACCCGAGCATTACGCGCTGCTGCAACGGTACCGATATGGACACCGACATCCGTAGAGCCCGTAAAGGTGATCCCTGCAATGTCACGGTGTTTGATGAGCACCTCACCCACTTCGCGTCCGGTGCCGATCAGGAGGTTGAAGACGCCAGGAGGCACACCCACCTCGTCAAGCATCTGGGCGATAAGGACCGATGGCCCCGGCGCCGGCAGGGCTGGCTTGAGAATGACGGTGCAGCCGCAAATTAGCGCAGGGATAACCTTACGGAGTGGCGAAAGGATGGGAAAATTCCAGGGGGTAATCGCCGCTACCGGCCCGATCGGTTGGCGGATGGTGTAGGCATCGGTGAGTGGCCTCGTACTGGGAAAGGTACGGTCACCGATGCGCAAGGCCTCCCCAGCCCAGAAACGCACCTCGTCCACCGCGCGGGCTGCTTCCGAGCGTGATTCACGCAAAGGCTTACCCATCTCCTTAGTGGTGAGCTCGGCAGGTTCCTGGATTCGGGAACGCCACAGATCGATAAAGTTATACACGTATTTCATGCGTTCCACGGCGGAAGTTTGCGACCAGGCAGGGAATGCCTCTTGGGCGGCCTGCACCGCGCGCTCAGCATCCTGTGCGGTAGCTAGCTTGTAGCGCACGACCGTGCAATCCGGTTTGCCAGGATCAATAGTCCCATAATCCTTGGCTTGCTGTGCAGCGCGCCATTGGCCGGCGATATAACTCGACCATACCTGATGCTTTATCTGATGCTTTATCTGATGCTTTACTTCTGGCATATGCAGCTCCTCTCAGTCTGAATGCGCCTTAAGGGCACTTTACGGCCTCCGCCAGCGTATAAATACTTCCTAGCCCCGTATCTCAGTTCGGAATAAGTGCGGTGGGAACACAGCGAGTGAAGAACGGCGGGCGTCCCCGCCATCCGATTCCACTGGAGATGCCCTTGAAACACCTAGAGCTCCTAAGTTCACCTGCCGACCAGGAGTTGGGCAGGCCATAACACGATTGCTGGGAACATGGCTATGATGATGAGCATGAGGATGGCGGTGGCGTAGAAGGGCAGGGTGGCTTTGGCGACCGTCTCAATCCTTAGCTGTGCCACGAGCGAGGCCGCAAACAGACAGACCCCGACTGGTGGCGTTGTTAGGCCGATTGACAAAGCGAAGACAAAGAACACCACGAAGTGTATCGGGTCGATGCCGACACCGATGACTGTAGGCATCAGGACAGGGATGAGAATGAAGATCGCAGCAATTATGTCCATGAACATGCCTACGATGAGGAGCACAGCCCCGATAAGCAGGAGTATCACCAGCGGGTCGGTTGAAATGGTGAGTAGCAGACTGCCGACCCGTGCAGGCAGCCCGTCAACTGCGAAGATAAAGGTCGCTGCCGCTGCCGTCATAGCGACAAATAAGACGGTGCCGGTCATAATCCCCGTCCGAATCAAGATTGTGGGAACTTCCCGCCAACGCAACTGCCGGAATAATAAGGCGCCCACTAGTCCGAGGTAGATCACAGCGAGGCCGGCGGCCTCGGTGGGGGTCACAAAACCGCCGAAGATCCCACCCAGGATAATAACGGGGGCGCCCAATGCCGGAATCGCCCTGATAATGGTAATGAGGGCTTGGCGAAATGGGACGCGATCGGTTTTACCGTAACCGTAACGAGCAGAAATAAGGTAGTTGGCAAGCATGAAAGAAGCTCCGATAACCAGAGCTGGTCCGATTCCACCTGCCAGGGCAGCACCCACCGATTGGCCGGCGGTGGTCGCGGCGATGATCATCAAAATGCTCGGCGGCATGATGGAGGAAAAGATGGCGGTGATCAAAGTCAAGCCGGCAGCATAGGGTCGAGGATAGCCGCGGGCAGTCATCGCCGCGATTTGAAGTTGGCCGAGAGAGGTGACGTCTGCCACGGAGGAACCCGATATTGCGCCAAAGAGCTGACTCCCCAAAATGTTGACATGGCCGAGGCCACCGCGCCAGCGACCCACCACAGCACTGGCGGCGTTGAAGATTCGCTCAGCGACCCCGGCTCGCTCGGCTACACCACCCGCAAGGATGAACAAGGGCACAGCAACCAACAAGAAGTTATTCATGGAGCTGAACATCCGTTGCGAAAGAATCGATAGGGGGAAGTCAAATAGTATCAGGGTGCCAAGGACGGCTATGCCGAGCGATACAGCCAGAGGTACTCCGAACACACTCAATGCCAAGAATATCGCTATGAGCGTTAGGCTCATTCTTGCAGACCGCCTTCCTTAATCTTCTCGCGCAGCGCTGGATCACGGTACACGGACTCGAAGTGCGCCAGGATGGCGAGGGCCGCACTGAGCGCCACCGCGAGGCTTACCAGAT
>JAGXSO010000065.1 GCA_018333775.1 Truepera sp.
TCGTGGTCGGCGTGCCGGTCGGCGCCCTGTCCGGCTATTACGGCGGCAAGTTCGACCTGGTAGTGCAGCGGCTCATTGACATTGTGCTCGCTTTCCCCGGCATCCTGCTAGCTATTGTGCTGGTCGCCACCTTAGGCACCGGCTTAACTAACGTGATGATCGCGGTGGGGATCGCCTCGATCCCCATCTATGCCCGCCTGGTGCGCGGCTCGGTCCTCTCGCTGCGCGACCGCGAATTCGTCGATGCTGCTCGAGCGCTGGGCAGGCGCGACCTGGGGACCTTGTTCCGCCACGTCCTGCCCAATGCCTTGGCACCGGTAATCGTGCAATCGAGTTTGCAGATGGCGGTAGCTATCCTCTTTGCTGCGGGCCTCGGCTTTTTAGGCTTGGGTGCCCGCCCACCCGAGCCCGAATGGGGTTTGATGTTAGCGCGAGGGCGTGAATATCTGGCTACTGCACCGCACGTAGCGACCTTTCCAGGGCTGGCTATCATGCTGGTGGTACTCGGGTTTAACTTAGTCGGCGACGCGCTGCGCGACGCGCTCGACCCCCGTATGAAATGATCACTGTCTAAAATGATCACTGTTTACAGCGACGAACACCAGCGACATCACGGCGCGGCTGAGCTTGACCGGGGCCGCCTGGTGCCGTGCGTGGAACAACCGGCTCGAGCCGAGGCTGTCTTACAGGCACTCACTGCGGCAAACCTCGGTCCCATCGTCCCCCCAGATGATGTGCCGATCGATATCCTGGCCCGGATCCACGAAGTCGGTTACCTGCATTTTCTCAAGACAGCTTTTGCCCGCTGGCAGCACCCGGGCGACGCCCTCCCCTACTGCTGGCCGCCCGGCGGCAGGCGCCAAGCACCACCGCCAAGCCTTTACGGACAGCTCGGCCATTACGCCTACGACGCCGGTACGCCGATCACGGCCGGCACCTGGGAGGCGGCTACCGCCGCCGTTCGGGTTACCCTCAGTGCCATTGGGCACTTACACGCTGGCGCACGGATGGCTTTTGCCCTCTGTCGGCCGCCCGGCCACCATGCCGGGCCGGACTATTACGGCGGCTACTGCTTTTTCAACAATGCTGCGGTGGCTGCACAGGCCTGGGTCGAAGCGGGGGCCCGCGTAGCCATCCTCGACGTGGACTACCACCACGGCAACGGCACCCAAGACCTTTTCTACCGGCGCGACGACGTGCTGGTGATATCGATCCATGCCGACCCCGCCGAGGAGTACCCGTTCTACTGGGGCCATGCCGACGAGCGCGGCGAAGGGCCGGGGCGCGGCTATAACCATAACCTCCCCTTGCCCTGGGGGACCGGCTGGATAGGCTATCGGGAAGCGCTTGACCAGGCGCTGAGCCTAGTCGCTGCCTTTAAGCCCGACGGCCTAGTGGTGTCGCTGGGGCTCGACACCTACGCGCAGGACCCCATCGCCCGCTTTAAGCTAACTAGCGACAACTACCCCTTGCTAGGGCGCGCCATCGGCACGCTAAATCTGCCCACGCTGTTCGTCTTAGAGGGCGGCTATCACCTGGCGACCCTGGGCCATCACACGGTAGCGGTGCTGCGCAGCTTTGTGCTTCAGGCCGCTACGAGCTGACCGTCTAGCAGGTGGTAGCGCTCATCGACGTCGCTAACTAGCCCTTCGTCATGGGTGACCAGCAAGACGGCGCTCCCCTCGTGACGCGCCAGGGTCACCAGCAGTTGAAAGACCGCTCGAGCATTGTGGCGGTCCAGACTCCCGGTCGGCTCATCGGCTAGCAGCAGCGCCGGGCGGTTATAGAGGGCTCGAGCCACCGCTACCCGCTGTCGCTCGCCGCCCGACAGCTTGTTGGGAAGGTAATGGGCGCGGTCTTGCAGGCCGACCTGCGCCAGCAGCAACGAGACCCGCTCGGGGTCGAGCCGGCCGCTGATCCGGCCCGGCAGCATGACGTTGTCATGCACGCTTAAGTCGGCCAGCAGGTAGTGCTGCTGGAAAACCAGCCCTAAGTGCTTAGCCCGTAGCGCCGCCAAAACTTCTTGGCTAAGCATATGGACCGGCTGCTCAAGCCAGTAGACCTCCCCTGAACTGGGCCGCTCCAGCCCCGCCAAGAGGTGTAGCAGGGTGCTCTTGCCCGACCCTGACGGCCCTAGCACCGCAATTACCTGAGCAGGCTTAAGTGTCAGCGTCACGCCCTTTAACACGCGCAACGCCTCACCAGCACTGTAAAAGGTGCGATGCAGGTCGATCGCGCGCAATACCGCCATAGTTTCACTATACGGCCTCAACCTAATCAAAACGTTTTCTCGGCCCTTGACCCCTAAGGCTAGCAGCTATGGTAACCTTAGTCCAACCCCTATGTGCCGCCAGGAGCCCCGCTATGTTCGACCTTAAAGCCTTCTTGCGCCAGGTCCCGCTCTTTAAGGGCGTCCCCCAGCGAGCCATCGACATCGCTGCCGAAGCCATGCAGCTGCGCAGCTTCGAGGCCGGTGCTACGCTCTTTCGCGAAGGTGACACCGGCGAAGCGCTCTACATCCTGGTGAGCGGCCTGATTAAAGTCTCTAAAGTCGATCTGGAGGGGCACGAGAAGACGCTAGCCATCTTCCAGTCCTCCGAGGTACTAGGTGAGATGGCGCTGCTGAGCGAAGATCAGCGCAGCGCCACCGCGCTGGCGCTGAGCAAGGTCGAGGCGCTGGTCCTTTATCGCGACGACTTCTTGAAGCTGCTGACTAACTATCCCATTATCAACCTGAACTTAACCAGCACGCTGGCGCAACGCCTGCGCGGGATGGGCGACGAGGCGCAGGTCCTGTCCTATAAGGACGCCCAGGGGCGCGTGGCTTACGTCCTGCTAAGGCTCTATCGCGGTGGGGTGCTGGAGTTTAATAAGGAAGGCCAGGCAGTAGTGCGTTTAACCCATCAAGAGCTGGCCAGCCTCGCCGGCACTAGCCGCGAGACAGTTACCAGAGCGCTCAAGGTACTCGAGGAAGAGGGAGTGATTCAGACCCGGCCCAAAGAGGTGCTGATCAGCGATCCGGACGGCCTCGAGGAGATCTTGCACGGCATCCGCTGAGGCCCCCGCGTCGGCAATGGTAAACGGCTCAGCCGGCGCTGGCATTCAAGTGAAGCGCAGCAAGCTTGACCTCCAGCCGCGCCGCTAGTTGCGCCTTGACCGACGGCCAATCGAGGTCGGTGATGGCAAAGACCATGGTATCGCGGACAAAGCCATCTTTAGCGACCATGTGCCGTCGCAACACGCCCTCATAAACTGCGCCGAGCCGCCGGATGGCCTCTTGAGAGCGGAGGTTGCGCGCATCGGTATGAAGCTGCACGCGCAAAAAGCCCTGCTCTTCAAACAGGTACTTAAGCATCAAGTATTTGCTCTCCACGTTGGCGCCACCCCCCTGGTAGCGTGAGTCGAGCCAGGTGTAGCCCAGTTCGCAGTGGCGGTGCTGCCAACGGATGTCGGCGTAACGGCTAGTGCCGATAACGCGCTCTGCGGCCTTGATCACAAAAGGGTAGGCCTCGCCGCGCTCACGGTCGCTGAAGGCTTTATCAAAGTAGGTGTCGCGCTGGGCCTCGGTTACCGGAGTAGAGGTATAGACAAACGCCTCCGGGGTAGCCTGGGCAATAGCCATCAGCGGGGCGATATGCTCAGGTTCCAGGGGCTCGAGCCTAACGAAGCGGCCACACAGCGTGAGCGGGTGAGCAATCATGCCCCATAGTTTACGCTACCTCGCTTAACGAGTCGGTCAATTCCAGGTCATAGGGCATAATGGCGGCAAAATCGACCGGGCGCTGCAAGCCGATAAAGCTAGCGATCACCACCGCATGGGTGACTACTGCCACGGTTTGGTAACGCCGGTAGCGCTTGAGCACCCCGGTCACGCGGGCCCGCACCTCCTCTAGGCTCTCCCAGGAGCGCTCTTCGGGCGGCGGTATCTGGCGCTCTTGAGCCGGACGGCGCCGCTCGCGTTCCGGGGGGTAGGCAGCGCCCTGACGCGGAGCGCGGCGGTCCGGGAAGGTGATTACACCGGTGTAGTAGCTCAGCTCGCGGTTGGCTTGAGCGATCACCTCCTCGTCTACCTCAGCCAGCGAGTCCTTTTGCGGCAGCCATTCGTGCAGATCGTACTCGACGTAGAGCGGTTTGCCTAGCACCTGATTGAGCCTTGCCGCCGACTCTAGCGCCCGCGTGTAGCTGCTGCAGAGCACCACCTCAGCCTCCTGCAAGCGGAAATCGCGGGCAATGGTCTCCATCTGCAGGCGGCCTAACGGGGTCAGGGGAGCGAACGAACGCGCCCAGCCGCGCACCCCGCGCCGCTCTAAGAGCCCCCAATCGGTCTGGCCGTGCCGGATGAAATAGACCTTCACCACTTACCTCGCTTTTATTACCCCGCTCTTAACCCCCCGCACTAGGCTTAGCCTACGCTGGTTGGAGCCCTCCGGCTGTCGAAAGTTTTACTTTGTGTTAGCTAGGGCTATAATGGATGGCACAATGGAACTGGGTAACTTCTGCGAGGTGCCGTTATGCTCGATATGACCTATCGCCGTGGCCTGTTAGCGGTGGCCAACCTGCCGCCGGTAGCCGGCTTCATCAAGCGCTTTGGCTGGCGGCTCGGAGTCGGGCGTTTTGTAGCCGGAGAAGACTTGGAAAGCGCTATTGCCGCACTTAAGCGGCTTGACGAGCAGGGCCTAGCCAGCATCCTCGATCTACTCGGTGAGTTCGTGGCCAGCCCTGAGGGGGTCTCGGCCATGGTCCAGGAGATCGAAACGGCGCTAACGCGGCTTGCCCACGCGCCGCAAAGGGCCATGAGTGTCAAGCCGACCCAGCTCGGGCTGGGGCTAAGGGAGGGGGCGCTCGATACCGCCCTGACTAACGCCCGCCGCCTGGCCCGGCGCGCCCAGGAGGCCGGGGTACGGCTCTGCTTCGACATGGAGAACCACCCCTATGTGGACGGCACCCTAACTATCTACCGCACCCTCCATGCTGAAGGGTTTGACAACGTCTCCACCGTGTTGCAGAGCTACCTTAAACGGAGCCTAGCCGACCTTGACGCCCTCCTTGCCCTGACCCCCAGGCCGACGCTGCGGCTGGTTAAGGGCGCCTACCTAGAACCCGAGCACATCGTGTATCAGGACATGGCCCAGGTCGATAGCTTGCTGCGCGAGATGATCTATCGCGGGCTCGAGGCCGGGGCACACATCGACATCGCCACCCACGACGAAACGTTGATTCGGGAGACTGAGGCCTTTGTACGAGGGGCTAAAATCCCTCCGGAACAATACGAGTTTCAGCTCCTCTACGGCGTTAAACCGAAGCTCCAACAGGCCTTGCGCCAGCGCGGCCACGTGGTGCGCATCTATGTCCCTTACGGCAAGGACTGGTACGGCTACTACAGCCGCCGCCTGGCCGAGCGCCCGGCCAATCTGGCGTTCGTGCTGCGGGGGCTGTTCGGTTAGCCAACGCGAGGGACGCAAAGCTTTCTCTTTTGGAAAGGAGCCGAACAGATGGAAGGCGTGAAAGTTGCCGATTTGAGAATAGACGAGTTTAGGGAGCTTGTTCGGGAAATTGTCGTGCAAGCGCTCTCAGAGGCGCTCATGGATCCCGATCAAGGATTGGAATTGCGGGAGGACTTCGTCGAAGAGCTTCAACGTTCCCTCGCGACCTTGAGAGCCGGGGCTAGGCCATTGCCCGCACGAGAAGTTGCTGAAAGGTTGGGGCTAGATTGGTGATGTATGAGGTAGAGTTCGCCCCCGATGCTGAAACCGATTTGGGCCGTTTGGATGTTCCAGTGGCACAACGTGTGCTCAAAAGGTTGCGCTGGTTAGCCGAGAACTTTGAAGCCGTTAGACCTGAGGCGCTGACAGGACAATGGCAAGGTGTGTTGAAGTTGCGCGTTGGCGATTACCGCGTTCTCTATACCTATGACCTATGACCGGGCGAAACGAAAGATCATTGTTCATTTTGTCAGGCATCGTCGTGAGGTGTACAAGACAGGGAGGGATCATGGAGCTGTTTGAACCTTTTCGTAACGAGCCTTATTCGGACTTCACCCAAGAGGGGCCGCAGCAGGCCTACCGCCAAGCGCTGGCTGAGGTGCGCAAGCAACTGGGGCGCGATTATCCGCTCCTTATCGGCAATGAACCGCTGGAGACGGGACACTGGATCGTCTCTTATAACCCCTGTGCCAAGGACGAGGTGATCGGGCGCGCTGCCAAAGCGCAACCCACGCAGATTGAGCCGGTGATGGCGGCGGCCTGGCGGGGCTATACCGAGTGGTCGGGCTGGAGCATGGCCGAGCGGGCCCGCACGTTGGTCAAGCTGGCGGCCATCATGCGGCGGCGCAAGCTCGAGCTAGCGGCCTGGATGACCTTAGAAGCGGGCAAGAACTACGCTGAAGCCGAAGCCGACACCGCCGAAGCCATCGACTTTGTCGATTACTACGCCCGCGAGTCGCTGCGCTTAGCCGAGCCCCTCCCTGCTTACCCCTATCCCGGCGAAGAGAACACCTCTTTCTTGATCCCTATCGGCGTCGGTGTGGTCATCCCGCCCTGGAACTTCCCGCTGGCCATCCTCACCGGCATGACCATCGGCCCGGTAGCGGTCGGCAACGCCGTGATCGTCAAGCCGGCTTCAGACACCCCAGTTATTGCCGCCAAGTTCATAGAGTGCGTGCTGGAGGCCGGCTTCCCGCCCGGTGTGATCAACTACTTCCCCGGCGGCGGGAGCGACATCGGCGACGCGCTGGTCGATCACCCCAGGACGCGCTTTATCAACTTTACCGGCTCGCTGGCGGTCGGACTGCGCATCAACGAGCGCGCCGCCAAGGTGCAGAGTGGCCAGACCTGGCTCAAGAAGGCGTATATGGAGCTAGGCGGCAAGGACGCCCTGATTGTTGACGAGAGCGCCGATCTGGACCTAGCCGCCGCGGCGGCGGCAGTCAGCGGCTACGGCTTCCAGGGTCAGAAGTGCTCAGCCATGAGCCGCCTGATCGCCGTCGAAGAGATTTACGACGCCCTGTTAGAAAAGTTCTTAGCCAAAGTCAGCGCCCTTAAAATCGGCCCGGCGGAGGAGAACTATCCGGTCAACGCGGTAATCAGCGCTAAAGCGCAAGAGAGCATCCTGGGCTACATCTATAGGGGCCAGCAGGAAGCGCGCCTGGTCTTAGGCGGCAAGCCGACACGGCCTGACGGCCACTACCTCGAGCCGACCGTCTTCGCTGACGTTCCTGAAGAGGCCACCATCGCCTGCGAGGAGATCTTTGGCCCGGTGGTCGCGGTCATGCGCGCCAAAGACTTTAGCGACGCTCTGCGTATCGCCAACGACTCGCCCTATGGCCTAACCGGTGGCCTAATCAGCCGCCAGCGCCAGCACATCGAACGGGCGCGCCGCGAGTTCATGGCTGGGAACCTCTACATCAACCGTAAGATTACGGGGGCGCTGGTAGGGGTGCAACCGTTTGGCGGCTTTAAGCTCTCAGGCTCAAACGCCAAAGCCGGTGGGCCGGACTACCTGCGTCTGTTTATGGAGATGAAGACCGTCACCGAGCGTTTTTAGCACAAGCTAGAAAGTTCTGTTACGCCGAGGCTAAGCCCTGGCAAGACCGCTATTCGCGCCTGGTAGGCAACGGAGTACAAGCCGCGCCGCCTGCTGGCCCGACAACAGCGCTAGCGGGATCCCGCCGCCTGGGTGGACAGTCCCTCCGGCCAACACCAGGTTGCGCAGGCCCGGCAGGGTCTGCCTGGGCCGCAGCGTGGTCATGAGGCTGTGCGGAGCGCTGCCGTAGATGCTGCCGCGATGCCCGAGCCGGGCGAGATCCTGGGGCGTACGGTGTGCGCTGAAGCGCAGGCGCTCGCGCACTGCCAGGCCGCGCTGGTCCAGCACGTGCAGCAGGTATTCGGCGTAGGCCGGCCCTGTGGCCGACCAGTCATCGCCGGGGCGCAGCGCCGGAGCGTTGGCCATCACGAACCAGTTCTCGCAGCCTGCCGGCGCCTGCTCGGTATCGCTTTTGCAGCTCAGAGACAGGTAGAGGGTGGGGTCCTGGGGCGGCTGGCCGCGCGCAATAGCGGCAAACTCGGCGGGGTAGTCGGCAGTGAAGCTAATGGTGTGGTGCACTAGCTGCGGGGTCTCCCCTGCCACCCCAAGGAGGAGCACAAACCCCGACAGTGAAGGCTCGCGGCTAGCCAGCGGGGTAACTCGGCCTAGCAGCTCGTGGGTGCGGACGATGTCAAGTGCCGAGATCACCGCCTCGGCACGAAAGCTGCCGTGGTCGGTTATCACCTCGCTAAGGCGATCGCCCTTAACTACCAGGCGTTTCACCGTCACACCGACGTGGGCAGTTACTCCTAAGCGCCGCGCCAGCGCCTCGAGCCCGCGCACTACCCCCTTGACGCCGCCATGGGGGTAGTAGGCACCCAGCCCTAGCTCGACCCAGGCCACGTTATGGAGGATGGCCGGAGCGCGATAGGGGTTAGCGCCGAGGTAGGTGGCAAAGCGCAAGAAGAACTGGGTCAGCTCGGGGCCGGGGTTAAAGCGCGCTAACAGCTGCGGTAGGGTGCGGGCCGGGTGAGCTTGGAGACCGTGGCGGAGAGCGTAGCGAAGTAACGCCGGCGGCCCCGGCGCAGCGCCCATCACAAAGGTTGGAGCAGCGCCTTCATAGAGGCGGCGAGCCTCGTCAAGCAGGTCGCGGTAGGCCTTAGCGTCACGTTTGGATAGCTGAGCGGTAGTTTTACCGACATCGCGATAAACATCCCACGCGAAGCCGGAGGGGAACAGGTAGCGGCACAGCGGCTCGAGCGGTATAAATCTAATGGGCAGACTCTCCCCCGCCGCCGCGAAGATGTCGCTCACTACAGGCGGCAGTGTGAACACACTGGGGCCGGTATCGAAGCGAAAGGCGTCCTGCACAAACTCCCCAGCCTTGCCACCCAGCTCGGGAAGCTGTTCTATGAGCGTTACTGCTACCCCCGCCAGCGCCAGCCGGATGGCCGCCGAGAGGCCCGCAAACCCGCCGCCCAGCACCAGCGCGGTCATGTCCCTCCCCGGTATGCCCGTCCCTTCCAGATGTAGCCGCTGCCCTGCCTCAAGGCGCGGACGACGATGCGCCACAGCGGCCAGGCCAGCAGCGGCTGTAACAGCGCCTCCCACGGCTCGCGCTGGGTCTTGAGAGCCACTAAAGCGCGCTGCAACAGGCCCAGAGCAGCAACCCACAACCAGACGGGATCTAACAGAGCGAGCGGCCAGGCCGCGGTATAGGCCAGAGTATTGAGCGCGGTGGAGAAAGTTAGCAACAGGCGGCTACCACCATGAGCCGCCAGAATGTTTTTACTGAATCCCTCGATCACTTCGGTATCGCTGCGGTACATGCGAGTGCTAATCAACTTCCCACCTAGCGCTAAGGCCACCTTTAGCCCTAGCGCCTTGGCGCGCTGGCCCATCCGCACGTCTTCAAGCACCTGTGACTTAACGGCCGTGTGCCCACCTACATGCTGATAGGCCGGTCGGGTCCAGAGCATGAGCTGGCCGTTGCCTGCTGAAAACCCTCCACCGGGAAGATACTTGACCCCCAGATACGGCAACCAGCTTAGCAGAATCAGGTCG
This sequence comes from Truepera sp., assembly GCA_018333775.1. The sequence continues at coordinate 9,586 of JAGXSO010000065.1, forward strand.
ATGATCGGCACGGCCAAGCGCTCGGCCAACGTGCTGGTGAGCTGGCGCGGCCAGACGCTGACGAAGTCGGCACGCTCACGGGCCTGGAAAGCCAGCAGTGCCTGCAAGGCACCAGGCTCCCAGAAGACATCCGCATCGGTGAAGATTAAGACCTGGCCGCCGGCGGCCTCGGCCAGCTGCTGACAGGACCAGTTCTTACCGCTCCAACCGCTCGGCAGGGCTTGGCCCCGCAGGAGCTTCAGCCGCGGCTCAGCTTTAGCCAGTTCAGCTACCAACTCAGCGGTGCCATCGGTCGAATGGTCGTCTAGCACAATCAGTTCATGGACCGGCTGAGCCAGCAGCCGTGGCAGGGTCTCAGGAAGGTTATGAGCCTCATTGCGGGCCGGAACAAGTATCGATACCTTCGGCGCGTTCGGGGTTAACGCCCCGGATGCTAAACGGAGCACCGGAAAAGTCAGCAGATTGCTCAGCAAAGTCAGCAGCTGCACGGCCAAAAAGCCGAGCGCCAGCCCGATCAGCGCGTCCATAGCCGCTCCACCCAGGCCATCTTGTTATGCGTGCTCTGCGCTCCGCCCAGCAGCCTGTCACAGCCTGACGGCGGCTGTTCGGGATCTCCCTTAGCCCGTGCCTCAAGATCGGCTAGGAGCGTGTTCAGGGCGTGCCCGAGGCTCTCCTTTAACACTTCCCGCTCCCCGTCTCCCGGTAGCGGTTCGCCCAGGCTCAGCAGCGCTTCGGGGTGCTCGGCGCCGCGCATCAGCACACGGATGGCGAGCGGCACGATAGGGGTTTTTGCGCGTTCGGCCAGGAACACGGCACCAGGCTGGAGATTCTCGACCCATCCGGCGGGTCTGAGCGCCGCTTCGGGAAAGATCAGCACCACCTCGCCACCAGCCAGCCGACGCAGTGCCAGGCGAACTTCGGTATGAGCGATAGCGCCCAAGTGCCGGAAAAAGCGGAAGCGTTTAAGCTGCTCCCGGTCCATCATCACCGTCAGCTTGCGCCCCAAGCGTTGCAGCAAAAACCAGACTAGATAACCGTCCCACCAGCTATGGTGATTGGCCACCAGCACTACCCCTCCCGGAGGGAGCCGCGCAGGCTGTGCTAGGTACACGGCGTGGAGCTTAGTGGCCAGCGAGCGGCGGATCAACCACGGTAGCACCCTAGCGATAACGGCTTCTATTTCACGTGCCAGCAGGGTGCGCAGATGCTCGGCATAGCTCATGAGGCACGGCCCGGCCTCTTAGTTAGCAGCGGCAGTATAAACAGGCCCATCGCAACCAGCGTAACCAGAGCCGCTCCGGCTAAGCCGAAAAAGATCAGCCCCAGAGTCATGAAAAACGCCTGTGCCAGGTAGACCAGCTGCAACTCGGGCGCGGCGTCGCGCTTAAGGCGCGGCTCGAGCCTCAGCAGCAGCGCCGAGAGCAGCCAGCCCGACAGGTACCAGCCCAAGAAGTTGCTCAGCGGGACGCCGTAGTACCATCCGCCGGCCTCAAAGACCCAGAAACCCTTGGCGACCATCAAGGGGTCGAGGCCTAAGTCCCAGGCTACCAGCGCCAGCGGCGCCAACCACAGGCGATAGGCGGCGCCGACGACCGACAGGGCCACCATAGTTAGAGCCCACCAGCCGAGCGGCACCAGGATAGGTACCCCTAGTATGCTCGGACCGGGCGCGGTGTACTGGAAGGCGCCAAACGGCACGCCGGTGGTAAACCCCACCCACTCGATGGTTACGCCAAAGGCCAGAGCTGCCGCCAACAACCCTAGCGCCCTTAGGCCGTAGCGCTCGAGCGCATAGCCCAAAACACCGAGTGCCAACAGGCTGGTGCTGAGGTAGGCCAGCAGCGGAAACTGCTCCGGGATGAGCGGAGCCGGGACCATGCTAACGGCCCATAACACCAGCACCCCCCGCCACCAGGGGCGAAGCAGCAAGGCGGATGACTTTAACGACTCCGGTAGTGTCACGCTAAGCCCGCTTTCCCAGCGCCCTCAGCACCACCCGCGCAGCGTTGCGGCCCGAGGCGCCCATAATGCCGCCACCCGGATGGGTGCTGGCACCGGTGAGGTAGAGCCCTTTGAGATGGGTCTTATATTCTGCCGCCCCTAAAAAGGGGCGCAGTGCAAACATCTGATCGAGACTCATCTCCAGGTGCATCACATTGCCACGATAGAGGCCCAGCTCGCGCTCGAGCCATAAGGGGTGCTGAAAGAGCGAACCGACGATCTTCTCCTTAGTGCCGGGGGCATAGGCCTCAAAAGCCTCAAGGATTGAGGCCTCGACCGCCGGGGCGATATCATCCCAGGACTTAGCGCCTGCTAGCTCGTAAGGAAAGTACTGCGCCCACAGCCACAGCACCTCGCCGCCAGGCGGGGCCAGCGTGTCATCGACCGCGCTGAAGCTCATAGCTACAATGGCCGGATCACGGCTCGGTTCACCTTTGAGATAGTCGCCATAGGCGGCATTAATCTGGGCCCGGTCGCGGCAGATCAGCTGCAAGGCGTGCCGCGCCTCGTCACCGGGATGGGCGGCGTAACGGATCTTGCTGCTTAGGGCCAGGCGGATGATGGCGCCAAAGCCGTTGCCAACTCGCATATTGACTGCGCCGGGCGGGCGCTCTCCGGGCGCCAGCAGCTTGGTAAATGTCTCCACGGCATGGCTTCCGGCCAGCACCGCCTTGGCGGTGTAGGCCTGTCCGGCCACCACCACGCCGGTAGCGCGGTTAGCCTCGACCAGAATGCGCTCGACCGGCGCGCTGGTAAAGACCTTCCCACCGTGAGCCGCGATATGCTCGGCCAGGGCCTGGGTGAGCCTCCCCGAGCCGCCGCGTGGCCGCGCCATCCCACCCTGATGGTAGAGCGGGTGCCAGAGCAAGAACGGGCTGCTAAGCGGCTCGCTGGGCGGAGGGCCGGATTGCGCCGCCATCCAGACCAGCGGGGCCTTGACCTTCTCCTCCTTAAAGTAGTGGTCCACCACCTCGCCGTAGGGTTTCAGTATCAGCGGCAGGGCACGCTTCCAGTCCTGGCGAAAGGCTTTGCCGAAAATTAGCTTCCGCCCCAGATTGAGCGGGCTGGGGCTCGTTAAAAACAGCTCCTTAACCGCGTTGGCAAAGGGCCGCCAGTAGTTGAGAAAGCGCCGGTAGGCCTCCCCCTCGCCGGGGAACTTGGTTTCCAGCGCCTCAGCGGTTCGCTCCTCGCTCCGGTAGATGAATACCGCATCGCCGTCGGGGTAGGGTGCAAAAAAGAGCGGATCGATATCGATATACTCCAGGCCGAAGCGTGCTAGCCCTAACTCTTCGACAATCGGCGTCAGACGAATCAGGATATGGGCGCTGCCGCCCAGATCGAAGCGGTAGCCGGGCACCAGCTCCTTGGTGGAGACCGCCCCGCCGACCATGTCGCGGCGCTCGAACACCGCCACCTTGTGGCCTGCCTGGGCCAGGTAGGCGCTAGCAATAAGGGCGTTATGCCCGGCGCCGATGGTGATCACGTCGTAGTCCGGCATACCCACTAGCTTACGCCAGGCTCTGGCTGAGCACGCCATAGACGGCTCGCGGGATCAGGGCTAAGCGCTCGAGCGGCCTTAAGTGCGCGCGGCGGGTCAGGTTGTCGTAGCCGTTCTGCCGCAGTTTATGCAGAATCTCCTCGTAGTTCAAGGCTGCTACCGCCACCGCGCTAGCGGCCGGCCCGCGCAGTTTAGGGATACCGCGCCAACCCTGCCGGTAGAGCTGACGGCAGAGCTCTGCCAGCTCCTCCAGGAGTGCGCGGTAGCTTTCAGTCACGCGACCTTCGCGCAACATCGCGACGGTTACGCCGTGCCGTGCCAAAAGTGTCTTGGGCAAGTAGCAGCGGCCCCGAAGCAGATCCTCGCCGACATCGCGCAAGATATTGGTCAGCTGCATAGCTTGCCCCAAAGCCAAGGCGTTTTGCAGCGTCGCCTCGCCACCGCGATAGCCGGCGATCGGCGCCACCATCAAGCCCACCACCCCGGCCACCCGGCGGCAGTAGAGCAGCAACTCTTCAAGATCTTCAAACGGTTGTGGGTCAAGGTCGGAGCGAAAGCCCAGATAAAGCTCAGTGAAGGCCTCTTTAGGCACCTCGTAGTGCTTCAGCACCCAAGCTAGGGCCAGCTCGAGCGGCTCATCCGGGCAGGGCTCTCCGGCATAGGCGCGCTCGACCCCTTGCCACCAGTGGGCTAGGCGCTCGCGCCCCGCGGTTGCCGACTCGGCCTCATCCACGGCGTCGTCGCCACTGCGGCAGACGGCATAGACCACGCTCACCGCCTGGCGCTGCCGGGCCGGAAACAGGCGCGAACCGAGGTAAAAGGTGCTGGAGTGCCGCCGGGTCAGCTCATCGCAATAGCGCAGAGCTTGCCTAAGCGCAATGTCGCTGCCTCGCACGGGCTAAGTTTACGGGAGGCTGCTCGCAAGCAAAATTAACGCTCGCCACAATCGAAGGCTGTAAGCTGACGGTTGAAATTCCAGCAGGTCGGCGACAGGTTGTAGGTAGTGGGATGTGGGATGTGGGAAGTAGGAAAACCCCACTGCCTACTTCCCACTACCTACTTCCCACTACCAGCTACTGGCCGAAGCGCTCTTGCACGTAAACTTCCAGGAGCCGGTTAAACTCCTGGGCGATGGCCGGGCCTTGCAGAGTGGTAAACAGCTTACCGTCGCGGTAGACCGGGGCGCGGGGATCCTCGCCGGTGCCGGGGAGCGAAATGCCGATATCGGCGTGTTTAGATTCGCCTGGGCCGTTGACCACACAACCCATCACCGCTACCTTGAGCGTCTCGATGCCGGGGTACTGGTTGCGCCAGACCGGCAGCTGGGCCTTAAGGTAGGCTTGAATATCGCGGGCCATCTCCTGAAACAGCGTGCTGGTGGTGCGGCCACAGCCAGGGCAGGCGGTCACACTGGGGGCGAACTGGCGCAAGGCTAGCGCCTGCAACACCTCCTGGGCCACCTCGACCTCCTTAGTGCGCGAGGCGCCCGGCTCAGGCGTGAGCGAGACGCGGATGGTGTCCCCGATCCCTTCGGCCAGCAAGACCGCCAGCGCGGCGGCACTAGCAGTGATACCTCTGACCCCCATACCGGCCTCGGTGAGGCCAAGGTGCAGCGGATAGTCGCAGCGGGCGGCCAACCGGCGGTATACCTCCCACAGGTCGCGCACTACGCTAACTTTGGTGCTAATCACGATCTTGTCGTGGGCTAGCCCGTAGGACTCAGCCAACTCGGCCGATCTAAGCGCCGACTCGATCATGGCCTGAATGGTGACCTCGCCTGCTGTTAAGGGCTGAGCTAACTTGGCGTTGTCGTCCATTAAGCGGGTCAAGAGCTGCTGATCGAGCGAGCCCCAGTTGACGCCGATCCGCACCGGGCGATCAAACTCCAGCGCTACCTCGATCATAGTCTTGAAGTTAGCGTCGTGATACCTCCCCGCACCCACATTGCCGGGGTTGATGCGGTACTTAGCCAGCGCCGCGGCAGCAGCGGGGAATTCACGCAGCAGAATATGGCCGTTATAGTGAAAGTCGCCCACAATCGGCACGTGCGGCCAACCCAGGTCATCAAGGCGGCGGCGGATCTCCGGCACCGCCTTAGCCGCCTCGCGATTATTGACGGTGATGCGGACGATCTCGCTCCCGGCCTGCGCTAGCTCCGCCACCTGCTGCGTGGTCGCGGCCACATCAGCGGTATCGGTGTTAGTCATCGATTGCACCACGATGGGGTAGTCCGAGCCGACCGGCACCCCCCCTACCCAGACGGTCACAGTCTTGCGGCGGACGATCTCCATGGCACCAGTCTAACCAATGCGTGTCAGCAAGATAGCAGCCGGCCTACTGGTTAGTCGCGCTCACCGATGAGCCGCAGCACCTCGGGTAAAAGCGCCTTGGTAGTCGCTAACCCCTCTTGAGCGTAGACGGTCTCGTTGCCGGCCCAGTCGCC